>JAITKA010000140.1 GCA_031278635.1 Deltaproteobacteria bacterium | reverse complement strand
CGAAAATTGATTTGATTACAACTTTTCAGTTGTTTTTTCCTAGAAATAAAGTTCAATCTCCACTTTTTATTGAGATAGTATCTAAAGAAATGATTATACTTTATGAAAAAGAATGATTTTACATATTTACAACATATCCTTAAAATTGCATAATAATAGACGATAGTGTTAATAGATTTGGTAATTAATATGATATTTTTTTAAAAGATATAGATTATCAACAAACAATTTCTTTTTTCCACTCTTCAAATTGGTGAAATAGTTAATAGTTTATCTGATGAATTTAAACTTAAAACTAAAGAAGTCATTCCTTGGCGTGATATTATCAGTATGAGAAATAAATTTGTCCATGGTTATCTTGATATGGATTTACGATTAATTTGGGAGACTGTAGTAAGAGACATTCCTGTCCTTCACAAGTTTTGTGTTGAAAAACTTAAGAATTTACAACCTCCCGTAGATAAAAACAATTCTTCAGCTACGTCTTCGACACCTTCTACTCCAAAATATAAACCTTAATTTTTTTATACTAATTTTCTTACGAAAAATTTCTGAATTCTGAATAGATATCAGCAAAAATACCATCAAAAATAATTTCTTCCCATTTTTGGCTATTCCCGCGCTACCTGCTTATCGCAATTCCGCCTAGAGTCATCCGGGGAGGTCAACCTCCCCGGATGACTCTAGGTCCTTGGCTTATCGCGCACCTCTCGCGCGAACATACGCGCGATTACGCGTCTAGCGTTAAGGTAAGAGTCAGGAAAGTCATTGATTTGCTTTTGCCTGCGACATTACAAAATATCGCTTGACATTTTCGCGACCGTGACGTAAGATAATTATCTCCTTTGCCGGGGTAACCCGGTTGTTGGTTAAGTGAGCCCCTACGGAACTATGTGGTGTTGTTTCGTAGGGGTCATTTTATGTTTAAAAGCCTAAATGACTTTTAGCCTTTTGCCTCATGGGAGAGTCTCAATCGGTTGGATAAAAGGGGCCGGGGTTTTTGCCTGAGCGGCCGAGGCTCGATTTCGACCGTGGGCGAGCGGGAAGACGGCATTGGCCAGAGGGGTCGACGATGGCGGCCCGCCTTATGCGCATTATGTCATTACAAAATATCGCTTGACATTTTCGCCACCTTGGCGTAAAAATAATACACTCCTTTCCCGGGGGTAACCCCGGTTTTTGGTTAATGGTAGCCCCTACGGAGCCTAGCCCCTCCGTGGGGGTTTTTTTTATGTAAAAAGCCCAACAATACTTGCGGTCTTTTGCCCCATGGGAGAGTCGCAATCATTTGGGTAAATGGGGCCGGGGTTTTTCGGGCCGGGTATTTTGCCTGAGCGGCCGAGGCGCGCGTTTTTGGGCCTCGCTTCGGGGGAATGGTTGGGCGGCGCGGGAAGGTGCGGCCCATGGGCGAAAAAATGGCCGATTAGCCAATGTGGGTTGACTAATCGGCCTACTTCGGAGGGGGAGACTCCTAGGTGGGAATATGGAAGGCCTACATGGAGACGGACTTTTGCTCAAAGGCCGTTGACAATCGGAAGGGCCCGAAAGACTCGGGGTTGATGGTGAAGTTCCAATCCCCATGGAACTCCGATGGGAGTAGCGAAAGGCCCCGCTCGTCCTCGGCTGAGCGCGTATGGGGCTGGAAATGGGTATGGTCGAGCCGGAGGCCCAGGGCCATGGTCCTGGTTTCCTCGGGGGGGTTGAGCAATTTTGCCGAAATCTCGTAATCCCTTTCTGATTCGCCTTTCCAATGGGACGAGACGAAGGAGAAGAGCCGCTGGCATGGCCGGTTCCATTTGGAGGTGCCCGGAGGGAAGCGGCAAAACTCGACGGGTAGCCCCAGGGCGTTGGAGAGCTTTTGGATCTCCGCCTTCCATGAGAACTTTTGGGAGCAGCCGCAGCCGTCCGCGGTGATGAAAAAGCAGTTGGCCGAGGGGTACAGTTCCTGGCCCTCGACCAGCCACCAACCCAGGAGCGAGTCGGCGGTAAAGCTTGGGGCCTCCATGGCCGTCGAGACGTTGACGGTTTCCCTGGCCAGCAAGGGGTCGTAGACCCCGGTGGGGAACTCGCCGGCCAGGATACGGTCGATGTTGCCGTCTTTGGCGTGACCGTAGTCCGCGGAAACGAAGATCGGGTCGCGGCGGCGGGACTCGATGCTGACGACCGGCTGGCCCTCATCCAGGCGCTCGCTGACCCTGCTTTCCAGGTATTGGAACTGGGCCTGGCGATCGGGCTGGAGGCGGTTCTCGTCGTTGCGCCTGGTGCCTTGGAGGTTGTAGCCGTTCTGCCTTAGGATCTGGGCCACCTTCTCATGGCTGATGCGATGGTGGGAGGCGGTCAGCTCCTTGGCCAGCTTCCGGGTGCTCTTGACCGTCCAAAGTATGTTGGGCGTGCCGTTGGGGGAGGACTCGCGCAACAGTTGGTCCAGGCAGGACCAGATGTCCGGGTCGACCCGCTCGACCCGGGGCCGGCCGGCCCCGGAACGGCGGGTTTTGCCCGGCGCCAAAGGGGCTTCGTCAAGCTCTTTGATCCCTTTGGTTATCGTGACCCTCGACAGGCCACAGGCCCTGCTTACCATCGATATGCCCCGGCGGCCAATCCTCCTGGCCTCGCTGGCGGCCACCAGGCGCCTCTCCCTTTCACCAAGGTGAGGCCAGACATTGTTGAACATCCTAGACAATGCGATTTCGGTATCCATTTGATCCACCATTATTTAAGCGCGTGCGGTTCCGGCCAGGTGAGAATTTGCGCGATCAAGGCCGGTGGTAGGCTTTAGATAGACGATATGATGCCTTGGCCCCAGGTTTTGATGGCATCCGCCGAATCACCGGGGTCGCCGTTGATCTTGAGCTTGCCGCCCACGACCTTGGAGCCCAGGCCGTTGAGTTTATCGGTTATGGCGTCGACCGCGCCACAGAAGTGGGTGTAGTCCTCGTCCCCGCAGCCGAAAACGGCCGTCTTGACCCCGGAGGCCCCGATGGAGTCGAAAGCCTCGAAGAGGGGGATGAAGTCGTCCTGGAGCTCGATCTCGTCCTGCCCCCAGGTGGAGCAGCCGAACAAAACCATGTCTTTGCCCGAGCACAAACCCGACGGGGCGATGGACCCGGCCTTGGCGGTCTGGACGGTATGCCCGGCCGCTTTGATCTGTTCCGACAACTGACCGGCCACCCACTCGGTGTTTCCCGTGGTCGAACCGTAAACTATCAATACGTTGCCCATTCGTTTCTCCTTCCTGGCGACCCTATCGGGGCCGTTCTGAGCGTATAGAGCGGATTTTTTTCGTACCCCCGGAGGGGCGTTTTGATTAACGACGCGTTTGTTAGTTTAAACTAACTGATTCTCAATTGCAATAGTATTTTGATTTTTTAGCAGCAAGATCAAAGAAAATTTTTATCCAGTATCTCTGCTAGGTTACAAACCTAAAATACCTAGTGGCCAAGGTAATTCCCAAAAAATCCCATTTTGATGGATAAAAAAATTTTCTCCTCGAAAATGCCGTAATTTAGGGCTAAAAGCATAGGCCGGCTCTGAAGTGACCTATTGTTAGACCTTTCCGAGGCCAAAAAAACTTTTGTCAAAAAACTGATTTTGACAAAATTTATTTGGCCGCCGGCCAGGGCAAGGCCGTGGGTGGTGGGCTGGCCAGGGCAAGGACAGTGGGAGAGGGAAGGGCCGTGGGCGAGGCAAGGCCGTGGGCGAGGGAATGGCCGTGGGTGGGGCAAGTAAGCGGGTGAGGGGAGGGATTCGGGAGGGCCGTGGGCCAGGCGAAGGAGGGCCAGGCGAACGTTTGCTTGGGGGTTAGCTTGGGGGTGGGGATGGGTAAATGGAAATGAATGCTTGACTGGCAAAATTTTACATGCTATAATTCTATGCAATTTAATGTAAAAGATATTAATTATTAAAATAAAAAATTAATATAAGCGAAGGAATTGATTTTTGCTTCTATAAACTTGGATATGATCAGGTTTGTGATAAAAATTTTAACAGAATGTGAATTTAAATCGGTATGTGGAATTGCAAGAGCAAAGTTCGGCATAATTAATTCTTTTAAACTATTTTTAGGAGAAGAGAGCCTTGAAAAGCGTATTGAAAGCCGCCCAGGCGGGTACCTTAGAGTCTAACGACGTCATGATCATAGTCGAGCCTGGGGAGAACGGCATTAACCTGGACTTGGAGAGCATCGTGAAAAAGCAGTACGGCGCGGCCATAGCCGCGACGATCGCCGACGCTGCCAAAGCCCTTGGCGTTACCGACGTAAACGTCAAGGCCATAGACAGGGGGGCGCTCCCTTACGCCATACGGGCGAGGATGGTCACGGCCTTGGAGCGGGCCGGCATCGGGCCGGAAAGGGGGGCCTGACCATGGAAGTTCGCCGCTCGATACTGTTCGTCCCGGGCAACAACCCGGGCATGGTCCAGACCGCGGGGCTTTTCGGGGCCGACGTGCTGGTTTTCGATCTCGAGGACGCCGTCGCCCCCTCGGAGAAGGACGCGGCCCGGGACCTGGTCTCCATGGCCCTGGCCGAGGTAGATTACGGCCGGGTGGATAAATGCGTGAGGCTGAATTCGCTGGACACCTTTTGCCAAGCCGATCTGGAGGTCATCGTGCCCAGCTGCCCCGATCTATTGATGCTGCCAAAGGTCCACAGGGCCCAGGACATCGTGGAGCTGGCCGGGCTGTTGGACGGGCTGGAAGGCCCCTACCAGGGGAAAATCGGCATCCTGGCCATCATAGAAAGCCCGCAGGGCCTG
Source organism: Deltaproteobacteria bacterium (assembly GCA_031278635.1). Lineage (GTDB taxonomy): Bacteria > Desulfobacterota > Desulfarculia > Adiutricales > Adiutricaceae > JAIRNQ01. The sequence continues at coordinate 21,521 of JAITKA010000140.1, read as the reverse complement.
GCCGAGGCTTACGACATCGCCAGATCCCATGAGCGGTTAATGGGCTTGCTCATGGGGGCCGAGGACTACACGGCCATGGTCGGTTCCCTGCGAACCAAGGCCGGGCACGAGATCGCCGTGGCCAGATCGCTCGTGGTCAACGCGGCAGCGGCCGCTGGCATCGAGTCCTTCGATGCCGTCTTCACCGACGTTAACGACGAGGAGGGTTTGGCCGCGGACTCGCTCCTGGCCAAGAACCTGGGCTTTACCGGGAAGGCCGCCATCAACCCCCGCCAGGTGAAGACGATTAACGACGCCTTTAACCCGAGCCCCGGCGAGATAGCCTACGCCAGGCTGGTGCTGAAAAGCCTGCGCCAGGCCGAGAGGGAAGGCTCGGGGGTGGCCTCGGTGGGCGGCAAGATGGTCGACGCGCCGGTGGCCAAGCGGGCGGAAAAGGTCATGGAGCTGGCCGAAAAGCTCGGTCTCCCCGGCGCCGGGGATGAGTGACGGGAAAATAAGGGCCACGGAAGCCGGGGCCTTGCGGCGTAACATGTAACGTTTCGTTAGACGGGTGAGGTAAATGATTAACGCGATTGGTAGGGATATACCGGATTACATCGAGGGTTTCGGCCAGGTCAAACATTACCGGGGGGCCTTCGCCACCCTCCCGGGGGGCAACGCCTACGGGCCGCCGATCAGGGCCTCAAGGCCAGGCGCCGTCAAGGTTTGTTCAGGCCTTGAGGAGCTGTTTAAGCTACTTGGGCTTAAAAGCGGCATGACCTTTTCCTTTCATCATCACCTCAGGAATGGCGATGAGGTGGTAAACCAGGTTTTGGCCGTGGCCGCGAAGCTGGGGCTCAAGGACATCGGGGTTTCCCTGACGGCGGCCTTCGCCACCCACGCGCCCATGATCGGGCACATTAATAACGGGGTGGTGACTTCCCTGCGGACGAGCGGGGTCTACGGCCCCCTGGCCGTGGCCATCTCTGGCGGCCTGTTGCCGGGCCCGGTGGTCCTCCATACCCACGGCGGAAGGCCAAGGGCCATGGCCGGGGGCGAGCATAGGGTGGACGTGGCTTTCGTCGCCGCCCCGGCGGCGGACGAGCGGGGCAACGTAAGCGGGGTGTCGGGTCCCTCGGCCTGCGGCTCCCTTGGCTACGCCTTCTCGGACGCGGATTACGCCTCGGTCGTGGTCGCGGTCACCGACAACCTCGTGCCTTTCCCGCTGGCCCCGGCCTCCATCCCCCAAAACAAGGTCGATTTCGTGGTCACGGTCGATAGCCTGGGCGATCCCCAGGGCATCGTCTCGGGGACGACCAAGGTCACCAAGGATCCCGTGGGGCTTAAGATCGCCGACACGGCGGCCAAGGCCATTTTGGCCTCGGGGCTGCTGAAGGACGGCTTTTCCTTCCAGACGGGCGCGGGCGGGGCCTCGCTGGCCGCCGCCCATTACGTCGGGCGTATGATGCGGGAGGGCCGGATACGGGGCGGCTTCGCCCTGGGCGGCATCACCGGCTACATGGTCGACATGCTGGAAGAGGGCCTATTCAAAAACCTTTACGACGTCCAGAGTTTCGATCTCGAGTCGGTCAGGTCCCTGGGCCGGAACCCGAGCCACCTGGAGGTCAGCGCCGACCTCTACGCCAACCCCTTTAACCCCGGGTGCCTGGTGAACGATCTGGACGTTGTCATCCTCGGGGCCACGGAGATAGACGTGGGTTTTAACGTGAACGTGGTCACAGGCTCGGACGGGGTCCTCATGGGGGCCGCGGGCGGCCATCCCGACACGGCCGCCGGGGCCAAGATGACCGTCATCGTGACCACGCTTTTGAGAAGCAGGCTGCCGATAGTGGTGGATAGGGTCATCGCGGCCACAACGCCGGGCGAGACGGTCGATGTCCTGGTCACGGAATACGGCCTTGCCGTTAACCCGGAAAGGCCCGAGCTCCGGGAGCGTTTCATCAAGGCAGGCCTTGAGGTAAAGGATATCCATGAGCTTAAGGCCTTGGCCCAGTCCATTGCCGGGGTCCCGGAACGAATCCCCCAGGGCGAGCGGATCGTGGCCCTGGTGGAATACCGGGACGGGACCATCATCGACGTGGTCAGGGAAGCCGCCGAATAGGCCCCGTTTGGGGCCGCTGGCGGGCTTGGGGGGTGTCGGCTTGGATGGCGATCTGACCCTGGAGGTCGTTGACCTTGGCTCCAGGCGGGAGGTGCGGGAGGTCTCGGGGTTCCTGGAAGGCTTCGGCCTCGGCTACGGGACGGATCTCGATTACTCGGTCGTCCTTCGGCGCGGCGGGGCCATCGTGGCCACGGGCTCCTTTAAGGGCGAGGTCCTAAGGAACATGGCCGTGAGCGAGGGCGAGCGGGGCCAGGGCGTGACCGCGACCGTGGTCACGGCCCTCATGGGCGAGCAGACCCGCCGGGGCATGGTCCATTTTTTCGTCTTCACCACGCCAAAAAGCGCCCCCATGTTCGCCTCCCTCGGCTTCGGGGAGATAGCCAGGGCCGAGCCCGGCGTGGCCCTGCTTGAGACCGGCCTTGGCTCCATCGACGGCTGGTGCCGGGAGACGGCCGGGGCCATTCGCGACCTGCCGCCCCGGAGGGCCGCCCTGGTCATGAACTGCAACCCCTTCACCAAGGGCCACGAGGCCCTGGTCAGGCGGGCCTCGGAAGAAAACCCTGCCGTGGTCGTCTTGATCGTGAGCGAGGACCGCTCGGACATACCCTTCGCCGATCGCTTTCGCCTGGCCCGGGAAGGCCTCAAAGCCCTCCCGAACGTCCGGGCCGTCCCCTCCGGCAAATACTCAATATCGGATGCCACATTCCCGGATTATTTCCTCAAAAGCGAAGATGGGCTTATGGCCCAGGCCCGCCTCGACGCGACCATATTCGCGGACAGGATAGCCCCGGCCCTGGATATCTCCGCCCGCTACCTGGGCGAGGAGCCAAACTGCCCGGTCACCCGGGCCTACAACGAAACCTTGCTGGATGTCCTGCCAAGGCGGGGCGTCCGGGTCGAGGTCATGCCCAGGCTCGGCATCGCCGGCCAGGCCATCAGCGCCTCCCTCGTCAGGGAGGCCTGGCGGGCCGGTGACTGGGCCACGGTCTCGGACCTGGCCCCGCGGCCGACGCTTGACTACCTCCGGGCCCACAAGGCCGGGGACCCAAAGCCATGAGCCGCGCGGGGCGGGATGTCGCGGCCGACGAGGGGACGATCCAGGGCCTTTTGGCGGCCCGGGAAAGCCGTTTCCTGCGGCAGCTGGATGCGATAAGTCGCTTCAAGGGGCCTATGGTCGCGATTTCCGTGAACGTGCCCGGCCCGGACAAGCTCTCGGGCCCCTGGGAGGGGGTCCTGGCCGCGGGCCTTGGGGCCCTGGAGGGGGAGATCGCCCGGCTGGGGCTTCCCGTCAGCCACCGCCACGTCGGCAGTAGCCTTGCCGGCCACGAGGCCTGGCTCATCGTCCAAGCGGACCCGGCCCGGCTGAAGCGCCTGGCCATGGGGATCGAGAGCGACCACCCCTTGGGGCGCCTTATGGACATTGACGTTTTGGGCCCGGGCGGCGAGCCCTTGGGCCGGGAGGCCGTGGGGGCCCCTAAACGGCCCTGCCTCGTTTGCGGGGAAGAGGTGGCCCGCTGCCGCCTTTCCGGGAGGCACGATGCGGGGGAAGTTTTGGGGATCATGACCAAAATGGCCGAGGGCTATCTATTGGCGCCCGGCCGGGCTGGCCCGAAGGCAACCCGGGGCGATTAGGTGAAACGGTTGACGGATGGACCAGACCCACTGGGCCGGCTCGCCGCCCTTGGCCCCGGCGATATCGGGCTGGCCATGGACATCGCCTCCCTGGCCACGCAGGCCCTGATCTACGAGGTCTCCTGTTTCCCGGCCCCCGGCCTCGTTACCCCGGTCTCGACCGGGGCCCACGCCGACATGGACTACTACTCCTTCGTCGATAGCGCCTGCGCCCTGGGTAAGCATTTCGCCCTCATGGCCGCGGCCGGGCTCTCGGGCCGCCCGCCCAGGGAAATCTTCGCCGCGATTCGCCCCATGGGGAAGCGGGCCGAGCTCACCATGTACCGGAAGACCGATGGCGTCAACACCCACAAGGGGGCCATCTTCGTCCTGGGCCTGGCCGTCGCCGCCATGGCCATGGTCCTCTCCCGGGGCGGCAAACGGGGCGATCTGCCCGGGACCGTCCGGGCCATGGCCGAGGGGCTCGTGGCCACCGATCTCGACCGGGCCAAACTCTCCCTCAAAAACCAGCCGACCCATGGCGAACTCGTCTACCTGCGCCACGATCTCCCCGGCGTCCGGGCCGAGGCCGAGGCCGGTTTCCCCATCGTCTTTGACATCGCCCTGCCGCTTTACGAAGCCTGCGCCGACCTCCCCCGAAACGACCGCCTGGTACACACCCTCCTGGAAATAATGTCCCACTGCGAGGACACCAACGTGGCCCATCGGCATTCCCCCGCCGTCCTCGCCGAGGTCAGGTCCAGGGCCGCCGCGGCCATGGCCGCCGGGGGCATGCGCTCGCCGGAAGGGCGGGCCGCCGTCGTGGCCATGGAGCGCGAGTTCGCGGAAAGGAACATAAGCCCAGGCGGGAGCGCCGACCTGTTGGGCCTCACGGCGTTTCTGGCCCTGGCCGGGGAGGGGTTTGGCCTTTAGGCGGGGGCGGCCAGGGTCTTGGGTCGCTCCCGGAAGCCGAAGGCGGCGTAGACTATGATGGCGGCCCCCAAGGCCCCGGTGGGGGTGAGGGGGTCGGAGAAAATAAGCCAGCTGGAGAGGGCGCCGCAGAAAATCTCCAGGGTCCCGAAGACCCCGACCTTGTAGGCGGGGAGGAACTTTAGGGCGGCGAAGACCATCACCTGGCCAATGGCGGCCAGCGACGCCACGATCAGGCCGATCCCCACCTCCCCGGCCGAGTCGATGCCGAAGCCCTTGCCGAAAATGGTGGCCAGGGGCCAGGAAACCAGGGCGCAGGCCACGCAGTAAAACAAAAAGGGCTCAAGGCCGCAGTGGCCCTGGCCAAGCCGCCTTGTGAGGACGAAAGAGAGGGCGTAGAGGGCGGAACCCAAAAGGGCGATGGCGTGGCCCCAGGAAAAGCCGATCCCGGCGCCCCGATCCGGCAGGACCAAAATCACGCAGCCGACGAAGGCCGTCAGGACCCCGGCCAGGCCTTTGACCGAGACGCGCTCGCCCAGGATGACCCTGGCCATGACCACCGACATGGCCGGGTACAGGTACAATATGACCACGGCCTGGTAGAGGGGGATCATGGTGATCGAGGTGGTGGTCGCCGAGCTGGCGAAGGCCCCGGTCAGGGCGATCAGGGCCAAAAGGCCCGGCTTCTCGAAGGTGAGGCTTATCTTGGCCAGGCGGGAGATGGCCACGACCAGGGCCACGCCCACAAGGCCCCTTAGGAACAGGAGGCCGAAAATGGTCACGTTTGAGCTGACTATGCGGATCCCGTTATTGGTGGCGGCGAAGAAAAACGGCGAGGCCACGGCCAGGCCCAGGCCGCGGCGGGAGGCCGGGGCCTGGACCGGGGCCGATAGGGGGCTATCGTTCGATGCGCGTGACATATGCTCACAAAACGGCCAAGCCTAGGGCCCGGCCGTCCCTGGGATTTGCGGGGCGGGGGAGGGAGTGGTCAAATCTTGACGGAACCCCTGGAATTAAGCTGGCCGGAGAGTTTTCGGGTGGCCTCGACGAGCCTCGCCGGGATGTCCTTGAGCGTCTTGATGCGGCTGGCCGGGCCGGAGACGCTCATGGCGTAGGAAGGGTAGCCGTTGAAATCGAAAATGGGGGCGGCGATGCAGTAAAGGTGAAGGGCCAGCTCCTCGTTGTCGACGGCGTAACCCTTACGCCGTATGGCCTCCATCTCGACCTGGAAGGCCTCCTTTGAGGTGATGGTGTTTGGGGTAAGGGCGCAAAAGGAGAACTTGTCCACGAGATCCGAGAGGTCCTTGGCCGGGAGGTAGGCGGCCATGGCCTTGCCCAAAGCGGTGGCGTAGGGCGGGCTGGTCGTGCCCACGCCCGAGTCCATGCGCAAAAGCTCGCGGCTTTCGACCTTGTCCAGGTAGACCACCTGATCGTTATCGAGTATGCCCAGGTTGACCGTCTCGTCGAACTCGGCGGCCAGATCCCTCATGACCGGCTTGGCCATGCGCCTTATCTCGAACTTGTCGGCCTGGGTCATGCCCAGCTCGAGGAGCTTGAAGGTGGCCTCGTAGTCGCCGTGGGCATCGCGCCTGACGTAGCCCAAATCCCGTAGGGTGGTTATGAACCTGTGGGAACTGGCCCGGTTGATGCCCAGGAGCCTGGCCACCCCCGTGACCGTCAACCGGCCGTGCTCGACGATGGCCTCAAGGACCTTCAGCCCTTTTTCCAGAGAGGAGATCTGGTAGTATTTCTTTTCCCCCATTGGCCTAACCTTCGATAATTATTTTCAAAATCTTCCCCCCGCCCAAAGCCGAACGACCCCCCGGATAAAACCAAAATCAGCAAACGAGCGGATAATTTTGCCTTTGATTCGAAGCGGTTAATTTGACCGGCCGGTTCGGCCCCCATGGCGATTTAACCAAAGTTTCTACCACACCCTCACCGTACAATCAAGGCCTGCCCCCAGGCAGGCCTCCCTGGGGAGAAAGTCACGGATATGTCGAAATGTTCCCTTGCGTCTGGCCATAACCGGCTCGGGAGGGGCCATTACGGCAAAGAAACCGACAAATATGTCGAAAATAGGTGGCCCGATCCCCCGCAGAGGTGATTTTTTGTCAAAGCCAAGCGCCCACAATTCTGGGTAAAAAAAGTTCACCCAAGGCCCGGGAATGGCGTGGCTGGGGCACTTTGGGCCCAAATCGGACCGGACGGGCGGGCTCTGGCACGATGGTTGCGTGTTTAACCAGTAAACGTCAGTCACACATAGTGAATATTATACGGGCCCTGGGCCGGGAAATCAAGGGGGGCGCGGGGCCACGGGGGAAGAAAAAAAACCAGGCGGGCCGGGATTGGGGCACTTTTAGGGGCGTATGACCGAAAAAGCCGCGCCTTACTAGCCTAACCGGTCGCCATTTCTCGCTTATCCTTAACCTGCGGGGCTTTTTGGGGCCGTTTAAAAATTTTTTGACGATAATCGAAAAAACGCTTGACATGACGGGTAGCCAGGGCGATAATATTCATATAAAGAACATCAGTCACATATAGTGAATAGATAGCCGCGCCCGCATCGTTCAATGTCAGCGTCGCCTGAGGGCCGGGCCGTATTGGCCCGGGCCGGAGGGTGGGATTTTTAATTTCCAAAGGAGAACCCGAATGTTCACAGCCAAACGCCTCGACGAGATCCAACGGTTCATGGAAAAGCAGGGCTTACCGGGGAGGGACGCTTACGCTTTGCCCACAAGCCCCCTCACCTTTCCCGATGGGGCCAATTATCGCATGGAAATCGCCGGCATCGAATACCATTCCAATTTCGTGACCATGATGGAAGAGGCCAGGAAGGTTAAGCTGCCCATCCATCGGGCCATCTGCACGGTGGGCGGCTCGACTTACATGCCCCGGGCCGACATGGTCGATCTGGCCAAGCGGGCCCGGGACGAGAGGGTCGAGCTGGTCATGGTCATCGGCCACCGCAAGGGCTGGGACGTGGGGGCCAGGGAGTTGGGTTACCCGGAAGGGGCCCCGCAGGGGCCGAGGCTCCGGGGGAGCGATAACCTCTCCTACTGGGTTGAGGACATGATGCGTTGCCTTGAGGTTGGCATAAGGGGCTTTTTGGTCTACGACGAGGGCCTTTTGCGCCTCCTGGCCCAGATGAGGGCGGATGGCTTCATCCCCAAGGAGACGATCTTCAAGTGGTCGGTTTTCGGCGGGCAATGCAGCGCCGCCGGGGCCAAGCTCCTTGAGGACCTCGGGGCCAACACCATGAACCCCATAAGCGACGTGAGCCTGCCCATCCTTGGCTCCATTCGGGCCGCGGTCAGGATGCCCATGGACGTCTACATGATCATAGTCGACTCCTTCGGCGGGATGTTCAGGGCCTACGAGGCCCCGGAGGTGGCCAGGGTGGCGAGCCCGGTCTACTTCAAGATCGAGCCCGGCACCTCGGAGGCCGACATCTACAAGCCCTGGGTGAGCGCGGCCCAGCACGATGAGTGGATAGCCGCGAAGGTGCGCATCGGGAGCGTCCTAAGGGAGATCGTCGAGCGCAGGGCCCCGGAGCTGAGGCTCTCGGAGCAGGGCCCGGCCGATCTGACCCTCCCCGCGGTTGACTGAACGGTCGCAAGCGGGGCCGGCCCTCGGGCGACATCGGGGTAGGGGCATAATCTAACCACGCGGAGGAAACCATGACGAAACGATCGCCGTTGGCCGTATTGCTGACAGGGATAGACCGGGCGGTCTTTCACCTGGAGGAGAAATCGGTAGCCTTTAGCGTCATAGGGCTCGCCTGCGTCTTATGCTCAAATGTCGTTCTGAGGATGTTCAATTCCAGCCTCCCCCCAACCGAGGAACTGAGCCAGTTTTTGATGTTCTTCATCACCTTCCTGGGCACCAGTTACGCCGCCAGGACCGGCATGCACATCCGCATGTCCATGCTGAGCGACGCCCTCAGGGGCAAGGCCCGCAAGGCCCTGGCCATCGTGGTCGCGGCCCTGACCTCCGCGGTCATGTTCTACCTCGCCTATCTATCCTTCCGTTACGTCCTTAAGGTCGCGAGCCTCCACCGCGTCTCCCCCATCCTGCAGATCCCCGTCCAGTACGTCTGGATGGTCATGCCCCTGGGGATGTTCCTGACCGGCATCCAGTACGCCCTGGCCCTGGCCAGGAATATCATAAGCCCCGGCCCCTGGATTTCCTTCACCGTGCCCCTTGCGAGCGACTTCGAGGGAAGTCCCCAGCCAGGCCCGTTCGCGGGCCTGGCCCCCGGGCCGGAAGAGGGCCCGCCCTCCGGGCCGGAAGAGGGCCCGCCAACCGGCCCGGTAGCCGGGAAGGAGCTCTGAGATGGTAGTCCTCCTGTTCGGGCTTATGCTGGCGCTCCTTTTTTTGAGCGCACCCATGATGGTGGGCCTGGTCATGGCCCCCGTGGCCGCCTTCTGGGTCTACTACCCAAACATGGACCCGATGAACCTCACCCAGCAGATGCTGGCCGGGGTCAAGCCCCTCTCGCTGGTCGCGGTCCCGATGTTTATCTTCGCGGCGGACATCATCTCCAGCGGCCAGGCGGCCCGGAGGCTCACGGATCTGGTCCTGAGCTTTTTCGGGCACATCAGGGGGGGACTGGCCATCACGGCCGTGGCCGCCTGCACGGTCTTCGGGTCGGTCTCCGGTTCCTGCCAGGCGACCGTCGTGGCCATAGGCGGGAGCCTTAGGCCCCGCATGATCGAGGACGGCTACAGCGAGGGTTTCGTAACCGGTCTGATAATAAACTCGGCCGGCATCGCCCTCCTGATCCCGCCCAGCATAGCCATGATCATCTACGGCGTGGTCACGGGGAGCTCGGTGGGCGAGCTGTTCATAGCCGGGATAGGGCCCGGGCTCCTCGTCTTCGCCCTCTTCGCCATGTACTGCTATTTCGCCGTCCGCAAGATGAAGGTTAAGCCTTACGCCAAGACCAGCTGGGGCGAGAAGGCCCGTTCCTTCAAAAAAGCCGTTCTGGCCCTGGGTTTCCCGATCCTGGTCCTGGGCTCCATCTACACGGGCACGGCCAGCCCGACCGAGGCCTCGGCCCTGGCCGTCCTTTACGCCATACTCGTCGAGGTGGTCATATGCCGCAACCTCTCGATAAAGGACATCTACAGGATCGCCCTATCCACGGGCCTCGTGACCGGGGTGGTGTTCATACTGCTGGCCATGGGGGCGGTTTTTTCCTGGCTGGTCGGCTTCGCCAAGATCCCCGACAAGATCCTTCCCGGCATACTGGGAACGGACCCCTCGGCCATCTATCTGATGATAGTCATATCGCTGGCCTACTTTTTCGCCTGCATGTTCGTCGATTCCGTCGTGGCCATCATGATCCTGTCCCCCATCTTCCACCCCCAGGTCATCGCCAACGGCCTGGACCCGGTCCTGATCGGCATCATCGTTACCATGCAGGCGGCCATCGGCGCCGTCTCCCCGCCCTTCGGCTGTAACATCTTCACGGCCATGGCGGTCTTTAAGCAATCCTATTTCTCGGCCATCGGCAGAATCTGGGGTTTTCTGGTGGCTTTCATGTTCGCGGTCCTTTTGGTGATCCTGTTCCCGCAGATATCGTTGTGGCTGAGGGATCTGGCCTTCAGGTGAGCCGTCGGCTCCCCCTAAGGCCCCCGGTTTGGCTTGCCCCCGTGGCGACCCCAAAGCCTCAAACAAGGCCCGCGGCAACCAATGAGATTTTTCGGGCAATAAAGCCCATGACTTGGAGAGGTATTCATGAAAAACCTTAAAGTTTTCGCCATCGTTTGTTTATTGGCGTTTTTCGCCCTCGGCTCGACCCAGGCCTTCGCCCAGAAAATAGAGGCCAAGCTTGGGATGGAGGAGATAACCGGAAGCGTGCAGGACACCTTCGCCCAGCGGTTTAAGGAGCTCCTCGTGGCCGCCGTCCCGGAAATGAACCTGGAGATCTACCCGGTGGGCGTTCTGGGCGACGCCAGCGACATGGCCGAGCAGGTCATGAACGGGGTCATCCAGTTTGACATGCCCACTTCCCACCTGGGGGCCTTCATCCCCATGGTCCGCATCTTCGGCGTCCCTTACATCTGGTCCAACGACATGGAAGTCAACAAGCAGCTCATGACCAGCAGTAAAGCCCTCTATGAGATTTTGGGTAAATCTTACGAGGCCAACGGCATGAAGCTTTTGGCCATATTCCCCGAGGGCTGGCAATATTGGTCTTCCAACAAGCCCCTCAGGAACCTGGACGACTTTACCAACCTGCGCATCCGCATCATGAACGACCCTATCCTGGGGGAAATCTACAAGGCCTACGGGGCCAACCCCTTGCAGATATCCTACTCGGAGATCTATTCGGCCCTGCAGCTAAACCAGGTGGACGCCAACATCCAGCCCCTGTTCGCCCATGAGGAGATGAGCTTCTACGAGCAGCAGGGTTATTTCACCAACCCCTTCGAGATGCCCTTCGTCTCGACCTTCGTCGTTAACCAGGAGTGGTTCGACGCCCAGACCAAAGAGGTCCAGGACGCCATAGTCAAGGCCGCCCAGGACTCCGTGGCCTACACCATCGCCCAATCCGACAAGATGAATACCGAGCGCCAGAAGAAAATGTCAGAGCTGAAACCCAGCCTGGTCTTCTACGAGCTCACGCCCGAGGAGCAGGCGCCCTTCAGGGCCAAGGCCCCCCAGATCGAGGCCATATTCATCGATATGGCCGGCCCCCAGGGCAAAAGGCTGCTCGATGAGTTGAAAAAAGAGCGCGAGGCCCTTGAGGCGGCCCAGAAAAAATAAAACCCCCACGTGGCCCCCCACGTGGCCCCCACGGGGCCCCCCCGGGGCCCCTTGGCTTACGAGTCCCGGCATAAGAAAAAAACGTTGCCTCCAAACCGAGCCTGCCGGCCCATGCGGCAGGCTCGGTCGGCCTCGCTTTTCTGGCCGGGTAAACATATTGACCGACATCGGGTCGGCAAGGGATAATTTAGGGAGGGAAAATGAGCGACGTTTGGGAGGAGGCCCGCCTGAACCTCAGGAAGGCCGCCGAAATCATGGACCTTGAGCCGGAACTGCTTAGGCGGCTCTCGACCCCAATGCGCTTTACCGAGTTCACCATACCGGTGCGCATGGACGACGGCCGCAAGGAACTTTTCACGGCCTACCGCTCTCTCCACCAGGACGCCACGGGCCCGACCAAGGACGGGACCCGCGTCCGCCCGGGCCTCACCCCCGGGGAGATCAAGGCCCTGTCGCTCTTCATGAGCGTCAAGCACGCCGTGGCCGACATACCGGCCGGCGGGGGCAAGGGCGGCATCGTGGCCGACCCCTCCCGCCTGTCCGAGGGCGAGTACGAGCGGCTCATCAGGGGTTTCATCCGGCGCCTTTTGCCCAAGGGGGCCATGGCCGACGTGCCGGGCGCGGACATCGGTACGGACGCCCGGGCCATGGCCTGGATGCTGGACGAGTACGAGCAGATCAGCGGTTGCCACAGCCCAGCGGCCATAAACGACAAACCGGCGGCCCTGGGCGGATCCGAGGGCGGCCATGAGGGCACCGGCTGGGGGGTGGCCGAGTTCGCCCATCTGGCCGCGACCGAGCTCGGCCTTTCCGGGGGCCGGGTCGCCGTCCAGGGTTTCGGCCAGGTCGGATCAATCACCGCCCTGACCCTGGAGGCCAAGGGCTACAAGGTCATCGCCGTGAGCGACCTAACCGGGGCCATATGCGATGAAAAGGGCCTAAACGTAAAAGAGCTCCTCGCCCACGCCGCCAAATCTGGCGCCGTGTCCGGCTTCGCCGGGGCCAAGCCCTTGCCCGGGCCCATTTTGGGGACCGATTGCGACATCTTGATCCCCGCCGCCGTCCAGGACGTCATAGACGCCACCAACGCCCCTGGAATCAAGGCCAAGCTTTTGGTCGAGGCGGCCAACGCCCCCATCGCCCCCTCCGCCGACCCGATTCTGCTCGCCTCGGGCAAGACCATCGTGCCGGACGTGGTGGCCAACTGCGGCGGCGTGATCGTCTGCGACTTCGAGCGGACCCAGGGCCTCTCAAACGACTACTGGTCGGTGGAAACGGTCAGGGAGAAACTGATGTCCCGCGTCCGCCGCGTCTACCTCGAGACGAAGGCCATAAGCCGCGAGCTAAACGTCCCCATGCGCCAGGCCGCATGGGTCAAGGCCCTCAAAAAAATCAGGGCGGCCATGCTCTGGCGCGGCTGGAGCTGACGCCGGCGCCATAAGGATAAGGGTAAACCATGAACTTTTCCGATGAGGAATATAAATCGAGGCTGGGCAAGGTCAAGGCGGCCATGGCCGCGCGCCAGGCGGAAACCCTGGTGATCAGCGACCCCAGCAACATGCACTGGCTGACGGGCTACGACGGCTGGTCGTTCTACGTCCATCAGGGGCTCATCGTGGCCCTGGATCTCGATGAGCCCATCTGGTGGGGCCGGGGCATGGACGGGAACGGGGCCAAGCTCACGACCTACCTAAGGGCGGACGGCATACGCCCTTACGCCGACGACTACGTCCAAAACCCCCTGAAGCATCCCATGTCTTTCGTGGCCGACATTTTGCGCGAGAAGGGCCTGGGAAAAAAGAGGCTTTTCGCCGAATCGGACAACTACTGGTTCTCGGCCAAGTGCGCCTCGACCCTGGCCGACGAACTCGGGACCCCGCCCGGCGACGCGACCGGCCTCGTTAACTGGTGCAGGCTCGTTAAGTCGCCCCAGGAGATCGCCTACCTGCGGCAGGCCTCCAAGGTCTGCGTGAACGTCATGGACACGGCCGTCGCCTCCATAAGGCCGGGCCAGCCCGAGAGGGCCGCGGCCGCCGCCGTCTACCGGGCCTGCGTCATGGGGCCGGCGGGGACCCCGGGCGATCACCCGGCCATCTTTCCCATCATGCCCTCAAACGAAAGGACCACCTGCGCCCATCTGGGCTGGGATCCCGAGCGGGACTACCGCGAGGGCGACCTGGTCCTGCTGGAACTGTGCGGTGTCCACAAACGCTACCACTGCCCCCTCTCCCGGACGGTATTTTTGGGCAAACCGCCGGACAGGCTACGGCATATCTCCGAGGCCGTCCTGGAAGGCGTGGCCAAGGTCTTAGAGTTCATCAAACCCGGGGTGACCGCCGAGCGGGTCGAGGAAAAATGGCGCGACGTCATCAAAAGCTACGGGGTGGTCAAGCCCTCGCGCCTCGGCTACTCCATAGGGGCCAGCTACGTCCCCGACTGGGGCGAGAGGACCGTGAGCCTCCGCCCCGGCGACAAGACCGTCCTTGCGCCCAACATGGCCTTCCACCTGATGCCCGGCATCTGGGAGGACGATCTGGGCTTCGAGTCCAGCGAGCCCTTCCTCGTGACCGAGTCGGGCTGCGAGCCCCTGACTCGCTACCCTCGCGGCATCCTCACCCCCTAACCCCTTTCCGGGCCGCCCCGGCCCCTAAGGGGTCCAGGGCCAATCCCGGCGGGAGGGCCTGACATGGACGAGATAAAACGCCTGGTACGAGAGGCCACGCCCCACATGGTGGGGACGCGCAGGCTCATCCACCGGCAGCCCGAGCTGGGCTACCGGGAGTTCGGGACGGCGGCCCTGGTCGAGCGGGCCCTCTCCGGCCTTGACGGGGTCGGGGTGAGCCGCGTGACCGGCACCGGGGTGGTGGGGGTTATGGCCGGGGCCAAGCCGGGCCCGGTCCTCCTCCTCCGGGCCGACCTCGACGCCTTGCCGATACAAGAGGAGACGGGCCTGCCCTTCGCCTCCGAGATCCCCGGCGTCATGCACGCCTGTGGCCACGACGGGCACGTGGCCATACTGCTGGCGGCCGCGAAAATCCTCTCCCCGATGCGGGCGACCCTCCCGGGGACCGTAAAATTCGTCTTCGAGCCCAACGAGGAGGAGGTGGGGGCCCTGGCCATGATCGAGGCCGGGGTCCTGGAAAACCCCACCGTCACCGCCGCCGCCTCGCTCCACCTCTGGGCCCCCCTCCCCCTGGGCCGGATATCCGTGGACGACGGCATGACCTGGGCCGGCATGGACCATTTCACCATAAAGGTCCGGGGCCGGGGTGGCCACACCGGCTCGCCCCACCTGGCCATCGACCCGATTTTGGTCGCCTCCCACATAGTCGTCGGCCTCCAGGCCCTCCAAAGCCGGGAGCTTGACCCCCTTTTGTCGTCATCGCTTGTCTTTGGCCGCATAACCGGCGGCCGAATCGCCAACGTCATCCCCGACGACGTGGAGCTGGAAGGCACCATACGCTACCTCTTCGACGGCCGGGACGACGGCCCCCACAAACCCCGCGTAAGGCTCCAAGAAATAGCCTCGAACATAGCCAAGGCCTACCGGGCCGAGGCCGAGGTAAACTTCTATTGCTCCCAGCCTCCCCTGAACAATCACCCGCGCATGGCCGCCCTGGGCCGGGCCGCGGCCCTTGCCACGGCCGGCCCCGATTGCCTCCAAAAGTGCCAGAACATGGGCGGGGAGGACTTTTCCGAGTTTTCCGCGCGGGTCCCCTCCGTCATGGCCGTGATCGGCGCCGGCAGCGAGAAATCCGGGGCGGTTCACTCCCACCACAGCTCGAGGTTCGCCATCGACGAGGACGCCCTGCCCATCGCCCTGGAATGGCTCCTCAGGACCGCCTTAAGCTACCTGCGGGACGCCGGGTGAATCAATGATTAAAGAATCATTTCTTCCCGAACACATCCCCACAGACCCCATGGACTAGGGGCTAAAAAAACATGAAGGCCACCGTTTTCCCCACAATAGACGACGTTCTGGCGGCCCAACGCCGCATAAGCCCGGTCGTTCGCCGAACCCCGCTCATCGAGTCCGAGAGGCTAAGCGCCGTCTGGGGCGACAAGGTCTATCTCAAGCTTGAGAACCTCCAGCTCACCGGCACCTTTAAGGCCAGGGGGGCGCTTAATAAAATCCTCTCCCTATCCGATGATGAGAAAAGGCGCGGGCTCATAGCCTTTTCCACCGGCAACCATGGCTTGGCCACGGCTTACCTCGGCCGCTCGCTATCCATCCCGGTGGTCATCTGCCTCTCCGAGCGCGTCCCGGCCTTTCGCCTCGAGGCCATGAGGGCCCTGGGGGCCGAAGTGGTTGCCCACGGCCAAAGCCAGGACGAGGCCTACCTGAAGGCCCTGGAGCTCATAAAAGATCGCGGGCTCACGATGGTCGCCCCTTTCGACGACTTCGAGGTCATTTGCGGCCAGGGGACCATAGCCCTGGAGATATTTGAGGAGCTCCCCAAGGCCTCGGTTTTGGCCGTGCCCCTTTCCGGCGGCGGGCTATTCTCCGGCGTGGCCATGGTGGCCAAGTCCAAAAACCCGGCCATAAAAACCCTCGGCGTGTCCATGGCCGTGGCCCCGGCCATGATCCGCTCGCTCCAGGCGGGAAAACCTGTCGAGATACCCGAGGCCGATAGCCTCGCCGACGCCCTTTTGGGCGGGATAGGCCTTGATAACCGCTACACCTTCCGGATGACCAAGGCCCACCTGGACGGCTTCGTCGAGGTGACAGAGGCGGAAATCGCCCGGGCCATGGCCGGGGCCCTGCTCTTCGATAAGCAGGTCGTGGAGGGCTCGGGGGCCGTGGGCCTCGCGGCCCTGGAGGCGGGAAAGATAACCGGCCCCGGCCCATTGGTCATCGTGATCAGCGGCGGCAACGCCCGGATGGATAATCTTTTAAACCTCGCCCGCGAATATAACCAAACTCACGGTTCATAGACGCATAAACTCAACCGAAAGGGAGATCCAATGAACCCCAACCCGTTCTTCGCCTTGGAGGAGTACCGGGCGCGCCTTTCCAAAACCCGCGAACGGATGTACCGGCAAGGCGTCGAGGTCCTGCTGGTTACCGACCCGGCCAACATAAATTACCTGAGCGGTTACGACGGCTGGTCCTTTTACGTGCACCA
Source organism: Deltaproteobacteria bacterium (assembly GCA_031278635.1). Lineage (GTDB taxonomy): Bacteria > Desulfobacterota > Desulfarculia > Adiutricales > Adiutricaceae > JAIRNQ01. Next base: position 4,979 of record JAITKA010000140.1, on the reverse strand, counting down.
GGGCCTCCTGGTCCTGATGGACCGGGAGGAGCCCGTCTGGTTCGGGCGCATGCAGGACTCAAACGGCGCCCGCCTGACCTCTTGGCTTTCCGACGACTCCATCCGTGGTTACCAGGACCATTACGTCCAGTCCAACCTTCGCCACCCCATGGATTTCGTCTCCGATCTCCTTCGCGAGCTCGGGGCCGACAAAAGGCGCCTCGGGGTCGAGACCGACAATTACTACTTCTCGGCCCAGTGCCACAAATCCCTCGCGGCCAACCTCCCCCAAGCCGACATCCTTGACGCCAACCTCCTGGTCAATTGGGTGAGGTTACTCAAATCCCCGGCCGAGATAGGCTACATGCGAAAGGCGGCCAGGGTTGTGGAAAACGTCATGCGCGTGGCCATGGACTCCATAAACGCCGGGGTCAGGGAAGGCGACGCCGCGGGCGAGGTCGTCCGGGCCCAGCTGCGGGGGACCAGCGAATACACCGGCGACTACGCCGCCATCATGCCCATCATGCCGTCGGGCATCAGGACCTCCACGGCCCACCTCACCTGGGTGGACCGGGCCTACGAGAAGGGCGACCTGGTCCTTTTGGAGCTGGCCGGGAACGTCCACCGCTACCACGCCCCGCTCTCCCGCACCCTAATCATCGGCCAGCCCCCGGCCGAGCTGGCCGACGTGGCCAAAGCCGTGATCGACGGCCTCAACCAGGTCCTTGGTTTCATAAAACCGGGGGTCACGGGCGAGGAGGTCGAGGCCCGCTGGCGCAAGGCCATCAGCGGCACCAAGGTCGTCAAGGAATCCCGCATGGGCTACGCCTTCGGGTCTAACTATCCCCCCGACTGGGGGGAGCGCACCCTGAGCCTCCGCCCCGGCGACAAAAACGTCCTGGCCCCCTCCATGGCCATCCACGTCATGCCCGGCGTCTGGCTCGACCGTTTCGGTTTCGAATGCAGCGAGCCCATAGTCGTGACCGAAACCGGCTGCGAGTGTCTGGTCGATTACCCAAGGGAGCTCGCCATAAAATAGCCCCCCTCCCGGGCCACACCGTTTCCCGAAAGGAGAGCCGATGCCCATCGAAACCATATACACGCCCCAGGCGCCCCCGCCAGGGCCCTACGCCCAGGCCATAAAACACGCCGGGCTAATCTTCGCCTCCGGCCAGACGCCCGAGGACCCGGCGACCGGGAAACCCGTCCGTGGGACCATCGCCGAGCAGACCAGGCTTGTCCTGACCAACCTCAAGGCCATCCTGGAGGCCGGCGGCTCAGGCCTTGACAAGGTCCTCAAGGTCAACGTCTACCTGAGCGACATCAAACACAAGCCCGAGATGAACGCCGTCTACCGGGAATTCTTCCCCCTAAACCCCCCGGCCCGCATCGCCCTGGCCGCGGCCGGCTTGGACGACGGCCTCGACGTCGAGATCGATCTCATCGCCGCCGCCTGACCGCGCAAATACCCCGGCCGGCCTGGCCCGCCGGGGTATTTTCCTGGGCGGGTTTAGTAGAAGCCCGTGAAGTCTTTGCGGAAAGAGGCGCCGACCAAACAATCGATCATGGTGATGAAATCAAAGACCGGGAGTCCCACGGCCCTTTGGATGGCCGCCGCGTAAGGCGGGAGCATCGAACACTCAAGGAGAATGGCCCTGATTTGCGGTTCCCCGGCGACCATCTCCCGGGCAAGGCTAACCGCGTGTCCCCTGATTGGCCCAGGCTTAAGGCGAAGGGTGTTTTCCAGGGCCGGGCCCTTAAACCCCGGGCAACCCTCCATGCCCCGAACCAGGGCCGCGTCAGGGTTGCGCATGCCGGCGAGGGTCAGAAGCTCCCGGTCGAATTTCTCACCGTTGGCCGTGATCACCCCGACCCGGTCGCCACGGCCGAGGGTGCTTTCGATAAACGGGAGCTGCGACAGGCTTGAGAGGGCGACCGGGACCTTCAAGGCCGTGGCCACCTCCTTTTGGAACCTAAGCATGAAGCCGCAATCGCTGGTTACGAGCCTTACCCCGTGGGCGGCCAAGTCCTTGGCCGTCCGCACCACCGCCCCGGCGTTGCCGGGATCGAAGCGGTTGATTAGCCTGTCCACGGTTACCCCTTCCACGGTCCGGTAAAGGACGGGGTATTTAAAAGAACTGGCGTTCCCGACGTCCCCGGGGATAAAAGGCGTCGGTGAGTCAATCAATATAATCCCGACCGCGTGGCCGTAACTGTCGGCTCCCGATCTCGCCACGTATTCTTCCATTTCTTCCATGGGCTCGCGCCATCCTTCCGGGACCGTGGCCGTTGACCGGCCCCGGTCCCGATTTAGGGCTTTATTCCGCCGACTTGGCTTCCAGATCCTTGATTTCCTTTTTCAGCTCGACCAAAAGCCTTTCGCCTTCCGGGCCAGCCATCTCGATGAACATTTTCTCGGCCGGGGCGGCCAGGGCCACGAATTTTTCCCTCTCCTCCTTGGTCAGGTCGTAAAAGGTAATGTTGGGGCGCTCTTTGAGCATCAAGGCCTTGTCCGCCTCGTTTATGGCATCGGCCTCGGAGATAATGTAAGCGATGGCTTCCCTGGCCGAGTCCTTAATCGCCCGTTGCCCTTCCGGGGTCAGGCCGTTAAACCATGCGAGGTTGGCCACGAAAGCCGAGGCGAAGGGTATCTCGAAGGCGTTGGTCATGTAATGTAGGCTGCTCATAGAAACTCATCTCCTCGTGGGCGAAATAAGGCTGGATGTTGGCGTCTATCTGATTTAGCTGGAGGGCGCTGTATATTTCGGCGTAAGGGACGTGCTGGGGGTTGGCCCCGTAGCTTTTGTATACCTCGGCCAGCAAGGGATCGGCCATGACCCTTATGCGCAGGTTTTTGAAGTCTTCCGGGGTTTTTAAAGGCTTGTTCGATGACCATATCTGCCAGCCCTCAGGGAAAACGGCCAATAATTTAAGCCCCTTTTCCTCGATGGCTTTCCCCAGGATGTCATACGGGGCCGGGCTTGACTCCATTATCTGGGAGTTCACGGCGTTGTCGCTGGACCAGACGAACGGGACGGAGAAAATCCTGATCATCGGGATGAAAACCCCGATGTTCGAGCAGGTGATGTCGAAATTGATGACCCCGTTCATTACTTGCTCGGCCTGGTCCCGCGCGTCGCCCAAAACCCCGACGGGGTATATCTCGACGTTCCAGTCAGGGAGCCTTTCGGTGAGCCTTTCCTTGAAGTTTTTGGCGTAAAGGTCTTCCATGCCGCCGGTAATCTCCTCGTGGGCCAGCTTGATGTCAACCGCCAAAGCCTGGCCTGCGATCAAACCCAAGGCCAGTAGACCCCCAAGGCCAGTAGACAAAGCGCCAAAAAAGTAATCCTCTTCCGCATAAATCCTCGCTTTATTTTCGCCTATAAATATAATATAAGGCGATAATGGGTAATTTCTCCTTATTAAATTTTTCTTATCAACGTTCTCGCCTAGCCAGACGGCTTATAGATCCTTTTATGCCCCACCTACCGTAAAGCAATTCATATAGCCGGGAAGCCCTATGTTCATTATATGTGACAAGTGATCTATATATGAATATTATAGGCCAATGCCCCGCCCCTTGTCAAGATATTACTCGCGGGAAAGAAAAAACGGCCAAAGGTTATCGGGGTAAAGTTCCGGGATAATGGCCAACCAAGGAGGCCCCAAGCCCGAAAGGGGCGGCTCTCGCCGCCCCTTTCGGGCTTGGGCCAGTAACGGCCATGTTTGGTGATGGTGGCTGGCCCGTGGACGGGCCGAATCAGCCAGCCTGGGACAAGGCAAGCCCCCTAAAACACGTACTTCAAGGCCAGGCTCCCCGTCACGCCTCTCTTCTTGCCCGCGTATCCCTGAACGCCCAGGTCGATGGAGAAGCGGGAGGAGGGCGAGGGGGTGATGGATAGGCCAAGCTCCCCCATCGCGGTCCCCCCGCGGGATGAAGGGGTCCGGATGTGGCGGCCGTGGGCCGTGGCCCTGGACTTTCCGTCAAACTCCCACTCGTAAGCCGCCCCAACGTAAGGCCTGACGCGCCCGCTCACCGAGAAGGACAAACGACCGCCCAGGCGAAGCCGGCTGGAGTACGCGTCCTTGAAGGTTACCGGGTCGCCGGTGGACAGGGTGACGGAGTCCCCTTCCTGCTTGGTCCAGAAATACTTGCCGTGGAGGTCCAGGGAGATCGCGTCGGTTATTTCCCAGACGTAACCGGCTCCGACATGGAATCCCATGTACCTGGAACCGCTGTCAAATCTCACCACCCGGCCCAGGTAATCGGTCAGATCCATGCTTGAGAATGAATTACGGGCCCGGCCCATGCGCCCCGAGGCCTCGAGGTAAAGCCGCCCTGGCCCGACCCCCTCGATATCCAACCGGCCAAGCAAGCCCCCGCCTACGTAGTGGATATCGCCGCTTCCATGGACCGGGGCGGCGTTCGCGAAGGAATTGTAGGTGTCGTAGGAGCCCTTTCCGTACTCAAAGAAAGCGCCCAGGGTCAGAAACCCGGGCCCCAGGTCAGCCCCGAAGGCTAGGCCGGCCATGAGGGAATAGCCCGAGACGTCCACGTGGGAGCCGGTGTCCAGGCGGTACCGGCCGCCGGAAAACGAGGTGAACAAGGCCAACGGCGTACCCCCTGACAGGCTGGCCAGCCGGGCGGCCCTGACCGCCTCGCCCATGCCCTGGCCGGCCGCGAGCTCCCCGCCCAGCCCGATCACGGACATAACGGCAAGCTGGGCTTCTGGCAGGGCCTTGGCCTGGGGGTTCACGCTCGGTTCCCCGGACAGGGCCGCTTTGAGTTGGTTCCCCTCGACCTTTACGTCAAAAACATAGCTCAGTGTCGCGCCGTGGGAGACATGGGCCTTGTCATTATCGACGCCTCCAGAAATCGCTCCATCGGAACCATCGATTAAAATAACCGTGTCGCCGGCGTTAAAGGCCGGGGTGGCCCCGTCAACGTACAAACTGACCACGGCTTTGAGACTGCCTTTCTCGAGAACGGTTTGTCCTCC
>JAITKA010000174.1 GCA_031278635.1 Deltaproteobacteria bacterium | reverse complement strand
GAAAAATCTTCGCCTGGGGGTTGTTTTTTTTGGGAACGGTGATTACCTTTACTTGATTGCGGGATCGGAGGCGGCCAGGCGAGGTTGCGAGGGTTACATCATTTAAGGGACACGGAGGGGTCCGTTAGCGGGAGTGTTAGCGCGATGGGCCGTATGTCGGATCCGGGGTGGGGAAAGAGGGTTATTTAAAGAGCGGGTAGAGCGAGGAGGCGATTGATTTGGCCAATAGGGGCGGCACGGCGTTGCCGATTTGTTTGGCGATGCTGGTTTTGTTGCCGGAAAAGAGGAAGGAGTCCGGGAAGCCCATGAGTCTGGCGGCTTCGCGGTGGGTTATGGGCCTATCTTGATCGGGGTGGAGGTAGCGGCCCTTCTCGGGCTTGAAGAATTCCGTCCGTATGGTCACGGAGGGTCGGTCCCAGCGCAGGCGGCCGAATAGGTCGGTGCTGCCGGATTTTTTGTTCAGCCAGCAGCGTGGGGTTAGCTCGGGGGCGTTTTTGGCCAAATCGAAGCGGTTCCCGCCGGAGGGGATTAGTTTGTATCGCGAGAGGCTGATTTGGGTGGGGTTGCGCCCGAAGTGGAGGTCAAGGGGTGGGCCCGAGGAATTTATCTCGGTGCCCGTTGGCTCAGGGAGATCGGAAATGGCCTCGCGGACGGTCCGCCACTTGGGTTTTTCGAGCCCGTCAGTTGAATTGGTAGGGATTGGTGGGAGAAACCGGGACGGGCCCAGGTGGTTTTTGAGGCCGATTATGATGGTCCTGTTCCTGATTTGCGGCACGCCGTAATCGGCCGCGTTGAGGATTCTCGAGAAGACGGTAAAACCGAGGCGGTTGGCGTGGTCGGAGATGTCCCTGGACTCAAGGGCGCCATGGAGTTCCTTCACGTTCTCGATGACGAAAATCGAGGCGGCGGATTTTTCGACCATGTCCAGGAAAGGCTTCCACAGGGAGCGGCGGGCGTCGCCGCCGCGTTTTTTGTTGAGGAGGCTGAAGCCCTGGCAGGGCGGGCCGCCGATGACCACGTCGGCTTGGGGGATGGGGGCGTTTTGGGCGAAGGTTTCGATGTCCTGGCAAAGGGCGTGGGCCCCGAAGTTAGCATTGTACGTAGCCACGGAATCCTTGTCGATGTCTATGGCCAGGATGGGCGTGACCTTGACGGCATGGCTTTGGTCCAAAAACCCGAGGGTCATGCCGCCGCAACCGCAAAATAGATCCATCAGCTTTATCATGGAGGCTTTTTGATCACCCGTGAACGGTATGTGGTTGCGAAAGCCGGGAATCGGTGCCCTGGCGGTGGGCCGTCAGGGCAGGGACTGCCAGTAGACGTAGAAATAGACCGGGGGGAGGTTAAAGAGGAGCGAGTCGAGGCGATCCCAGAAGCCGCCGTGGCCGGCCAGGATGGACGAGGTGTCCTTGATGCCCATGGCCCGCTTGAAGCCCGACTCGAAGAGATCGCCGAAGGTCCCCCACAGGCCGAGGAAAAGGCCGAGGGCGGCCAGTTCCCGCCAGCCGTGGCTGGCCGGGATGTAGTATTTCGAGAGGCCCCCGATGACGGTGGAGAGGAGGCAGCCGCCCAGGAGGCCGGAGATGGTTTTGTTGGGGCTGACCGAGGGGGCCAGTTTCGGGCCTTTCAGTTTCGTGCCCGCGTAGTAGGCGCCCGTGTCGTTCGCGGCCGTGATGAGGATGACGAAGAGGAGCCATTGGGCCCCGTTCGCGAACTGTTTGATGAGCATGACGAAGGAGAGGCAGAAGGTCAGGTAGAGGTGGCCCAGGGCGTAGCGGCTTATGACGTTTACCGAGACCCGGTCCTGCTGGGCGTTGAGGGAGCGGAGGAAATAGGCGGCCCCCAGGACCAGGCAGACGAAAAGGCCCAGGGTTTGGCCATCGGTGCCGAAAAATGTGGCCCCGGCCATGGTCGAGCAAAAACCGAGGATCGAGACCAGGGAGAGGCCGAGCCTCTCCCGGCCCAGGAGGTTCGAGCAGTACTCGTACCAGGTGAGGGAGCCCACGATGGCGACCAAAACCAGGAGATAGGTTTTGTTGGGGTAAAAGGCGCAAAACAGCGTCGGCGCGACCAGCAAAAGGGCCACCAGCCAACGGCTAAGGTGCCCTGACTTAAGTCGTTCGGCTAAACTCACCGTGGTCCTCCCATAAATCCCCGCTTGGGCGAAATCGTGGCCCCATTATAGCAAAAAAAACCCATGGCGCGGAAAACGCGTGGCCGGGCCCGGGCGGGCGGGGGTCAGCCCGCGCGGGTGAGCTTGACGGCCCAGGCGGAGACCTTTTCCCGTTTTATGAAGGCGTAGCCGCGGCTTAGGTACTCGTCCGGGGAGACGCGGGCCAGGACCTCCTGGCCCCAGTAGACCCCGGACTCGGACTCCCAGGGCATCATCACGGTATCCTCGACCAGGACGAAGAGGCCGAAGATGGCCTCGGGCCCGCCGGTTATGGATTTCCACTCGGTGTAGCTTTTGCCTTCCTCGAGGGGGCTGATGTCGTAACGGGAATCGAAGTCGCGGGTGTCCTCGCCGGTGATGTTGACGCGGCTGTCGATGGTCCAGAGGGAGGGGCCGTGGACTATGGCCTGCTCCCCGGTCTGGCGGTGGGGCCGGTCCTCCTTGTCCAGGTAGATGCCCTCGACGGTCCAGAGGCCCGGCTCGACCAGGTATGTGTGTTTGACGCTCACGTTAGGCTCCTTGTCCGTTATGCGTTTACCCAAGGCGATCCAATGTTGTTAGCGGGGGGCCCGGTCAGGGCGCGGGGAGGCCGCCGAGGAAGGCCTCGAGGCGGGCCAGGCCGGCCGCGTAGCGGGGCGATTTTAGGTGGCCGTCGATGGCGTCCGCCGAGAGGGCGCGGTGGGCCTCGTCGATGAGGGCCCGCTCGCGGCAAACGAGGGCCAGGTCGTGCCCGGCCAGGATGGCGGAGCTGGCCGCCTCGCCCAGGCTCACGTTTTTGGCCACGGCCCCCATCTCAAGGTCGTCCGAGAGGGCCAGGCCCCCGAAGCCTAAGTCGTCCCGCAGGATATCGATTAGGGCCGCGGAAAAGGTCGAGATGGTCGCAAGGCCAAGGCCCGGGTAGGAGCAGTGGCTGGTCATGACCATCGGGAGCCCCTCGCCTATCAGGGCCCGGAAGGGCGAGAGGTGCGGGGCGAGGGCGCTCGCGTTCAGGGGGACGGTCGGGAGGGTGTCGTGGGGATCGACCCTGGCCGCCCCCAGGCCGGGAAAGTGTTTGGCGCAGGTGAAAAGGCCCGCCTCCCCGAAGCCCCCGATGAAGGCCCTGGCCATGGCGATGACCGTTTGGGGGTCCTCCCCGTAGGAGCGCTTGGACATTATGCCCCCGGGGACGGAGAGGTCCAGGACCGGGGCGAGGTTCAGGTTAAAGCCCAGGGACCTTAGCTCGGCGCCGGCCGAGCGGGCCATGGCCCGGATGGGCCCCGGGCCGAGGCCGGCCTGCTCCGGGGCCCCGGGCAGCTGGGCGTGGGGGGGCGGGAGCCTTTTGACCGTGCCGCCCTCGTCGTCCATGGCCAGGAGCAGCGGCCTCCCCCATAGGCTTATGGAGCGCCTCTGGAGCTCCCCCATTTGGTCGGCGAGCTCGGGGCCGCCGCCTGGGGGGTAATTGCGCCGGAAAAATACCAGCCCGGCCGGGGCCAGCTCCTCGATCAGGGCCAGGGGCTCACGGGCCCCCGTTCCCTCCCAGCCGATCATCAGGCGGATCCCGGCCTTCCACAGGATGTCTTGGCCGGGTTTGGCGAAAGCGGGCATGGGGGCGGGGCCTTTCATGGTTTCGGCCGTGGCTTGCAGGCCTCGCAGCGGCCGCAGCCCAGATCGGGCGGGCAGGCCGGGGAGGCGAGGCCGGACCGGGCCAGCCGGGCCTCGGCGGCCAAAAATCCCTCCCCCACCCTGGGCTCGACCAGGCGCCAGGGCATGGGGCCCTCCCAGGGGCGGTGAATGGGGTGGCCGGGCCCGTAGCCTATGGCCTTTAGGGCCTGGCCGGCCTTGCCGCCGGAGGCGACCTGGGCCATGACCAGGGAGTGGGCCTCGGGGCCGCCCCGGGCGAGCAGGGCCTGGACCATGGCGCCCCTCGGGGGATCGAGCCTGACCTCGAGATCGCCTATCTTGGCCAAAAGGCCCGAGACGCGGCTCCCCCTGGCGCGGGCCTCGGCCTCGGTCAGCATGGGGGCGGTCTCGAAAGGGGTCTGGGGCTTGGGCGTGAAATTCGAGAGCGAGACCGATATGGTGGGCCCGCCGCGGCCGATCCTGGTTTCCTTTTTCACCTCGCCCACCAGGCGGGCCAGATCGACCAGATCGTGGTCGGTCTCGCCCGGGAGGCCCAGCATGAAATAGAGCTTGAGGCGCCTTAGCCCGTGGCCGGCCAGCCTCCTGGCCGAGGCCAGGACCTCGGCCTCGTCCAGGTTTTTGTTTATGGAGTCCCGGAGCCTCTGGCTACCGGCCTCCGGGGCCACGGCCAGGGCGCTCAGGCCCGCCTTGGAGAGGTATTTGGCCAGGTTCTCGGTGAGCGACGAGAGGCGCATCGAGGACACGCCCACGGAGGTCTTTCGCTCGATCAGGGCCTCCAGGATTTGGGGCAGCCCGGGGTGGTCGGCCACGGCCGGGCTGACCAGGCCCACGCGGCCCCCGGACTCGTTCATGGAATAGGCGGCCCCGATAACCGACCCGGGCGGCCAGGTCCGGTGCGGCCTGTATAGGTGGCCGGCCAAACAGAAACGGCAACCCCAGGGGCAGCCGCGACTAATCTCAACCAGCGTGGTCATCGGGAATTCCGTCCCCGCGGTCAGGATGGGCGAGGACGGCGGGATCAGGTCCCGGGCGAAGGGCCAGCCGAGGATGGAGGGCCTGACCGGGTCCGGTTGGCCACCGGGGGGCCAGAGGGCCGGGGCCAGGGCCCCGGGGACGGCCCCGGCCAGGTGGGCCAGCCGGTCGCGGTAGCCCAGGGCCAGGAAATCCTTGCGGGAGTAGGCCTCGGCGATGACCGGCCACTGATCCTCGCCCTCCCCCAATAAGACCAGATCCACGAAGGGGAGGATGGGCCAGGGGTTGGACCATGGGCCCACGCCGCCGGCCACTATGAGGGGGCCCCGGGGGTCCCGGTCGCGGCGGTAGGGGGCCAGGCCCGCGCGGGCCAGGATATCGGGCAAAAGCCAGTAGTCGTTTTCCAGGACCAGGGAGGCGGCGATCAGATCGAATGCGGCCAGTTCCCGGCCGGTTTCCAGGGACCTCGGGCGCCCCTGTGGGGAGCCGAGGGCGAAAAAGCGCTCGCCCAGGGCTATGGGGCTTTGGGCCAAGAAGCGGTAGACCCACAGGTAGCCGAGGGAGGACATGCCCGTATGGTAGTCGCCGGGCCAGACCAGGGCCACCGAGAGGCGCCCTCCCCTTTCCTTCCTGACCGCCCCGGTCTCGGGGAAAGCCGGGGGGGCGTGGCCACGGGGGGCCTTGGGGGTCGGTGAGCCCCCCCGTTTTCGGGGGGGCTCTTTCGGGCGTGACAATTATCGGGCCTGTCTGGCCTTTCAGTTGGCCTTGTCGATCATGTACGAGGGGACGTGGTTGGACCGGGCCTCATCGACCCCCCTTTTGCCCTGCCCAGGCAGGGCCCTCTGCGGGGGCGCCGGGACCCGCTGCTGGGGGGCCGGGGCCCTTTGGATGGTCGTCCTGGGGTTCAGGTTGGCCGGATCGGCAATGCTGTTGGCCTCGTATTTGTTGTAGCCGGTCGAGGGCGGCACGCGATCGAGGGGGACGTCGTTCAGCCTGACCGTCCTCCTGGGCGGCGGGGTGGGCGTCTGCCCTGGCGTCTGGACCTGGCCGTCGAAGCGCTGGGGCGCCTGGGGGCCGGCGTAGGCCGGGCCCTGGGGGGCCGGCTGGGGCTGGCCCTGGTAGCGCGGCTGACCGGGGTACTGGGCCTGGACGACGCCCTGGGGCTCGGGGCCGAGGTCCAGGTGCGGCTCGGCCTCGACCAACAGGGTGATGGGCTCGTCGTCGTCGTCGTCGAGTCGCGGCACCGGCTGGACCTTGGAGGGGTCCTCGGGGCTGAGGCCGGTGGCTATGACCGTTACCTTGAGCGTGCCCGACTCGGCCAGGGAGTCGTCGTAGGTCACCCCGGAGAGGACCTGGACCTCCCCGCCGACCAGGCTCACGAGGTACTCGTTTATGGCCTTGAATTCCGAGGCCTTGATGTCCTCCGAGGCCACGATGTTGATCAAAAGGTACTTGGCCCCGGTCACGGAGCGGTCGTCCATCAGCGGGCAGCTTATGGCCATCTTGGCCGCGGTTATGCCGCGGTCCTGGCCGCTGGCCTCGCCCACGCCCATGATGGCCAGGCCCTTGGCCGAGAGGGCCGACCTGATGTCGGCGAAGTCCAGGTGGATCTCGCCCGGGTTCAGGATCAGGTCGGTTATGCAGCTCACGGCCCGGTAGAGGACCTGATCGGCCTTGGCCTTGCAATCCTTGAGGGTGTGGTCCGGCCAGGTCTCAAGGAGCATCTCGTTGGATATGGTGATGAGCGAGTTGCTGGAGGCCAAGAGGGCCTCGTAGGCCGGCTTGGCCTTGGCCGGCCGATCCGACTCGTGCTTGAAGGGCATAACGACCACCGACACGACCAGCGGGGGTTTTTTCAGCTTGGTCAGGGCCTCGACCACGACCGGGGCCGCCCCGGTCCCCGTGCCGCCGCCCAGGCCCGCGGTCACGAAAACCATGTGGGAGTCGCCCACCTCCTTGAGGATGTCGGCCATGGATTCCTCGGCCGCGCCCTTGCCCACGCTGGGATGGCCGCCCGCCCCCAGGCCCTCGGTCAACTCGGCCCCTATCTGGAGCTTGTTGGGGGCCGCGCTTTTCATGAGGTGGTCAACGTCCGTATTGGCGGCAATCAAGGTCGGCCCCTTCAGGCCTTCCCTAACCATGTGATTGATAGCGTTGGTGCCACACCCGCCGAGACCAAGGACTGTAATGCGGCACACGGTTTTGGTGGGATCCAAGATTGTTTTGATGTTGTCCGCCATCGATTGTACTCCTGATAACTGGGTTAGCGGCCTTATGGCTAAAAAGGGTATTTTACGGGCCATGGCTTTATGGCTAAAAGGGTCTTTTATGGGCCATGGTTTGTATGTTTTGGAACCATCGCTAGGCTTGGTTAGAAACCTATGGGTGATCGCGGTCGATCTTTACGCCCGGGCGGCCCGGATTTAAGGATTTGCCGGGCACGGTCGCCCTAGGATAAACGCGCCGGCGCGTTCATGGGCGTATTTGAAAACTGATAGCCATGCAAAAACCCCGAAATCAGTAAAACGACGAAAATTTAGCAAATAAATTCTGCTAGTTAACTAAGAAGCTTTCAAAAATTAGGGGTTTTTGCAGCTCGATCAAAACTAAATATGACGTTATTGAAAGCGTTAAGCCGGGTTAGAAAAATTCATGGGATTTAGCGTTCGGTCGCTGGGCGAAAACCGTAAACCGAGGGTATTTATTGATGATATTTTTTACGGGATGGTTTTCGCGGTCTCGTAATGTGTAATTAGGCGCTTTGGCGATATAATTGGGCTTTAAAGCGTAGGTCATTGGGCGCCTAATGACCGTATATTTTCGAAAAATAAGTTAGTAAAATTCGTTCCCAAAAAGCGTCAGTGGCCCACTTGATGGCGTAATCGCGGCGCGAATTCGAGCCAATCAAAAGCGTAAAGCGGTTTGTCTGGTAAAATTCATGGCGAATTTTTTCCGCCGATGGTTAACGCTGCCCCAAGCTTATTTTACTTTGCCCGTTATAGCAAAATTCATTTAAAATTACAAGGAAAAAATAAGCGAGTCATCAATATCAGGCCTGCCAAGCAAATAAAACGCTCATTTTTAGACCTGATCGATAAAATTTGGCTCGATTTAGAAGACACTTAGGCTAGCTCGCGAAGTAAGCGTCGCGATGGGGAGCCTTCGTTTCACAACTATCCACCAAGCCCTAAACGCTGAGGCAAGGTTAAGGCGACGTTAACGGCAATTATGGCCCATTTTAGCTAAAACGGGCGTTATTATGGCCCAGGCCGGCCGGTCCCAAGGGAGGGAGGGCCCGGCCGGCCGGGTCGGCCGTTCCCCGTAAAGGGGGGGGAACGGGTCAGCGGCCGAAGAGGGCCTTGACCTTATCGAAGACCCAAAAGCCGCCGGACACGCGGCCCCCGAGCTGGCTTTCCCTGACCCTCATGCCCCGGAGCATGAGGCCGACGGCGGTGGAGTAGACGGGGCTCTCGACCAGATCGGAGAGGGTGCCCCTGAGGTAGGGGCTGCCGAGGCGGATCTGGCGGTTGAAGTAATCGAGGCCCAGTTCCTGCATGCCGGCCAGGAGCGAGGTCCCGCCGGTCAGGACCACGTTACTGACGTCGTCGTCGTAGCCGCTTTGGATCAGGTTGTTGGAGACGTGGCCATAGAGGCTCTCGATCCTCTTGCGGAGGATGTGGCAGACGTTACTGACCCCCACGGTGACGGAGCTTAGGCCGTCCAGGCTGGGGACGTCGATGTCGTAATCGTCCGGGATGAGGTCCTCGTGGCAGCAGCCGTGGCTCATCTTGAGGAGCTCGGCCGAGTAGAGGGAAATGTTAAGGCCGGTCGCGAGATCGTGGGTGAGGACGTCCCCGCCCAGGGGCACCTCGAAGACGTGATGGATGGCCCCCTTGACGTAGACGGACATGCCGCAGGTGCCGCCGCCGATGTCCAGGAGCATCACGCCCATCTCCTTCTCGGCCGGCGTCAGGACGGCCTCGGCCGAGGCCACCGACTCGAGGTAGACCTCGTCTATGGCCAGGCCCGCGTCATAGACGCATTGGCACAGGTCGTCCAGGGAATTCGAGTCCACGGTGAAGACGTGGACGAAGACCTCGAGCTTCGTCCCCCTCATGCCGATGGGGTTGGCTATGCCGGCGAGGCCGTCCAGGCGGTACTCCAGGGCCACGCGGTCGAGGATCTGGTCGTGGCTGGGGATGCGCATGATCATGGCCGATTTCATGGCCCGATCGATGTCGTCCTCGGTCACGATGCCGTTGCGGGTTGAGACCGAGCCGTGGACCTTGATGCCGGAGATGTGGTCACCGGCTATGCCGATGTAGGCCGAGCGGCAGTCGTAGCCCGATCTCTCGGAGGCCTGGTCGACCGCCTGGGCTATGGCCTTGACGGTCAGGGGCATGTTGATGACCCGCCCCCGGCTAAGGCCGACCGATGCCGCCGACCCGATGGCCTTGATGTTTAGGTCGTCGTCGTCGGCCCTCTCGGCCACGAGGCAGCAAATCTTGGTGGTGCCGATGTCTATTGCCACCAACACTTCATCGTTATTGGACATTTTATGATTCCTCCCTTATCGAATCGGCCCCCGTCCGGGGATCTTGGCTGTTGCGCTTGGCCGGTTGGCCCCGGCCGGGGTTTCGGGCCCGGTACTCAGCCCCTTCTCTCGCGGCCCGGGGCCGCGGCCGTGGGGGCCGCGCCGGGCCGGTAGCTCACGGTGACGCGGCCCGGGTACTCCAGATTCACGTAGGCCAGGCCCTCATCGAGCCCCTCCTTTTTTAGGTGGTTCATGACCTTCCCGAGCCGCCAGAATTTCTTGGAATAACCGCCCAGGCCCACCTTGATCTGGACCCCGGTTTTTTTGGCGAAAAGGGTCAGCCCCCTGTCGGGGTCGTAATGGAACTCGGCGACGTTCGCGGTCGCGTAGTCGTCGTCCCGCTCGCCCAGGACGTCTATCAGGGCGAAGATCTCGGCCAGGGCGTCGCTGACCAGGGGCCCGGAGCTGGAGAGATCGTCCACCGTGAAACCGCTTATCAACGGCAGGTCGGATATCTCCCCCGGATCTAATTTTTTAAATGGCGTTCCATTTTCATTTATAAAGTAGAGATGTTGTAAGCTTACGATAGCTTTAGGTTTGTATTCGGTTATATTAAGGCTTAAGCCACTGGGCCAGGTCTGGCTGATTTCGGCATTTTCAATCCAGGGAATCGTTTTCAGATTATTTATAACCTTTGTAGTATCTAAAGTCAAGTTATTAAGAGAATTTTGTAGACCGCCTGCCTCTAAAACCTCAGCTCTTGAAAGCTTTGATAAACCAGTTATCAAAATAGATTGGGGGTGGACCATAAAATAATCGGACTCATTGATATACATATAGCCAAATATTATGGCCACGGTCAGGACGGCCAGGAGCGCGAAAGAAAAGATGCCGACGAGTATTAACTTAACGCCTTTTTTGACCAGCGTGCCCACGGAAGGCAATTTGGCCTTGTCGATCCGGCCCGCCAAAAGACCCTTGCCCTTGACCCTGCGGCTGGCCATGGGTTTGCCGCCCCCGGGGGGGCGGGCGCCGCCGGGGGGGCGGGCCTTGGTCCTGGGCCTGGGGGGGGCGACGGGGCGTTTGGGCTCGTACTTCTTTCTCATAAAAGGCGCATCCTCCCGTGGGGGGCCCCGGCGGGGGTCCCGGCGGGGGTTTCGGTCAGGGCAGGCCCACGTCCAGGCCCGTTTCGTCCCAGATCTTTATCTCGGGGACCAGGGTCACCTCGTGGTGGCGAAAGACCGCTTCCCTGGCGTAGGCCGCGAGGGTGGTGACGTCGGTGGATGTGGCCCCGCCCACGTTCATGATGAAATTGGCGTGCATCTCGCTGATGGCGGCACCGCCGATGGTTTTGCCCCTGAGGCCGCAAAGGTGCATGAGCTTCCCGGCGGCGATGCCGGGGGGGTTCTTGAAGACGCTCCCCAGGCTGCGCCCCACCGGCTGGCTGCCCTTGCGGCCCCCCAGGACCGAGCGTATCTCGGCCCGGACCTGCTCCTCGTCGGAGGGGGTCAGTTCCAGGGTCACGGAGGACACGACCGAGCCCGCGAGCTCGGGGGGCAGGTTAAGGGACCTGTAGACGGGGTTTAGCTCGCCCTTCGACAGGACGGCCTTTTCCCCGGCGGGGGTGATCAGTTCCAGCTCCTCGACGAGGTTGGCCAGGCCCAGGTTTTTCGAGCCCGCGTTACCCATGGCCGCCCCGCCCACGGTGCCGGGGATGCCGGCCATCATCTCCAGGCCCGAGAGGCCGGCGGTGGCGGCGGCGCCCAGGACGGCCCGGGCCGTGGCCCCGCCCCAGGCCCTGAGCCGGGTCCCCCTGACCGAGACGGAGATCAGATCGCCGCCGAGGGTGAGGACCGGGACGGAGAGGCCGCGATCGGGCACGAGGACGTTACTGGCCCAGCCGAGGACGGCGAAGACGAGCCCCTCGCGGGCATGGTGCCTTATGAAGTTAATGAGATCGGCCTCGTTGCGGGCCGTGGCCACCACGGCCGGGCCGCCGGTGCCAATGGTCGAGCGGTCGGATAGATCCCTGATGGCCAAGGGGAAGTGCCCCAGGGCCGCGGCGAGGTTGTCTATGAGCTCCTTGCGCGTCACGGGTGACCCCCCACGGCGGGGTCGGCGGGAAGCCGCTTGAGCAGCTCCTCCCCGACCTGCCAGATGTTGCCGGCGCCCAGGGTCATGACCACGTCCCCGGGGAGCAGGCGATCCCTCAGGCGGCCGGCCATCTCGCCGACCGCGCCCAGGTACTCGACCCCGCGGTGCCCGTGGCTGGCTATGGCCCTGGCCAGGATCTCGGAGTCGACGTTCTCGATGGGTTTCTCGCCGGCCGCGTAGATGTCGGCGAGGAAAAGGTTCTCGACCACGTTGAAGGACTTGACGAACTCGTCGAAAAGGTCCTTGGTCCGGGAGTGCCGGTGGGGCTGGAAGAGGACTATCTTCCGGCGATCGGGGTAGCACTCGGCCATGGTGGCGAGGGTGGCCCGGATCTCCGTGGGGTGGTGCCCGTAATCGTCCAGGAAGGTCACCCCGCCCGCCTGGCCCTTCAGCTCGAAGCGCCTGCCCACGCCCTTGAGGCCGGCTATGCCCTCGGCGACCGTTTCCGGGGAGAGGCCGAACTCGAGGCCCACGGCCGAGGCGGCCAGGGCGTTCAGGACGTTATGCTTGCCGGGTATGTTTAGGGTGATCCGGCCCAGCTTTTGGCCCTTGCGGTACCATTCGAACGAGTTGCCCCACTCAAGGGTCCTTATGTCCCTCGCCGTGATCTCCGCCTGGGCCGAGAGTCCGTAGGTCACGAAGCGTTTTTTGACCCTGGGGACCAGGTCCTGGACCTCCGGGTCGTCAAGGCAGAGGATCGAGGCCCCGTAAAAGGGTACCCTGTTGATGAAAGTCAGGAACGTGTCCTTAAGGTGATCGAAATCCCTGTAATTACTCAGATGCTCCCTATCGATGTTGGTAACTATCGTTACCGTGGGCGAGAGCATCAAAAAGCTCCCGTCGCTCTCGTCGGCCTCGGCCACCAGGATCTCGCCCTGGCCCAGGCGGGCGTTCAGGCCGAGGTTATTTATCTTGCCGCCGATGACGAGGGTGGGGTCGAGGCCCGCCTGGGTCAGCATGAGGCCCACGAGCGAGCAGGTCGAGGTCTTGCCGTGGGACCCGGCCACGGCCACCGAGGTCTTGAGCCTCATGAGCTCGGCCAGCATCTCGGCCCTGGGGATGACCGGGACGGACAGCGACCGGGCCCTCACCAGCTCGGGGTTCGACTCGGGCACGGCGCTCGAGACCACGACCACGTCGGCCCCGTCGGCCAGATCGGCCCTGTGGCCCACGTTGATCTCGGCCCCCATGGAGCTGAGGCGGGTCGTCTGGGCGCTCTCCTGCTGATCCGAGCCGCTGACGGCGTGGCCCAGGTTAAGGAGGACCTCGGCTATGCCGCTCATGCCGATGCCGCCGATGCCCACGAAATGCACCCGTCTTTTCCTGTGAAACATGAGACTACCTTTTTCCCTCGCCGGCGTCCGCCGGGGGCCCCAGGAGGCCCAGGCAGAGCCGGGCCATCAAGGGCCCGACCGCTGCCGCCTTGGCGGCCTCGGTCGCGGCCTTCCCGGACATGCCGAGGAGTTTCCCGGGCTCGGCCAAAAGCCCCATGGCCCGCGCCGTCAGGGTCCCGGAGGCCAGCTCGGCCTCGGGGACGAGGCGGGCGAGGCCAAGGTTTTCCAGGGCCCTCGCGTTGGCCGTCTGGTGGTCGCCGGCCGCGGTCGGGAGGGGCACCAAAAGGGCCGGGAGCCTCGCCGCCACGAGCTCGGCCAGGGTCAGGGCCCCGGCCCTGGCTATGGCCAGGTCCGCCTTGGCGTAGGCGGCGGCCATGTCGCCTATGAACGGGAGGACGTCGGCCTCGATGCCAAGGGCCCGGTAGCGCTCCCTCACCTCCGCCTCCATGGCCGCGCCGGTCTGGTGGGTGAGCCTGAAGGGGACGTTTCGCGCCTTGAGGCTCCCGGCCAGATCCATCACGGCCAGGTTCAGGTTCCTCGCTCCCTGGGAGCCGCCCACGGCCAGGATGGCCGGGACCGGGCCGGGGAGGGCCCGGGGCGCGAGGGCCAGGGCGCTTATGGCCTCCCGGACGGGGTTCCCGACGAGTTCGACCCGCTTGGCCCTGAGGGCGGGCCCGGCCTCGGCGAAACCCAGCATGGCCAGATCGGAGACGCGGGCCAGCCAGCGGTTGGTCAGGCCAGGGGCCGAGTTCTGCTCGTGGAGGGCCAGGGGTAGGCCGAACATCTTGGCGGCGAGGCCCACCGGGCCGCAGACGTAGCCGCCGAAGGCGAGGCAGAGGTCGGGCTTGTAGTCCCGGACTATGGACATGGCCTGGATCAGGCTCCTTAGGAGCGAAAAGAAGGCCATGGCCGCCTTTATGGGGCTTTTACCCGCGAGCGGGGTAACCTTTATGACCTTTTGGGCATAACCAAGAGGGCCCAGGATGTTGGCCTCGGCCGGCCGCCCGACGCCCACGAAAAGAAAGTCGGCCCCCTTGGCGATTTTTTTGATCTCCCCGGCCACCGTGGCCGCCGGCATCACGTGGCCACCGGTTCCGCCGGCGGCTATCAGTATCCTGGGGTCGCTTCGCACTTACCCCTTCCCCGCCAAAACCGGCCCAGTCTGTGGCTTGGCCGGGGCCCGGCGCTGGGCGATCTTGGCCAGCTCGCCGGGGGAATCCTTGAGGCTTTGGTTATGGACGGCCATGACTATGCCCATGGCCGCGCAGGAGACGACTATGCTCGAGCCCCCGTAGCTGAAAAACGGGAGCGGCAGGCCCTTGGCCGGGATTATGGACAGGGCCACGGCCATGTTTATGAAGGCCGGGACTATGACGCAAAGGGTCATGCCCAGGGCCAGGTAAAAGCCGCTCAGGGTCTTGGCCGACCTGGCCGTCATGAAACCCCGGAAGCCCAGGGCCAGGAAGAGGAAACTAATCGTGACCACGCCGATGAGGCCCATCTCCTCGCCTATTATCGAGAAGATGTAGTCGGTGTACGCCTCGGGCAGGAAAAACATCTTCTGCTGGCTCTGGCCCGGGCCCACCCCGGTAAGCCCGCCGGTCGCGAAGGCGTAAAAGGAATGGATGATGTTGTAGCCCGAGCCCGAGGGGTCCGACCAGGGGTTGATCCAGGAGGTGATCCTCGCCGAGCGGTACTTAAAGATCGTGATCAGTTTTACGACCACAAGGGCCAGGGGGCTCAGGAGGGCCATGTGCCATATCCTGACACCACCCGCGATCATCATCAAAACGACCACGATGGCCACGACTATGGCCCCGCCCAGATCGGTCTCCGCGACTATGAGCCCGCAAAAGGTGACCATGAGCAGCAGTGGCCCCACAAGGCCGTAGCCTATTTTTTTGACCAGTATGCCATAGTGGGAAAAGTACCTGGCCAGGACTATGACCACCGCCAGCTTGGCCGCCTCGGCCGGCTGGAAGGGAAACATGGCCATCCAGCGTCCGGTACCCTTGGAGTGCTTGGCGACCCCTGGGACCAGCATCAGGAGGAGGACCCCCACGGCGATGAGGCCGATTACCCAGGCAAAGCGGATCCAGAACCAGTAGGGGACGAAATAAAGGAGGATCCCCAGGAGGACCCCTATGGCCAGGTTCACGACCTGCTCGGAGAAATAAAAATAGGGGTTCTTTTTGTAAAACTCGGCCGAGACGAAGCTGGCCGAGAGGAGGACCGTCAGGCCCAGCCCCAGAAGGATCAGGAGTATGGCCAGCATGACCGTGTCCACCGATTTCGCGGCCCCGATTTTAGCGTCCCGTGTTTCCAAAGCCCGTATCCCCTCGCCCGCCGCGATCCGGCGGATAAAAATATCGCCCTAGTGCGGGCCGTTGCCGTTGCCGCCGCCGTTGCCCTTGGCGTCGCTCGCCCCCGGCCCGGCCCCGTCGGGGTCGGGCGGGAGGACCCCGGCCTGGACCTTGACCTCGCGGGCGAAGGCCTCGCCCCGTTTTTTGTAGTTCTCGAACAGATCGAAACTGGCGCAGGCCGGGGAGAGGAGGACCACGTCCCCGGGCCTCGCCGCCCTTGTCGCCGCCGAGACGGCCTCGGCCATGTCCCGGGCCATGGTGCTCGGGGCCTCGCCGCCGAGGCTCCCGCGTATTTTCTCCCGGCACTCGCCCATGATGACCATGTGCCTGACCTTTTCCCGGACGTAGGGGGCGAGGTACGAGAAATCGAGATCCTTGTCCCGCCCGCCCAGGATAAGGACTATGGGCCTATCGAAGCTCAAAATGGCGCTGGCCACGGCCCCGACGTTGGTGCCCTTGGAATCGTCCACGTAACGGATCCCGCCGTACTCGCCCACCGGCTGGAGGCGGTGATCGGAGGGGCTGTAGGTCGTGGCCGCGGCCAGGGCCACGTCCGGGGGGACCCCGGCGGCCATGGCCAGCCCCACCGCGGCCATGACGTTATCGGCGTTGTGCTTGCCGATGAGCCTGAAATCGGACCAGCGCCGCTGGGCCAGGACCTTGCCCTGGTCCAGCACCAGTATCTCCGTCCCGGTGAAATAGGCCCCGTGATCCGGCCTCGTCTCCTGGGAGAAGCAAAAGCGCCTTGAGTCGGGGGCCAGGTACCGGACGTAGGGGTCGTCCAGGTTTATCACCGCCGTGTCGGCGGCCGTCTGGCGGTTGAATATCCGGCTTTTGGCCTCGAAATAGCCCCTCATGTCCCCGTGCCGGTCCAAATGGTCCGGGGTCAGGTTCAGGAAGGTGGCCGCCTTGGCCGTGAAGCGGGAGACCGTCTCCAGCTGGAAGCTTGAGACCTCGATCACGGCGAACCTTCTGTCGCCCAGGTTATCCTCCAGCCAGTCCAGGGCCAGGACCGAGAGGGGCAGCCCGATGTTCCCGCCGACGAAGGCCGGGATCCGGGCGTTTTCCAGGACGTGCCCGGTCAGCGC
This sequence comes from Deltaproteobacteria bacterium, assembly GCA_031278635.1. GTDB lineage: Bacteria > Desulfobacterota > Desulfarculia > Adiutricales > Adiutricaceae > JAIRNQ01. The sequence continues at coordinate 44,568 of JAITKA010000174.1, read as the reverse complement.
CGTCACGGTCGACTTGCCGTTGGAGCCGGTCACGGCCAGGAGGGGTATGGGGACGTGCCGCGCCGCCAGCTCCATCTCGCCGGCCACCTCGATGCCCTTTTCCCTGGCCATGGCCAGAATGCCGTGATCCCAGGGGATGCCGGGGGATGGGACCACAAGGTCCGGGCCCCCGTACCCGGCGGCCGTCAGGGCGAAGGCCGTCTCCTCGTCCACCAGGTTGACCCCGATGTCGTCCATCTCCCTCGCCTCGGGGCCCAGCCGGCTGGCCGGCTTGCGCTCGGAGGCGATGACCTCGAAACCCAGGCGGACCAATAGCTTGGCCGAGGCCAGGCCCGACAGGCCCATGCCCATGACCAGGGCCTTGCGCGCCGGCCCGGAGGGCTTGGGCCAGTTCTGGCCCACCACGGCCATGTTCCCCCGGCTCTGCCTTTGGACCATCTGCTCGGCGCTGGCCCTGGGGCCGGAAGGTCCAGGCCCCGGCTTGGGTGCCTCGCGGCCGCGGCGGGGCGGCCCGCCCCTGTCTCGGTTATTGTCGTTCACTGTCGGGAAACCTCCCCGCGGCGCGGCCTTTGGCCGCCCCGGTCCTTGAAAACCCCGGGGGGCGCCCGCCAAGGGGTTCGTCCCCTTGGCGGGCCTGCCTAGCGAAGCTTGAGGGTCGAAAGCCCGGCCAGGCTCAAAATGATGGCCAATATCCATAGCCTCACGACTATCTTGGGCTCGGCCCAGCCCAGAAGCTCGAAATGGTGGTGGAGCGGGGCCATCCGGAATATCCTTCGGCCCTTGGTGAACTTGAAGTAGCCCACCTGCAGGATGACCGAGCAGGCCTCCAGGACGAATATCCCGCCGACCACTATCAGGAGGAGCTCCATCTTGACCACGAGGGCCGACATGCCCAGGGCCGCCCCCAGGCTAAGGGAGCCCACGTCCCCAAGGAAAACCTCCGCCGGATAGGTGTTGTACCACAAGAACCCGAGGCTGGCCCCGATGAGGGAGGCCAGGATGACGGCGAGCTCGGCCGAGCCCGGCACGGGCGTCAGCTGGAGGTGCCTCGCGATGACGGAATTGCCCACGCAGTAGGCGAAAACCATGTAGGTCCCGGCGGCCATGATGATGGGGCCGATGGCGAGGCCGTCAAGCCCGTCGGTCAGGTTGCAGCTGTTGGAGCTGGCCACCAAAACCAGGGCGGCGAAGGGCACGTAAAGCGGGCCCAGGTTGAAAATGGCTTCCTTCAAAACCGGGATGGTCAGAAGGGGCCTGAAATCCGGCGACATGTACAGGGCCGACCCGGCCACCAGGCCGAAAAAAGTCTGGAGGAGTATTTTTTGCTTACCCGTCAGGCCCTCGTTGCGGCGCCTTTTGATTTTCAGGTAATCGTCCCTGAAGCCTATAAGGGCGAAAAGGAGTATGACCTCCCAAACCAAAAGTACCAGCGGCGAAAAAACGTCAGACCACAGAAAGCACGAAAAGAGCGCCGATAGCAGGATGAAGACCCCGCCCATGGTCGGGGTGCCGCTTTTGGCGGCATGGCTGGAAGGACCGTCGCTCCTTATATACTGCTTTATGCGGTAACTTTTAATAAGATCGATGAAGTATCTGCCAAAAAGAAACCATAGACACATCGAGGTCAGGGCGGCCAAGATAATCCTAAACGTTATGTACCTAAAAACGTTAAAGAAACTTATCGAGTCGGAAATATTCAAAAGAAGTTTATACAGCATCTCGCCCCGATCCACCTTCCGTTTGGGTCCCCAGAAGCGCGCCCACGGCCGTCTCCAGCCCGACGCCCCTGGAACCCTTGACCAAAATCACCGATCTTTCCGAGGCCCGCCCGGCCATCCAGCCGGCCGCCTCCGCCCCGGAGCCGAACGTGGCCACCCTGCTTTCGGGCAGCCCGGCCCCGATGGCCCCCTTGGCCATGGATTCGGCCTCGCCCCCGACCAGGGCCAGCCAGGCCAGCCCGGCCCGGGCCGCCAGGGCCCCCAGGCGCCCGTGCCTCTCGCGGCTCCCGGCCCCCAGCTCCAGCATGTCGCCCAGGATGGCGCAGCGCTCCCATCCCGGGGCCATGGCCCCAAGGAACTCCAGGGCCGCCGAGGCCGAGGAGGGGTTGGAGTTGTAGCTGTCGTCCAGGACGTAATAGCCGGCCCCGGACCGCATGGGCCTAAGGCGCCCCGCGAAGGCCTCGGCCCGGCCGAGGCCCTCCCGTATGTCCTCCCAGCCAAAGCCCAGGGCCACGGCGACCGCGGCCGCGGCGGCCGCGTTCAGGGCGTTGTGTGGCCCCAAAAGCCTTAGCCTCACGCGGGCGTCCCCGGGGAAGCCCGGCCCGTGCAGGCCCACGTCCTGGCCGTCGAGGCCGTCCTCGCGGCGCCCGGTCACGAAAACCCCCTCGGCCATGGGCAGCGGCGGCCCCAGGCCGAAATATAGCTTCCGGCCGCCGAAGGCCCGGGCCTCGGCCATCATGGGGGCGTCCCCGGCGTTGACAACCGCCGTGGCCCAAGGCGGGAGGTTCCGGTACAACTCGCCCTTGGCCCTGGCGACGCCGGCCAGGGCGCCGAAAAATTCCAGGTGGCCCTCCCCCGCGGCCGTGACCAGCCCCGCGTCGGGCACGGCGATCCGGGTGAGCCTTTCTATCTCCCCGAAGTCGCTCGCCCCCAGCTCGACCGCCGCGACCCGCGTCCCGGCCCCCAGGGACAGGAGCGTTAGCGGGAGGCCGATCAGGTTATTGAAGTTGCCGGGGGTGACCAGCGTTTCCCCGCCCGGGTGGCGGCTTTCGAAAATGCCCCTCAGCATCTCCTTTACGGTGGTCTTCCCCACCGACCCGGTCACGGCGGCAACCTTGGCCCCGGACCTGAGCCTGACCCCCCTGGCCATGTCGCCCAGGGCGGCCAGGGTGTCCGCGACCCGTATTATCCTCGGGCCGGCCGGGTACCCCTCCCCGGCCACGGCGGCCAGGGCCCCGGCCTCGAGGGCCCTTTGGATGAATCCGTGCCCGTCGCGGCTCTGGCCCCTCAGGGCCACGAAAACGGCCCCGGGGCCGCAAAGGCGGCTATCGACCGTGATTTTCGAAACGGGGCCCTCGCCCGCCTCGCCGACGCCGCGGCAGAGGGAGGCGAGCTCACTTAGGGTCAGGCCCAGGCCGGCCAGGGCCGGGCCGCTTTCGAGGGCGCCGGGCATTCAGTGCTTCCCCAGCCCTTCCAAAGCCTTTTTGGCCTCCTCGCGGTCATCGAATCGGCGTTTGGCCTCGCCGACGATCTGGTAGTCCTCGTGGCCCTTCCCGGCGATCAGGAGGACGTCGCCCGGTTCCATGAGGCCGCAGGCGGCCGCGATGGCCCGGGCCCGGTCGGGCTCGGCGAGGTAGGTCCCGAGGGCGAGGCCGGCCCCGGCCGGCTCCTTGGCTTCCGCGAGGCCCAGGGCCGTAAAGCCGCGGGCGGCGTCGGCCATGATGGCCAGGGGGTCCTCGGTCCTGGGGTTATCGGAGGTCAGGATGGCCACGTCCGCGAGGCGCCCGGCCGTCTCGGCCATCTGGGGGCGCTTGCCCCTGTCCCGGTCCCCGCCGCAGCCGAAGACGCAGATTAATTTATTCGGCTCAAGGTGCCTGAGGGAGACCAGGGCCGCGGCCACCGAGGCCGGCGTGTGGGAATAATCGACCAGGACCAGATAATCGTCATTTTGGCCGACGCGCTCGAGGCGGCCCGGGGCCCCCCGGGAGCGGGAGAGGGCGGCCACGGTGGCATCGACCGGGAGGCCAAGGGCCTGGGCCGCGGCCAGGGCGCCCAGGATATTGAGGGCGTTAAAGGCGCCCAGGAGGGGCGAGGAGACCGGGCCGTAACCCTCTAGCCCGAAGGTCAGCCCGGACCGCGTAAGCGTAAGGTCAAGGCCCCTGACGGCGGCGCCCTCGCTCAGGCCAAAGCCCACGGCCCTCTCGCCCAGCTCCAAAAGGAGCATCTGGCCGTAGGGGTCGTCGGCGCAGATGACCGATTTTTTGGCGGAAGGTTTCAGCCTTTCGGTGAAAAGGCGCCGCTTGGCCCTAAAATATGCCCCCATGTCGCCATGGAAGTCCAGGTGATCGCGGGAGAGGTTGGTGAAGATGGCCAGATCGAAGCGCAGGTCGCCCAGGCGGCCCAGTTCCAGGGCGTGGGAGGAGACCTCCAAAACGGCCGCCCTGGCCCCGTCCTTGGCCATGTCCGAGAGGGTCTTCCACAAAAGCGGGCCCTCCGGGGTGGTGTTGGGGGCCGGGAGGCTCCTCGCCCCGCCCGCGGCCGGCCAGCGGTAATCGATGGTCCCGATGACCCCGCAGGGGAGGCCCTGGGCGTTCAGGGCGTCCTCCAGAAGGTAGGTGGTGGTCGTCTTGCCGTTGGTCCCGGTCACGGCCACGGTCAGCAGCCTCTCGTCCGGCTTCCCGTATACGAGCCGGGCCGCCCGGCTGACCGTCTCCCTGAAGCCCGCCTCCGGGGCCAGCAAAACGGGGAGCCCGGCATCTTTCAAATAACCCCGCCCGTCGCCCTCGGAAAAGGCCAGAACGGCGGCCGCGCCGGCCTCCCGGGCCTTGGCGATGAAAGAGCGGCCGTCCGAACGCCCGCCGGGGACGGCGGCGAAGGCGTCGCCGGGCCCGACCTTGCGGCTGTCCTCGGTCAGGCCCGTAAGCTCGGGGTCGCCGGGGCCGGCCAGGGTCAGGCCCTGGCCGTCGGGGGCCAGGGCGTATTTCAGCTCGGATAGTCTCATTTCGCGCCTGGGGCCCCGAAGGTGACCTTGGCCGTCTGGCCCTTGGCCACGCTCGAGCCGACCATGGGTTCCTGCCTCACGGCCAGGCCCGAGCCGTGGTACTCGACCTGGAGCCCGTAGGGGGCCATGAGCTCGAAGACCTCCCGCATGGTCAGGCCCTCGAGATCGGGCATCTGCCCGGGGGAGTCCCCCAGGACCACCGGGGCCACGCCCTTGGCCACGAGGGGCTCGGGCCGGTCAAAGACCAGTTCCCGCGCGCCCGCCTCGGGGAAGGCCGGGAGGGGCCCGTCGTCGCGCCGGCCCTTTTTGAGCTCGACCCATATTTGGTTGGGGGCGGCCTTGGGCGGCTTGAGCCCGGGGATGGGTTCCTGGGAGTCGTCGGCCTGGGGCCAGGCCGGCATCAGGTCGTTGTCCTGCTTGGGGACGTCGAGGATGGGCAGGGCCTGGCTCACGATCTCCTTGAAGACCGGGGCGGCCACCTCCCCGCCGTAATAGCTGGGCCAGGGCTCCTCGAGGATGACCAGGACGCATAATTCGGCGCTTTTGTATGGCGCAAGTCCCACGAAAGAGGCTATGTACTTCTCGTTGGAGTACCTTTTCTCCCCGTTGGCCACCAACTGGGCCGTGCCGGTCTTGCCGGAAATCGGGTAGCCGTCGACCTCGGCCCGGTAGCCCGTGCCGCCCTTCATGACCGCCTCGCGCATCATGGCCGTTATGTTCCAGGCCACCATCGGGGAGACCACCGAGCGGACTATGACCGGTTTTTTCCTCTCCAGGACGTTGCCCTGGGCGTCCTCGATCTGGGAGACGAGCATGGGGGCCATCAAAACCCCGTCGTTGCCCAGGGCGCTCACGGCCATGGCCAGCTGGAGGGCCGTGACCGACACGCCCTGGCCGAAGGCGATGTTGGCCAGATCGACCGGGACCCACTTTTCCGGGGGCCGCAGGAGGCCGGGCGACTCACCGGCGAAACTGAGGCCGGTCTTCTGGCCGAAACCGAATTTGCGCAGATAGGAGTGGAGCCTCGCCGCCCCCAGACCCTCGCCGATCTTGGCCGCCCCGATGTTGGAGGATTTCTGGACTATCTGGGTCACGGTCAGATCGCCGTAACTACCCGTGTCCCTGATGTAATTGGTCTTGTCAATCTGGTAGAGGCCCCTTTCGCAGAAAAACACGGAGCTTGGGGTGATCTGCCTGTCCTGGAGGGCGGCGGCCACGGTGAAGACCTTGAAGGTGCTGCCCGGCTCCAGGGGGTGGGTCAGGACCTTGTTGCGGTAGAGGTCACCGTCGAAATCCCGGAAATTGTTGGGGTCGTAGGTGGGGTAGACGGCCGAGGCCAGGATCTCCCCGGTCTTGGGCCTCACGACCAAAGCCATGCCGCTCTTGGCGTTCCGCTCGGTCACGGCCTTGGAGATGGCCTTCTCGGCGATGTTCTGGATGCGCATGTCCAGGGTCAGGACGACCGCCGAGCCCTTGGGCTGCTCGGGGATGAGCTCGGGGGTGTCCATGATGATCCGGCCCTTCCCGTCCCGCCTGACCTTGATCGAGCTGGATGATACGATCAAGTGTTCGTTCAGGGCCTTCTCCAGGCCCTCCAGGCCCCGCCCGTCGGTGTCGGTGAAGCCCAGGAAGTGGGCGGCGAGGGTCCCGTTGGGGTAGTCGCGCCGGTACTCCTTCCGCAAACCCACGCCCTTTATCTTGAGGCTGGTTATGGCCTCGGCCTCCTGCGGGGTCAGATGGCGCTTGAGGTAGGCGCTTTTCTTGAGGTTCTCCAGCCACGTGGCTATTTTCTCGTAGTCCATGTTCAGCCCGCGCCAGAGCTGCAGGGCCGTGTCGCTGGTGTCGCTAAGGCTGCGGCGATCGACGAAGACCGAGTCCACGGCCACCGACGTCGCCAACTTCACGTGGTTGCGGTCGTAAATGTCCCCCCTCACCGCGGTCAGCCTGAAGTTGCGGATGGTCGACTGGCTGCTCAGGCCCACCAGCCTTTCCTTGTGGATAATCTGGAGCCTGGCCGCCTGGACGGCCACGCAGGCGAAACAAAAGACGAAACAGCCCAGTATGAAATACAGGGCGTTTTTTTCTCTGTCTCTCAGCTGTTGAAGGATCATCTCAGGCTCGCCTCATCGTTCGCCACGAAAAAAAGTCCGGGTCCGGGCCGGGCCCCGGCCTTGCCCTCAGGGTATTATGACTATCTGGCCCTCGGCGGGCGGGACCAGGCCCAGGTTCTCCCGGGCCACCTGCTCCAGGTCGCCCACCACGGTGATCCTGGACATCTCCGTCCGGTAATGGCGGTTCTCCTCGATCAGGGCCACCTTCCGGCTGGTGAGGCTGGAGACCTCCCGGCCCAGCCGGGTGTGCCTGATCTCGAGGCCGACCAAAACCAAAAGGGCGAGGACGAAAATGAAACACATGACGGCCACGCCGGCGAAGCGCTTGGCCGGGAGGTTGGTGGGCAGCTCCTCGGGCAGGTGGATCAGGACCGAGTCCTTCTCGGCCTCGGCCAAAAGCTGCTCCTTTTTGGCCTGGGCCGCCTGGACGCCCTTGACGTTCTTTAGGTTATCCCTCCAGCCAGGCTTGTCGCCCGGCCTTTTGGGCCCCTGGGGGCCCTTGGGCCTCTTGCCGAACTTGCCCCAGGGTTTGGCCTCGCGCTTTTCCCCGAAAAACAATCCCATGTCTCGCCGCCTTGGTTTTTTGTGTGGCCCCAGGCCGGGCCTGGCCCGGTTCACACGGCCTCGGCCGCCCTTAGCTTCGCCGACCTGGACCTGGGGTTGGCCGTGATTTCCGCCTCCGTCGGCCTTACGCTCTTGCGGCGAAGGGGCCGGAAGGCCCTCACCGGGTCCGGGGGGGCCCTCAGCTCCCCCGGGGTCAGGGCCCTCCCGGTCCTGGCCTTGCGGATGAGCCCCCTCTTTGACTTGGGCCAGGCCTGGGCGATGGGGCCCCCCTCGTCCGGCCCGGGCGCCTCGCCCCGGAGGGCCAGCTTGACCATCCGGTCCTCGAGGGAATGGAAACTTATGACGGCGAGGACCCCGCCGGTCTTGAGGCAGGACCTGGCCTGGGCCAGAAAGCGCGAAAGGGTCTCCAGCTCGCCGTTGACCGCGAGCCGCAGGGCCATGAAAGTTTTGGTGGCCGGGTGTACCCTCGGCCTGGGGCCCGGCCTGTAAAGGGCCCTCTCGGCTATGGCCGCGAGCTCGTGGGTGGAGTTTATGGGGGCCCTCTCCCTTGCCTCGACCACGAGCCTCGCCAGCTTCCTGGCCGCGGTCTCCTCGCCGTAGCGCCTGAGGATGTCGGCCAGCCTGTACTCGGGGTAGTGGTTGACTATCTCGTGGGCGGTGAGGGTCGCGTCCGGGTCAAGGCGCATGTCCAGGGGGCCGTCCCGGGTGATGGAAAAGCCCCTCCCGGCGCCCAGGAGCTGCCTCGCGCTCAGCCCCAGGTCGGCCACCAGCCCGTCGGCCGGCCCCAGGCCCAGCCGGGAAAGGACCCCGGCCAGATCCCCGAAACTGGCCCTTTCGAGCGTGAGCCTCGGATCGCCCGCGCCCCAGGCCCCGGCCCACTCGAGGGGCTCGGGATCGACGTCCAGGGCCAGGAGGCGCCCGTTCGGTCCGAGCCGTCCCAAAATGGCCCGGGCGTGGCCGCCGCCGCCAAGGGTGCAGTCGACGTAAAGCCCGTCCGGCTTAACGGCCAAAAATTCCATGGTCTCGGCCAGGAGGACCGGCGCGTGGCCGAAGGCCGCCGACCAGTCGCCCCCCTCCGGGGGCTTGGGCCCAAAGGTCACGTCAGAACTGCGGGAGCCTTACCTCTTCGGGGGGAACCCCCGAAGGGCGGGCGCTTTCCCCGGCCGGCCCATGGCCCCAGGCGGGGCCGCCTTCCGACTCGAAGGCGTCGAGGTCGTCGGGGTTCCAAATCTCCATCTTGTCGGCGACGCCTATCACGGCGACCTCATCTTTTAGGTTGGCCCGGGTCCGGAAGTGGGCCGGGACGGTGACCCTGCCGGTCCTGTCGACCGCGGCCTGCTCGATGTTGGAAAAAAACATCCTCTGGCCGTTCAGCATCGTCCTGGTGTCCGGGAAGCGCTTCTCGTCCTTCCAAAGCTGGCACAGTTCCTCCCACCGCTCCGCCGGGTAGACGCTCACGAACCCCGTGCCGGGCATGCTCCCCAGGTAGACCGTGGCCGGTTCCCTGGAGGCGGCCAAAACCACCCGGAACTGATTGGGGAGTATGAGACGCCCCTTCTCGTCGAGTGAGTGGGCCTGCCGACCCTTGAAGGTGAAAGTCACGGAGGGCATTGGTTTAATCGGGGCCGGGAACCGGCCGCCTCGCCTTGGATGGGATGGGGCGAATCGTCGCGCCTTCGCCCGGGCCCTCCCCCCCGGCCGGGCGGCCGGGAGGTGAAAAGCCGTATTGTGACTTTAGCGCTTCAGCCCCCCTCCCGTCAAGCAAAAAATCGCTTCTGTCCCAATAATTTTACCGTCTCCCCCCACTTATCCCCCCTAATCCCCACCCGAAAACACCAATGGTCGGCATACCCACCCCATCGGCCACAAGATGTTGATCGAAAAAATTTTCAAAAAAATTTTCGGTCCCCTCGGGGCCCTTAAGACTCTGATACTCTATTATCAAAATACGTTCTCAATTAGGCTAACGCGGTCGCGCCCTTGCCCGGTGACCGGGCAAGGGCCAGCCTTTGGTAAATTTGAAAAATTCGTTTCGTATTGGGCTTAAATATTGGCTTGTTTTTCGTAAGTGCGCAGAAAATAAAACCATCCATAGCCTTGCGAAAATTTCGACTGTCTAACCAACAAGTTAGTGAACGATTCTTAAGTAATACGCCAATCTTACGAGTTCCAATCTCATAAAATTAATTATATCTCTTGTAATTCTAGAAAACAAGGCCTAATTGAGAATTTTAACTCATTATTTTGGCTGTGCCATAGCTTATTTTTGCCAAGTCTTAGGATACTGAGCCCTTATCGTTTTTAAAGGGCTCGGCAAAGGCCAACTTAGCCCATCGAGGGAATACTTAGCGATAATTAGGGATGTTTGTCCCAGGCGCGGGGGCCCGGGACAAAGGGGGGGCGAGGGATTTTACTGGGATGAGGAAATACTCAGGGGAGGATGGCCGCGGCCGGCGGCGGCTCGACCAGGCGGATGGCCTCGCGGGCCTTCTGGGCCTTGGCCACGGTCATCATGAGCTTTATGCGGTTGAGCTGGTTGACCTCGCTGGCCCCGGGGTCGTAGTCCACGGCGGCGAGGTTGGCCTGCGGGTAGCGGCGCTTCAGTTCCTTGACCACGCCCTTGCCGGTTATGTGGTTGGGGAGGCAGCCGAAGGGCTGGAGGCAGAGGATGTTGCCGATGCCGTGCTCGAGCATCAGGACCATGTCGGCGGCGAGGTACCAGCCCTCCCCGCTCTGGTTGCCGAGGGAGACGAGGCCCTCGCCCGCGGCCTTCAGGCGGGCGAAGGGATTGAGGTGCCCGAAGCGGGGGTGCCTGGCCAGGGCCGCGTACATGGGGGCCCGGTGTTTCTCGATGTAGCCGATGAGGAAACCGTTGACCCACTTGGTCCAGCGGCTCCCGGTCAGGTTGTCGCGCCGGTAGATCTCGTCGTAGAGGCAGTAGAGGAAAAAGTCGGTCAGCTCCGGGAGGACGGCCTGGCCGCCCTCGGACTCGAGTATGGCCACGACCTGGTTGTTGGCCTCGGGGTGGAAATTAATCAGGATCTCGCCGACCACCCCAACGGGGGGCTTATCGGGGGGGCCCAGGTCCAGGGCGGCGAAGTCGTCGGCCATGGCCCCGATGTTCCGGCCGAAGGCCTTGCGGTCCCCGGCGGCCACGGCGGGAATGGCCCTGGCCACCCACTCCTCGAAAAGGGCCTCGGCGGCCCCCGGCACCCTCTCGTAGGGCCGGGAGGCCAGAAGGAGCCTCTGGAGCATGTCGCCGGTCAGGAGGCCCATGAGGACGCGGCGCCAGGCGGGCCGGTCGATGTGGAAGCCCCGGCCGTCGGTGTCGCCCGACAGCGAGAGCGGCCAGACCGGGACGTGGCCCAGGCCCGCGTCGGTCAGGGCCTTGCGCAAAAAGGCCACGTAATTGGAGGCCCTGCAGCCGCCGCCGGTCTGGCTCATGAGGACGGCCACCCGCTCCTTGGGGTAATCGCCCGTCTTAAGCTCGCGAATGACTTGGCCTATGGAGACCAGGGCCGGGAAACAGGCGTCGTTGTTGACGTACCTGAGGCCGTCCTCGACGGCCTCCCTGTCGAGCTTGGGGATGAGCCTTATGTCGTAACCCATGGGGGAGAGGGCCGGGGCCAGGAACCTGAAATGTATGGGCGACATCTGCGGGCAGAGGAGGGAATATTCGCCCTCCCTGCCCCTGTCCATGGTCACGGGCTTGTAGTCGTAGACGGCCCCGGTCGAGTTTTTCGTCTTCTGGCGGCCCCTTTCCCTGATGGCGGCTATGAGCGACCTGACCCTGATGCGGGCCGCCCCGAGGTTGGCCCCCTCGTCTATCTTAAGGAGGGTGTAGACCTTCCCGGCCTCCTTGATTATCTCGGCCACCTGGTCCGTGGTCACGGCGTCCAGGCCGCAGCCGAAGGAATTGAGCTGGACGAGCTCGAGCCCCTCGTTGGAGGCGCAGACCACCGCCGCCCGGTAGAGCCTGGAGTGGGGGATCCACTGATCCCGGACCCTGAGCGAGATGTTGGGCGGGGCCAGGTGGTCGATGGAGTCGGCCGAGAGGACCCCCAGGCCGTTGGCCGTGATCAGGTCCGGGATGCCGTGGTGGATCTCGGGGTCCAGGTGATAGGGGTGCCCGGCCAGGATGACCGCCCGGCGGTTGGTCTTGATGAGCTGGGCCAGGGCCCTCTCCCCGGCCTGGCGGACGTCCTCCCGGTAGAGCCTCTGCTCCCGGCCGGCCTCCTTTATGGCCGCCTTGAGCTCGGCCTTGGAGACCCTGAGGTGCCTTAGCTCCCTTGCCAGCCTCTCGGCCAGGGCCCCGGGCTTGGCCGCGAGGTCCACGAACGGGGTCAGGAAGCCCACCCCGCTGTCGGCTATGGCGTCGAGGTTCAGGCGGATAAGTTCCGGGTAGCTACCGACCAGGGGACAGTTGTAGCGGTCAACGGTGCCGTAAATGGCCGGAAGCTCCCTGGGGGTGGCCGGGAAGAATATGAAGTCCGGCCGCGAGGCCAAAAGGGCCAGCACGTGGCCGTGGACCAGCTTGGCCGGGTAGCAGACCGTCTGGGAGGGGATGGTGTCCAGGGCCGAGTTAAATATCTCCTTGGAGGACGGGGGCGAGAGCTCGACCCTGAACCCCAGGCGGTGGAAGAGCGTGAACCAGAAGGGATAGGTCTCGTACATGCCCAGGCCCCTCGGTATGCCCACCCGGCCGCGGCAGGACGAGGCCGGGCGCGGGACGTAGACCTCGAAAAGCCTGTAGAGGTTCCAGGCGAAGAGGTTGGGCAGCCTGTCGAACTCGGCCAGGCGCTTGAGGCCGCCCAGGGTCGGCAGTTTTGAGAGCCTGTCCGATATGTCGCCCAGGTGGGCCTTATTGGCCAGGGCGTCGATGCGGTCGGCGGCCGGGCTTTTGGTCCCGGCCCCCCGCTCGCAGCGGTTGCCGGAGACGAAGCGCCGCCCGTCGGAAAAGCCGTTTATGGTCAGCAGGCAGCGGTTCTCGCACTTCCGGCAGCGGACGTTCCGGGTGGTGACCGAAAAGGAGGCCAGTTTTTCCGCGCCAATCAGGGTCGAGGGCCTCGCGTCCTCCCGGTAGTCCTCAAGGGCCAGGAGGGCGGCCCCGAAGGCGCCCATGAGCCCGGCGATATCGGGCCTCACGACCTCCCGGCCTATGGAGCGCTCGAACGACCTCAGGACCGCGTCGTTAAAGAAGGTGCCGCCCTGGACCACGACCTTCTCGCCCAGATCCTCGGGCCGGCTGATCCTAATGACCTTGTACAGGGCGTTCCTGACGACCGAGTACGATAGCCCGGCCGAGATGTCCCCCACCTGGGCCCCCTCCTTCTGGGCCTGCTTGACCTTGGAGTTCATGAAAACCGTGCAGCGGCTCCCCAGGTCCACGGGCCTGTCGGCCAAAAGGGCCATCCGGGCGAAGCCCTCGGCGTCCAGGCCCAGGGTCCCGGCGAAGGTGGCCAGAAACGAGCCGCAGCCCGAGGAGCAGGCCTCGTTGAGCATCAGGCGCTCGATCACGCCGTTCCTGACCGAGAGGCATTTTATGTCCTGCCCGCCGATATCGACTATGAAGCTCACCCCGGGGACGAAACTGGCCGCGGCCTTGTAGTGGGCCACGGTCTCGACCTCGCCCAGGTCCACGCCCAGGGCGGCCTGGATGAGGGCCTCCCCGTAGCCGGTCACGGCCGATCTGACCACCCGGCAATGGGGCTCCTTGGCCCCGTAAAAGGAACTCAGGGCCAGGATGACGGATTTAAGCGGGTTGCCGTGGTTGGGCCCGTACTGGGAGTAGACCAGGTTCTTGCGCCCGTCCAGGGCCACGAGCTTGGTCGTGGTCGAGCCCGCGTCCAGGCCCAAAAATATCTCCCCGTCGGCCGGCCAGCCGGCCCTGGGGAGGCGCGCCCGCTCATGCCGGTCCCTGAAGGACTTAAGCTCGGCGAGATTCTCGAACAGCGGCGGGAGCGGGCTTATCTCCGGGGCCACGCCCATCCCGTCAAGCCCCGTGGCCCTCCGCGCCCACCCATCCGTGGTCAGCGGCTCCAGGCCCTTGGACAGGAAGGCCGCCCCAAGGGCCACGAACAGCTGGGCCTCGGGCGGGCAGACGGCCTCGGCCGGGGTCAGCTTCAGCGTCTCCGAGAAACGCCGCCTCAGCTCGGGCAAAAAAAACAGCGGCCCGCCCAAAAAGGCCACGTTGCCCCTGATCCTCCGGCCGCAGGCCAGGCCCCCGATGGTCTGGTCGACCACCGACTGGAAGATGGAGGCGGCTATGTCCTCGCGCCTGGCCCCCTCGTTCAGAAGGGGCAGTATGTCGGCCTTGGCGAAGACCCCGCAGCGGGCGGCTATGGGGTATATGGTCTTGTGGTTCCTGGCCAGATCGTTCAGGCCCTGGGGGTCGGTCTTGAGGAAGGCGGCCATCTGGTCGATGAAGGCCCCGGTCCCCCCGGCGCAGGTCTCGTTCATGCGCTGGTCTATGCCCGCGTCAAAGAAGGTCAGCTTGGCGTCCTCGCCCCCCAGCTCTATGGCCACGTCCGTCCTGGGGATGAGCCTCCTGATGGCCTCGGCCCCGGCCACGACCTCCTGGATGAAGGTCGCGCCCAAAAGCTTCGAGGCGCTGATGCCCCCGGACCCGGCCACGGCCAGGGTGGCCGACCTCCCGGGGAACCTCGAGACCGCCCCGTGGATGGTCTCGACCATGGTCTTGCGCACCTCCGAGAAGTGCCGCCCGTAGCTGCTGTAAACCAGCCGCCCCTCTCGGTCTATGACCGCGATCTTGATGGTGGTGGAGCCCACGTCCAGGCCAACGTGTATCATTTCCCCGTCGCTTACATTTATATCCATGAATGTCCCATTATTTGCGGTAAAAAATATCCTTATGTACCAAAACTAGCGGCAAGCCCCGACGAAGGCCCCGAACAGGGCCTTGGCCATGTCGTCCTTGGCGGCCAGGGCCTCGGGATGCCACTGGACCCCAATGGCCCAGGGGTAGCCCTCGAGCTCCACCACCTCGATCAGCCCGTCCGGGCTCCTTCCCGCCGCGACCAAGCCCGGGGCCAGATTCTTGGCCGCCTGGTGGTGGCCGCTGTTGACCGCGATCCTCTCCCGGCCGCAAATCCCGGCCAGCCTGCTGCCCCTCTCCAGCTCCACGTCGTGGCTGGTCTTGTTACGCCTCGTCCTTTGCTGGTGGACGAGCGGCGTGGGAAACTCCGTGGGTATGTCGTCCCAGAGATCGCCCCCCAGATAGACGTTCATCAATTGCAGCCCCCGGCAGACGCCCAGGACCGGCTTGCGCCTCTCCATTGCCGACCTCAAAAGGGCCGCCTCCCAAAAATCCCTGTCCCGGTCCATCTCCCTGACCGCGTCGAAACCGCCCTCGTCCCTCAGGGTCACGTCCCCGCCGCCGGTCAACAGCAGCCCCGCCGCCCTGTCCATCAGGGCCCCGGCCCTGTCCAAAAGCGGCTCGACCTTGCGCGGCACCGGCTGGGCGAAGCCCCGCCCCTCGTGAAACCTCTCGCCCTGGCCCGTCCAGTTCCCGGCCACGACCGGCAGCCCCCCGGCCCGGTAAATGGCGTCGCAATACTGGTACGAGACCCTGACCTGGGCCAGCCTGCCGCCGTCCCAGTCCGAGGTGAAACGCTGCGAGGCGGAAACGACTATCAATGGGTACGCTTGCATAATCAATCCGATGAAAAAAAACCCCGGCCCGCGGGCCCCTAGCCCGCGGCCCTGGGTTGGCGCTGCATGACCCAGCAGTGGCCGTCGATAACCAGCTGACCCCGCTGGTTGGCCACGCTGGCCCTGAGCTTGATCTTTTTACCCTTCTCCTCCTTCTCGAGCACCTCCAGGCGGGCCGTGACGGCGTCCCCCGGGTAGACCGGCGAGAGGAACTCGAAGCCCTGGCTCAAAAATATGGTGCCGTGGCCGGGGAGCTCCGTCCCCAGCAGGGCCGAGATCAAGGAGATCGAGATCATGCCGTGGGCCACGCAGCGCCTGAAGAACGAGTGCTCGCGGGCGTAGTCCTCGTCGAAATGGATGGGGTTGTCGTCATCGGTGACCCTGGCGAACTCCCGGATCAAAGCGGGCGACACGACCGTCGTTTTCTCGGCCGTTTGGCCGACCGCGATATCCTCAAACCTTGGCATTCTCGCACTCCCTCCCAAGCGGCCCGAAAGGGCCGGGTAAAACCCTCAGCCCCCCGCCCCTTGCGGCTGCGCCGGGGCCGGCAGGCCGTCAAGGATAAAAAAGGCCATGTTGCCCCGGATCTGGTCCAGGTAAAGGCTGTGGGGCTGGCCCCCCAGATCAAACTCCACCGAATCGCCCGGGCCCATGACGTGCGCCTCCCTTTGCCGGCCCTTGACGCGCTCGATCCTCAGCGTGACCTCCTGGTCGATTATGTCAAGGCTCACCAGCGACAGAATGGCCTCGCCCCCGAAGGCGGCCACGTTTTGCTTCTCCCGCAACGTCACCCGCTCCCTGGCCGCCGCCACCACGGGCGCGGCGGCCCCGTCCTGGCCGGCCTGCCCATCCTCGCCAGCCGTCTCCCCCCCGGCGGCGGCCCCCATGGCCGCCTCCATGGCGGCCAGGCTCTCCTTGGCCGCGACCAGCTCGGCCTCGGCCAGGACCAGCTTTTCCCTGAGCGAGATGTTTTCCAGCTCCAGCTTGTCGGCCACGGTGCTTGAGTCGCTGCGGCCGTGATCGTAGCTGAAATACCAGACCAGGCCGCAGAGGAGAAACAGGGCCCCGACGCGAACGAGCCTTTCCAGCCGCTGGAAACCCTTGCCGGGTTTGGCCTCCCGGTCCCCGAAAGGGGACGCTGGCCTATCTTTGTCGGGCGCTTGCATGTCTTTCCACCGAAGGCGTGGGCATAATCCCCCAGCCGGGGCCAAAAGGGGCGAAAATAAGCCCCGGATATCGTCTTTGGCCAACCAAGTCCGGCCAAAAACGGTATACGGGGCACCATGTGCAATGGCGATAACGGAACGCTCGCGTCCCCCCGGGGTTCGCCTTTGACCCCGCAATCCAGTAAAGGTAATCACCTTTCCGGGAAAAACAAGCCCCAGGGCGGGGATTTTTTTCGCCCGCGTGGGGGGGGCCGGTAAAGGCCCCCCCACGCGGCTTTCGGGGGGCCGGTTAGATGATCAGGCCCAGGGCCACCCTGGCCAGGAACTCGTTGAGGGAGGTGGGGGAGGCCGGTTTCTGGATGCAGTCGTCCACGCCGTTCCCGGGGACCAGGACCGAGGCTATGCGGTCCAGGTTGGCCGTGCAGATGACGAAATAGATCGGGGTGATCTTGTGGACGAATTTTACCTCCCGGCAAAAATCCACGCCCGTCTTGCCGTCATCGAGCTCGTAGTCGCTGATGATGATCCTGGGCTTCTCCGCGATGACCAGGGCCACGGCCTCGGCCACGTTCGAGGCGGTCAGGGCCACGAAATTGCTGTCCTCGAGGTGCTTTTTCAAAAGCTCCCTCTGATAGGCGGAATCGGAGAGGATCAGGGCCCGCCTGGCCTGGTTTGACAGCGGCGTGGTCAGGAGGAAGCAGATCAGCTTTTGGGCGTTGTTCAGCCGGGTCTTGGCCCTGGTCAGCCTCGCGTTCAGGGCCTCGAGCCGCTCCTCGTCGATGGAGTGCTCGGACTGCCTGAGCCTCGAGGGCCCGCGCATGGCCCTGTTCACGTAGTTAAGGAGGGTCACCGACTCTATGTTCCTGCGGATGAAGGCCTGGGCGCCCTCGTTTATGGCCATCAGGACGATCTCGCGGGCGGCCGGTGGGTCCGAGTCCACGAAAATGAAGGGCACCTTGGGCTTTTTGTCCGTCACGTCCTGCATGATCTTGACGCTTAGGGCATCCTCGGGGAAAAAATCCATGATCACCAGATCGGGCGCGGCGGCCAAAATGGCCTCGGCCTGGGCTTCCGGCGCCTGGGCCGGGTCCGGGGCCTGGCCCTCAACCACGGTGAACTGGTCGGCCAGATAGCCCGATATGGTCCCCCGATACTCATCGCTAGATGTCATTAACAGTATTTTAGAGTTCATGCTATCAACCAACTTCGATCCGCCATCAAGATCCGGCAAAATGTTTTACGTCATGCGCAAGGTCAAAACGAATGACACCCCGTCCCGCGTAACGGGCGGGTTATCGGGTCAGTATTTTCTCTACCAAGCCCTTCGCCGCCAAGAAATTACGCGCCAAAGTCAAACGAAAGGCCATAAAAAAACGATTCCAAACCCAAAATATAGGAACACCTAAGCGGCGCTCACACTTAATTATATGGATATGGGAGCTATAGATATTAAACTATAGAGCTATGACGAATGTTAGGTTTAAAGTATCAAGGAAAAAGCTAAGGCAAAATTAAACGAACGGCGATCGGCGATCGCCGATAACCCCCGTCGGCCAAAAAGCCCTTTGGGGGGCCGATCGACCGCTAATCGATCGGCAGGTTCTCGTACTCAACGACGTTATAGAACTTTTTGAGCTGCTTTTCGCAAAAGGCGTTGACGTCGTCCAGGCTGTGGGTGGAAGCGAACATGACCTTTATCTTGTCCGTGCCCAGGCCGCGCTCGATTTTGTCCAAACTGGGGACGGTATCGATCAGATCCCCTATGAGGGAGATGCGTTTTATGATCAGGTACCCCACAAGGGAGGTTTCCTGGAAAGAGGGCCCGATATGGAACATGGACTGATAAATCTTGTTCTTCTGGGTAATAAGCTTGGAGAAGTAGAGGATCGTCCCCAGGGGCGAGAGGTGGAACAGGCCGTCGTCGACCTCATCCTGGGAGGCCTTCTCCTTGGTCTCGGTCCTTTTGTAGCGGGCCAGCTCGGCCAGGAGCTCGGGGTCGTGGACCTCGTAGCCGCGGCCGGCCCGGATCTCGGCCATGCCCTGTTCCATATTTTTTATGGCGTCCAGGAGTAAATCGATAACTTCTTTGTCTACTTTAAGTTCTTTTTCCCTCATCCGATCCAAGACGGTCTCCAACTCATGGACGAATGTACCCACGTTGGTGTAACCCGTCATTATGAAGTTGCCCTTAATCGAGTGAAAGTATCTAAAAATCGTGTTGACCCGCTTGATGTTCTCGGGGTCCTTTTCCAGCTGGAAGATCTCCTCGCTGGCCTCGTTCAGGATGTTGGATATCTCGACGAAAAACTCCTCGGCCATGGACTCGTCCATGGCCTCGGCCGGCCGCTGGACGGCCGGTTGGTCGCCCGCCGGGGCGGCCCCGGCGGCCGGGGTCGGGGCGGCCTGCCCCTCGGCGGCCTCGTCCTCGACGCTCATGATCGAGGCCCGTTTCTGGTAGCTCACGTCGTCCTTCGAGTGGCCGCTGCTCATGGCTATCAAATCGAAGGGATCGAGGACCATGCCCAGCTGGTTGCCGCCCAGTATGGTCGTCCCGGCCACGCCCCTGACCGAGAATATTTCCGGGAGGGGTATCAGGACGAGCTTCTGGGGCCTAATGAACTCGGAGACCTTCAGGGCCAGGCGGCCGTTTTTCGAGTCTATGATGATGACGGGGAGGTTATCCCTGAATTCCTCGTCGGAAAGCGGGGCCCCGGTCAAAAGGCCGCGCAAATCGTGGAGGGGCACGATGGAGCCCAGGTAGATGATGCTCTCGGTCGCCTCCATGGTCGTGTTCACGTCGCTCAGGGAGAACGACTGCGTGGCCACGACGTTCCCGATGGGCACGGCGTAGTAGCTCTCCCCCGAGCGGATGATCAGGGCGTCGGTGATGTTGACCGCCGAGAGCTGGGGGATCTTGTAGGTGAAGGTGGAGCCCTTGCCCTTGGCCGTGTCGATGATTATCTCGCCGCCCAGGCTCTCGACCGTGCTCTTGACCACGTCCATGCCCACCCCGCGGCCGGAAATCTCCGTGGCCTCGGTGGCCGTGGAAAAGCCGGGCTGCATGATCAGGTTCCAGCACTCGGCCGCCGAGATGGCCTGGGCCGCCGAGGGGGGCAAAAAGCCTTTCTCCACGGCCACCTGGCGAATCCTGGTCTCGTCCAGCCCGTGGCCGTCGTCCGAGACCGACACGTAGGTGAAGCCCTCTTTCTTGTAGGCCGTCAGGACCAGCTGGCCGGTGGGCGGTTTCCCCACGTGCTTGCGCTCCAGGGGGTCCTCAAGGCCGTGGTCGACCGCGTTCCGGATCTGGTGGGCCAGGGGCTCGTAAAGCCTCTCGGCCACGGTCTTATCGACCAGGGTGTCCTCCCCGACTATCTCGAAATCCACCTGCCGCCCGCGCTTCTTGGCCAGATCCCTCACGAGGCGCCTGAAGCGCAAAAAGGTCTCCTTGATGGGCACCATGCGGATGTCCATCACCAGGTGGTGAAGGTCCGAGGAGATGCGGTTGGTGGTCAGGGCCACGTTCTTTATCATCTCCAGGGAGTTTTTGTCGAGATTGCTTAGGGAGGTGGAGAGATGGCGCTGCAGGATGGAGATGTTGGAGGCGGAGATGATGATCTCGCCGGTCAAACCCAACAGGCGGTCAAGGTGGGAAATCTTGACCGCCATGCGGTCAAGCTCCGGCCCTGGGGCGGTGACGGTCTTAGGGGCGTCCTTGGCTTCCGTGGAAGCCGCTACTTCGCGATCACCATTCATGGCAGAATATCCGGGCCAAGACTATATTGACCATTTCCGAGGTTGGCGGTTTTATCAGGTAGTCGTCGGCGCCTAACCTAAGCGCCCTGAATATGTATTTGTAGTCGGCATGGGTCGAAAGGATGACCAAGGGGATGGATCTGAGGGTGGGGTTGCTCTTGACCGTCTCGGTCAGCTCAAAGCCATCCATCTCGGCCATGACCAGGTCGCTTATGATCAGATCGAATTTACCCGTGCCCAGCCTGTCCAAGGCCTCCACGCCGTTCTCGGCTTCCGAAACCTTAAGGCCCATGGTGCTGAAAAGTTCTTTTATCGTTTTACGGACCGCCTGATAGTCGTCTACCACCAGTACCGATTTTCCTTGCCAAACGCTGCTGTCAATCTGTGCCATTCAGCTGCCCCCGAGGAACTTAAGGCCGTTGGATGATTACGTCGCAATACCAACCTAACCTATCAGACGCATTATACCATAAAGCGATCCAGCTGTTAACCAACCAAGGCGGGCGCCGCCAAGGTGGGCGCGCCCCAACGGGGCCGGACGGGACCGAACGGGACCCGGGGAAAATGCCCGGTCACGGGCCTTCCCCGATTTCCCGGCCCCGTGGGCTGGATGCCGCCACGAAACCCTTAATCTACCAAAGAGTCAAAATTTTTTACACTAATTCCATACCGTTAGCGAAACAGCGATTTCAATTCCCGCCTTTTTCGACACCCCCCCAAACGCCGGCCGAAAACCCGGCCAGGCCACGCACCAATCCCGGTCCCAAGAATCTTCCGTCCCGGGACCGGGTAGGATACACACATAACGTGTCCAAAAAAACCCCTTTTGGGCCTATATCGTCTTCAGGCGCTCCCTGGCCACGCCGGCCGCGTAGCTCTTGGGATATTCCCTCACGACCTTTTGGTAGATCAGCCGGGCGCTGCTCTTGTCGCCTATGGCCTGGAAGGACAGGCCCTGCTTCAAAAGCGCCGTCGAGACGAAGGCGTTCTTGGGGTAGCCGCTGATCAAATCCTGGTAGGCCAATATGGCCTCGTCGAACTGGTTTTGGAAATACAGCGACTCGCCGATATAGAACTGGGCGGCCGGGACCTGGGCCCCGCCCGACTCCGCGGACATGTAGGCCTTGAACCTCTCGATGGCCGCCGAGTAGTTTTTCTGATCGAACAGCTCCTTGCCCTCGTCATAGGGGCTGCCCGCCGCCCCCGGGGGGGCGCCCGGGACCGGGGCCGGCCCAGGCACGGGCACGGGCTCGGGCCCGGCCGGGTAGCCTGGATCGCCCGTGGGCGGCACGACCGGGGACTGGGGCCCGGAGGCCACCGGCGGCGGCGGCCCGAAACCCTCGTCCTGGGGCGGATAGGCCGGCGCGGCCGGCGGGGCCGTGGGCATGACCACCGGGATGGGCGGCGAGGCGACCACGTCCCTGCTCAGGGGCTGCAGGTTGGCCCTTTTCTCCAGACGATCGAGCCTCGCGCTGATGTACTCCATCTGCTGCCTGATGGACATGCCACCCACGCTGGCCGTCTCGACGTTTTCGTTGAGCCTCTGCACGGAGGTCTTCAGGTTCTCGATCTCCATCTGGCTGGAGCCGCCGCCCCCGCCGCCACCCAAGCGGGCCCGATCCCTAATGTCGGCCACCTCCATCTTGAGGGCGTCAAGCTCCCTACGCATGCTTCCGCCGCCACCGACTGGGCTACTGGCGCAGGCCGGTAAGATCAACAAGGCTAAAAATAAAGCCAACAACGAAAGTTTATAATGCATATGCAAGTTTGCCTCCTAACTTCAACCAAAAGTTAAAAAAGTTTGATGAATTTATTATGTAAATTTTCGTATACGGATAATAGGCGATGAAATAATTCATGTACCAATCTAGGTACAAAAAAATGCGTTACATACAACAATCGTTAATTTCCATTCCAATTTTACTACAATTATTCCCAACGAGACCCTTAATCATCCAATCCAATCCGACCCGACCCTATCCTACCCCGGCCAAGCCAATGATCCGGCCTATCCTGCCCGGCCTATCCTGCCCGGCCTATCCAACCCGGCCTATCCTGCCCCGGCCAAGCCAATAATCCGGCCCCGCAACCCTCGCGCCCTGGCTCAAATTAGCCACGCAGGATCAAGGCCAAAAATAAAAAGCAACGCCCCGCGCGGGGCGAAAAACCTAATCGGCGCCTTTTCCCATAACCCGCACATATATTACCTCAATCATCCGTGTATTACCATATATCATATAGCGTTTTTTTTCGACAGCGGTCTCATCCATGTCGCCCCCCCTTTAGACAATTTGAACCTTAAGAGCCCCATACATACAAGCATCTACGGTCTCCTTGGTTCAAAATCAAGGCCTTGGCCAAACTTAACCCATAAACTCCCAAATTATCCTTAAATAACTACCCATTCAACATATTTAGGCAAATTTGTCCCACTCATGCGCCAACAAATAACGTCAAATAACATTTCATATATCATACAACATTTCTCTAAAAAACTAGCGACAAATAAAATATCTTAGGCCTAATCTCATAAATTTATCGACAAGGCCGCAATTGGCCCACCACAAATGGCCAGCTTGGCTCGCGGCCGCTCGCGGCCGCAAAGGAGACGGGCAAAAAGGCGCCATAATTTACCCGCAATGGCATTCCCCTTGACGGATAACCCCCGTCAAGCCAACCCCATTGAATCCAATTAACCCTTCGCGATTTGTTCCCCTAAAACCCATTGGCCCCAATATCCCTAATCATAACCTTAAACCCCGCCAACTAGCCCCACTCCGGTTAAAAAAAATTATTTATCGCCTATCTCAGCGCACTATCGAAAATTTCGCAATCTAATTTCTCTCTTACGCCAGCGTCAATACGTCTTATTATATCCTTATGACTTGTTCTAATCCCATCGTTAAATAAAATAGCCATATTTGCCTAAAGAGACAAGTCCATAAATAATCGTTAAATTTTTGTTATTAAATTGGCGCACTCGACCGAT
Organism: Deltaproteobacteria bacterium; assembly: GCA_031278635.1. Classification (GTDB taxonomy): domain Bacteria; phylum Desulfobacterota; class Desulfarculia; order Adiutricales; family Adiutricaceae; genus JAIRNQ01. Next base: position 21,595 of record JAITKA010000174.1, on the reverse strand, counting down.
AAGTTAATTGAGGGTCGCCGCCCTGCGTGGGGCCGCCCCACGCGGGGCCGCCCCGCCTTGGACCGGGCAGCTTTTGCCGGGCCAAAGGGGCCAAGTTTCAACGAGCTGGGAGGGAAAACGCCTAAGGGACTTGAGATTGACCGATATCCCCAAATTGGCCTTTGAATTGCAAGAGAATTTGCGGGGCAATGGCCGCCTCCTTTGGGGCCGGGCCCCGATCGCCTTGGCCGTCCCCTCGGGGGCCGGACGAATCGGTTTAAACGCATTAGCTATCTCAGGATAGGTAGAGGAGAGTGGCATGGAAACCTTGACAGTGGACGGACAGAACATCGTGGCCAGCGAGATTACCGGGTCCAATCTCGAAGAGATCCTATTGAACCTCATGGATCACCCCTCCACCAGCGGGCGCATAATCAAACGAATCTTTCTTAACGGCGAGCCATACACCGAGGACGTTCCCCACGCGGCTTTGGAAGTGCCCAGGGGGACCATCGGCACCCTGATGCTCGACACTTTGACCATGGAGGACATGGGCCTGAATTTTTTGAAGACCGGCCCGGCTTACGTGGAGACCCTCTTGGAGGCCCTGACGAAAATCGTGGAGGCCTTCAGGCTGGGCGACGAGCAGGAGGCCAACGAGTACTTCCTGAACTTCCTTGAGGCCCTGCACCTTTTGATGACCCTTTTGGAGCAGACCAGGTACGCCCTGGGGCTGTGGCAGGGCAGCGACGACGAGAACAACTCGAACCTTAACGAGTACCTCGAGTCCCTGGCCGAGCTTTTGACCAGCGTCCTTAGCCTGCAAGAGCAAAAGGACTGGATATATTTGGCCGACGTCCTGGAGTACGAGTTTCAGGATTCCCTGAGAAGGCTAGCCGCCATCCTGCCGGCCTTGTGCCGTTCCGGCCATTGACCGGGGCCGGCCGTACGGCCCTGGGCGACGAAATTACGTGGGTTTAAGGGGATACGAATGACGCGAAACCAAGATCTGGAACTCTGGAGAAAAACCGAGCGTGTCTGCGGGGAGTGCCTCGAGCTTGACCGGGCCATGCTGGCCAAGCTGGGCCCCTTGGGGATCGACCGTGGCCACGACCCGGAAAACTACGTCGACCCGGCCCTCTGGGAGCATTTCATAGCCGCAAGGAAGGATCTCGTGGAATTCACGGCCTCGAGCATCCGGGTCCTCACGACGGCCGGCAAATCGCATCCCCCCGCTGGCCTTGGGCGGAGGACCGAGGAAGACGAGAGCTTTTTCGCCGAGCAGAGCGAGCTCGAGAACCGCCTGGTGACCTCCCTTAAGGAGATGGTCGAGCTCGAGGTTAAACTCACCAACTATCTCTCGGAAAACCTAAGCGTCCTCAAGGATACCATCGACGGGCTAAACAAAAACCAAACCCTGTTTACCCACTACGCCAACAAGTTCAACAAACCCGAGCCTGGCTACGTTAATTCCGACATCTGAGTCCCGGTAAACCCGGCCCCGCCCCCGAAAAGGGCCGGGCGCCTAATCCAAACCCCCGCGAACGCGGCGGGCCGAAACGGCCCGCCGTTTTTCGTTTCGGCCGCCCGTTCACGTGGCCGGCCTCACCCCGAACTCGGCCAGGCGCCCCAAAGCCTCGCCTGGGGGTGCCAAAAGATACTCGTTGGGCTTCATAAGGAGCCATTTATCGACCAATCCCGCGACCAGGGAGGGCTCATGGGTGGCTAAAACCACTATCAGCCTTTTCTCGGGAAGGGTTTTCAGGTCCTCAAGGAAACGCAGGCTGCCCGGCCAGTCCAGGCCGAAAAATGGCTCGTCCAAGAGGAGGACCTCGGGCTCGGCGGCCAAGGACGAGGCCAGGGCCAGGCGTTTCTTTTGCCCCAGCGACAGGGTCTCAACGGGCCTGTCGAGGACGTCCCCCAGGGACCAGCTCTCGGCGATCAGGGCAATCCTCTCGTCCCGGGCGGCGGCCCCCTCGAGGCCCAGGGCCAGGGCCAGATCCTCCAAGGGGCTGTCGCCAAGGATAAAAAAATCCACGTTCTGGGGCAGGAGGGCCACCCTCTTCCGGCCGCCTTTCCCGGCGGCTTTCCGCCCGGAGAGGGTAATCCGGCCCTGGGTGGGCCGCTTGAAGCCCGCCAGGAGGTCAAGGAGGGTCGATTTGCCCGCCCCGTTCTGGCCGGCCAGGCCCAGGATCTCGCCGCCCCGGAGCCCAAAGCTCAGATCCCTGATCACGCTCTCCCGGCCCGGGTAGGCAAAGGAGACGTTCACGGCGGTCAATATGGCGTCGGCGCTTTCCATGGTTCCAGGGCGTCCCGTCCCGGGGCTAAACCCGGCGGTCAGCCGTTTCTTTGGAAAAGAGCCTGGCCCCGGACCTGGCCAGCCCGAGGGCGACCAGGGAGGCCCCGGCCACCTTGGCCAAATCCCCGGGCAGGAAGGTCACGTTCACGGCCAGGGCCGCCTTGAAGGCGAAGCCCATGTTGATGACGAGGCCCAGGGCGCCGCAAAGGTAGAGGACGGCCAGGCCCACGAGGCCGAAAAAAATCATCCGGGGCAACGACGGCGGGCGGCGGGCGGCCAGCGGCCGGCGGGCCAGGCCGCAGATGGCGGCCGTTATGGGAAAGCAGAGGGCGTAGCCCGCCGTGGGGCCAAGGAGCACGGCCGGCCCGGCCAGGCCCGCGGTGAAGACCGGGAGCCCCAGAAAGCCGGCCCCCAGGTACAGGAGGACGGCGAGGCAGGCCGAGGGCCCCTCGATGAAGGCCGCGAGGAAGATGAAAAAAGTCTGGAGGGTGATGGGCACCGGCCCGACCGGGATGCTCACCCAGGCCCCCAGGGACATGAAGCCCGCCCAGACGGCCAGCCTGACCATACGGCGCATTTGGGAAAAAGTGACCTCGTCGCCCATGCGATCCTCCTTTGGGTCGGCCAGCCCCTAGGGGCGAAGGGCCGGCCGGTCCAGGCCAAAGGCCTCGGGTTTGCCGGTCATGAGGTTTAGGTTTACCACCGCCTGGCCGGCCGCCCCCCGGCAGAGGTTGTCCAAGACCGACACGGCTTTGAAGAGGCCGCTCTCGGGGTCATGGTAAAGGCCGATGTCGCAAAAGTTGGTGCCCCTGACGTCCGCGGTCTGGGGATCCTGGCCCTCGCCCCTGAGCCTGACGAAGCGGGCGTCCCGGTAGAAGTCCCGGTACAGTTCCCGGAGCGACCCCAGGCTGGCCTCGCCCTTAAGCCTGAAGTAGGCCGTGGTGAGAATGCCCCTGTTTATGGGCAAAAGGTGCGGGGTGAAGGCGAGCTTTATCCCGTCCCCGGCCAGCTTGCTTAATTCCTGGACGATCTCGGGCCCGTGCCTGTGGCCCACGGTCTTGTAGCTCTTGAAATTATCCTGGACCTCGCAAAAGGAGTTGGATATCAGGGCCCCGCGGCCGGCCCCGGTCACCCCGGATTTCGAGTCGGCGACCAGGGTCTGGGAATAATCCACGATTTTGGCTTTTATGGCCGGGGCCAGGGCCAGGATCACCGAGGTGGGATAGCAGCCGGGGTTGGCCACGAGCCTGGCTTTTTTTATCCCCTCCGCGTAAAGCTCCGGGAGGCCGTAGACGGCCTCGCCCAGGAGTTCCGGGGCGGTATGCTCGGCGTACCACTTTTTAAAATTTTGGGAGTCGTTTAGCCTAAAATCTGCAGAAAGATCTATGACCTTGGCGCCAGAGTCCAATAATTCCGGGACCAAGGCCATGGCCGCCCCGTGCTGGGTGGCCAGAAAGAAGACGTCGGCCCTCCCGGCCATGTTTTTCGGCTCCTCGAATTTAAGCCCGTCGTAACCGGCCATGGCCGAGAAGGCCGGGAAAAAGTCCGTCAGGCCCCGGCCGGCCTCCTGCCGGGAGGTGATCAGGGTCACCCGGTCCCCCTCGCGGGCGGCCAGGAGCCTAAGCAATTCCAGGCCGGCGTACCCGCTGGCCCCTACCACGCCTATCCGCATAATTCGCCCCCGAAAAAACGAAAACCCCCGCGGGTACCGGCCCCGGACCCGTGGGGGCGAAATTTCCCGTCGGTAGACGGAACTCGTATCGAAAGGCCTCGCCCCGAAGGGAGAGGCCAATATGGCAAACCCTAACGTTTCGAGTACTGATAACGAGCCCTCGCGCCCTTCTGGCCGTACTTCTTTCGCTCTTTCTCCCTGGCGTCCCTGGTCAGGAAGCCGGCCTTTTTGAGCGCGGGCCTGTAGTTGAGGTCGTAGGACTGCAAGACCTTGGCTATGCCGTGCCTGACGGCCCCGGCTTGCCCGGTCACGCCCCCGCCGGAGGCCAGGATATAAAAATCGAACTGGCCATGGGTGTTGGTCAGGGTCAATGGCTGCTCGGCCACTATCTTAAGCGTGTCCCTGGTGAAATATTCCTCGATGGGACGCTGGTTGATCCTGATCTGCCCGGCGCCCTGGGCCATCCAAACCCTGGCTATGGCCGTCTTGCGTTTCCCAGTGGCGTAATACTTGTTCGCGGACATCGACGATGCTCTCCCGTTTCGTTGCGCGACCCCATGGGGCGGGATCTAATTGATATGGCCCTTGGGCCAAGAAAACCTTGCGTCTTGGGACCGGCGCCGGCCGGTCGCCCAAAGCCCTTCCGGGCCCGTCACTTGGCCCACTTAATCTCGAGCTTCTCGGGCTTTTGGGCCGTATGGGGATGCTCGGTTCCGGCGTAGACCTTGAGTTTTTTGAGCTGGCGGCGACCCAGGCTGTTTTTGGGCAGCATGCCCTTAACGGCGTGAGTCAGGATTTCCGTTGGCTTCTTGACCAACATATCCTTGGCCTTGGTCTGCTTCAGGCCACCGATGTAGCCGCTATACCTGGTATAAAGCTTCTGATCGAGCTTGCGCCCGGTGAAAGCCACCTTGTCGGCATTGACCACCACGACGAAATCGCCGGTATCGTTGTGCGGCGTGTAGATGGGCTTTGTTTTGCCCCGTAAGATGTTGGCCAGCTCCGAGGCGAGGCGGCCAACCACCTGGCCGGCGGCATCAACCACAAACCACTTCTTATCGACCTTGGTCTCATCGGCCATGAAAGTCTTGTTATTGCGCATCTTTTAAGACCCTTAACGGTACGCCGCCCCACGGGGCTCAGGCCACCTAACTTAATAAATACGGTGCCCCCGGGCCCGGCCATCCCACGATCCCACTGGATCCGGCCAAGCCCTGAAAAGGCTGAATTTTGATTTATACCATAATGTTTTGGTCGCGTCAAATCAAATTTTTTCGCTTTTTTGCCCCGCGCCAGGCTTCCACATAACGCCCTAACCCCGGCTATGCCAGGCTCTTTTCCAGACGGCGCCCCAAAATCCTCCCCCGTGCCCCGCAGTCTCGCGCCCTCGCGCTTAACCTAGACCCCACAAGCCCGTCTAACTTTTGGATTGCCAGCCCCTTGATCGCTACCCTACCAAGTAAGCGGGCCCTTTCCTGTCACCTTGGAAGCCAAAACGACCGTTATGCGTTCGTTTTCGGGAGCCAATCTAAAGTTCGCAATCGAAATGCTTATAACTTGCGGAACGTCTCTGCAATCGCCCCTTCTTTTTACCACATCCACATGCTATTTGGCAGCCTAATACTAAATACGATTATAAATAAAATTTTTATGACTAACCTGAAGATCAATATCTATAATCATACCGATTATTACGTACGCTTTACCGAACCCGTTAAGGCGTATTGGCCATACTTGGCCTCCCCGCCCGTCGTCAGGCCTTGAATTAACCTGCGCCCGGGTGAATTGTACCACAGGTGGCCAAAAATCCCCCTACCCGTTTTCTCCCTCCGAAAACGGGCGAAAACGTCACCAGGCGGAGACCTTCAGCGCGAGACGGCTTGGCGTTCCCGCCGAACGTCGGCGGCAAGGCGCTTTACCTCATCCAAGGGAAGGTCGGTAATTTCGGCGATAAGGGCATGGGGCTTTTTCATACGCAGAAAATTCTGGGCAATTTTCAGGGATATTGTATATTTCCCGATCTGCTCCCCGGTCATCTTTCCTCTCGTCTCCCCTATTTCGAGAGCTTCGGCTTTAAGTGACAGCAAATCTATGCGAGCCATTTCTTGCCTTTCAGCATTATGATGGGCGATTTCGTTCTCCCTCAGTTTCCTGATAACATCCCAAGCTTTAACTATGCCAGGATTATTTTCCATTGGCATTTTAAAATCCTCCTTCCTGGGCCTGAAGGGTCGCGCCCACGAGCTTAATGGGGACCCATCGGCCCGCCTAGTTTTTGGATTGTCACCGTCTTGATTTCTAGCGGGGAAGCGGACCCGATTCTGTCTCCTTAGGCACGAAAGCGATGGCTGTGGCTTCCGTTTTATGGAACCAATTCAAAGTCCGCTATCAATATGCTTATAACGCATAGAATATCTTTATAACATTCCCTGTTTTGTAACTTATTAATAAATTATATCGCCTTACAATACTGAATACAATTATAAATAAAATTTTTTTAGTTAGTTTAAAAATCTATAATTATAATTTTATAGCGTTTTATGCGCTTGTTATGGTACTAGTTAATGCGTTTTGGTCATACTTGGCCTTCCCGCCCGTCGTCAGGGAATTTGTCAGGAATTTGTCAGGGAATTAACCTTGCCGCCCGATGATTTTGACCCAAGTGGCTGAACATCAGCCTTGCCTGTTTCTCCCGCCTAAACCGGGACCAGGCGGGGAACTTTCAGCGCGAGAAGGCGTGGTTTTACGGCTAAAGGTCAGCGGCAAGGCGCTTTACCTCATCCAGGGAAAGACCGGTACCTTCCGCCACGTCGGCATGGGACATTTTTTTTCGCAGACAATTTTTAGCTATTTCCACGGTTTTCTTCCGTTTCCCTATCTTCTCCCCGATCTTTTTACCCCTCTCCTCTCCGATTTCAATACAGTCGGAGTGAATTGAGGCCATATTCCTCCTTCTTTTATCCATCGCTTCCGCGATCTCGCGGGCGGATTTGTCCGCGCTCAGTTTCCCGACAATGGCGCAAGCTTGGGCTATGGCTTGTTTGGTTTCCGCCGGCATTTTAAAATCCTCCTTTTCACTGGCCTTGAAGTATGGCGCCTAGGCGCTTAATGGGGTCCCATCAGGTTCTTTTGGCTTTTGGGTCCCAAACGTGACGAGCTCCGTCGAGCCGGGGAAGTAGGGCCTATTCTCTCTAAGGCGGGAATAAAAACGATGGGTGGGAATTCTTGGGTCTTATTGACTATTTTACCGTGGTTTCGGGAGCGTTATGAGTGAATGTATTTTCTCAAATATTGAGTGTGATTGCAAGTAAATTTTTCATTAACGCTTAGTTGATATCAACATCGGTTAGGCCGGTTTAACGTCGCGGTACGGCTTTTGGGGCTTTTCGGGCTTACGGGCATTTTCGGGGATCTTTCGCGCCATGGGCCGGGGAGGCGGGAAACGGTCGCGAAGGGCCTTCCCGTCCCGTGGCCCGCAAAGACGATGGGGGGGGTCAGGGGGAACGCCTTTGGAGGAGCCCGTAGAAAAAGCCATCGGTAAAGTGTTTGTGGGGCCACAGGCGCATAAGCCCTGGGCCGGTGAATAAGTCCTTTAGCCTTTGGGGGAAATTCACGGGCCCCAGCGGGGCGAAGTCGGGGCTTTGGGCCAAAAACCTCGAGACGACCGAGGGGCCCTCCTCGTCGGTGAAGGTGCAGACGGAGTAGATCAGTCGGCCGCCAGGGGCGACGAACCGGGAGGCCGCGAGGAGGAGCTCCAGCTGGAGGGCGCTTTTTTGGGCCGGGTCCCCGGGCTGGGAGTTCCATTTTATGTCAGGGTGGCGCCTGATGACCCCCAGGCCGGTGCAGGGGGCGTCAACCACGGCCAAGTCGTACCGGGAGGGCCGGCCGGGGTCAAGGGCCCGTAAATCGCCCTCAATGACCCTGGGGGGGTTTTTTAGGCCCAGGCGCATGGCCTCGGGCGGGATGTGGGCCAGCCGTTTGGCCGAGTTATCGACGGAGACGATGGCGGCCTCGGGGAAGGCCGAGGCCAGGGCCAGGGTCTTGCCGCCCAGGCCCGCGCAGCCGTCGAGGATCGTCTTGGGCTCCCCGGCCAGGAGGGGCAAAATCTGGGAGGCCTCGTCCTGGATGGCGAAAAGGCCCTCGGCGAAGCCGGGCCAGGATTCGACCGGGCCAAGGGACGGCCCCCCGGGGACCAGCCCGTGGGGGGAAAAAGGCGTTGGGGTAAGGGGGGTGGGGAAGCCGGCCTGGAACGCCTCCCTGGAGGTTTTTAGGGGGTTGACCCTTATGGTCGGGCGGGGATGAAGGTTCGAGGCGACCAAGAGGGCCCTGGCCTCGCGAAAGCCCAAATCGGCCACGGCCCTTTCGACCAGCCAGGGCGGGTAACTATAAAAGGTGGAGAGCCTCCCCAGGGCCGTGAGGTCCTGGGGGCAAGGCTCGGCGGGGAAGAGCCTTTCGGGGTCCTCCCTTTTGGCCTCCCGCTCCCTGGCCAGCCTGGCCATGACGGCATTGACGAAGCCGGACAGGTATGGGACCACGGCCTTGGCCAGTCTCACGGTCTCGTTCACCGCGGCGAAGGAGGGCACGCGGTCCATGAACATCAGCTGGGTAAGGCCGATTTTTAGGATCTCGAGGGCTTTTTTTGGCGGCTTCCCGCCCGGGGCCATGGATTTTATTATCCGCTCGAGCCTCAGGCGATGCCGCAGGCTTTCGTGGACCAGGCCGTGGGCCAGCCGCCGGTCCCGATCGTTTAGGAGCTTTTCGGCGGACCGCAAGGCTTCCTCGGGCAGCGTCGGCCCCTTGGCGATGGCTAGGTTAATCTCAAGCGCCAACCGCCTAGGATCTGAAAAATATTTAACCATTGGCTATGCTTTGGTTGATTCTCTGATATATGTTTGGTTAGAAAAATTTATTTATGAACTAAAATTACCAATTAAATATTGTTCGCTGATATATTACCAGATATTGACTTAAACATAATGAATACGTGATATTTAGTAAAATTAGATGGCTTATATATGGCGAAGGATAAGTTAACAGATAATCGTTAAAAAAATGGGCCTTGAGTCCGGTCATCGTCTCTAAGGGTTTGGAAGGGACATGATTATCAAGCGATCTCGAAAAAACCCGATGATTGTTTTTTAGCTTGCCTTGAGGGCTATTGATTGTCACTAAAAGTTTTAGGTTTTAGATAGCTTACAATTAGGGCTCAACAGATCTTAATTGATTTTTATAGGCATTTAAAAAAATTTGACCCAGAGACTAAAAAAGCATTTAACTTTTTTCGGCAGATGTCGATTAGTATATCAAAGCCCAAGGGCACCGCCGAGGAAGGGTCGGCGCCGTTCACATGACCCTGATAAGTTAGGCCCTGGTTTTTGACCAAAACGACGTCGTCGGATTTCATAGCTCGCATTTCGCTACCAATAGCCAGCCAACCCCCTTATGGGCTACAAAACTTGAGGGGAATCATAAACGACCTCCGCTGGCCTATGATTTGCGCGCACAGCCTCAATCTTGGAGGGACCAGTATGGCGCAGATTGACATGCTCGACAAAATAGGTCTTAACATTGACCAAGTCTCCCAAATGACCGGAGTCAAAAAAACGACCCTAAGGTACTGGGAGAAAGAGTTCTCCGATTATCTAAAGCCGGTAAGGACCGACAGCCGGCGCCGCCAATATTCCTTGGAGGAAGTGGAGAAGGTTGCCGTCCTCAAACAATTGATTGAAGAGGAGAAGTACAAATCGGCCGGGGTCAGGCTCAAACTGGGCCTGGGAGGGTTCGGCAACGCCGAAGCCCAAGAGAGCTCCCCGAAGCTGCCTGGCAATCAAGGTTCGCCGGACGGATAAAGCCCCGATTGGGACACCCGCCGGGGCGCCCGGAAAAAGGGCCACCAGAGGGTGACGGGCCAGGGAAGGCGACCACAGCCAAGGACGGCAAGAATAGAAAGGGGAACGGTTTCATAAGCCGTTCCCTTTTCGTTTTCGTGCCCTCAGTGGCGGGCGGCCAGGACCACGGCGGTCGCGGCCAGCCCCTCGCCCCGCCCGATGAAACCCAGCCCCTCTGTCGTTTTGCCCTTGAGGTTAAATAAGTCCGTGGGCACGCCCGCGGCCCCGGCCAGGGCCTCGATCATGGCCTCCCGGTAATCCGAGACGCGGGGGCGCTCGCCGATCACGGTCAGATCGGCGTTCACCAGCCGGTAACCCCGTCGGGAAAATAGATCCATGGCCCGGGCTATGAGCCCGGAACCTGGGGCCCCCAGCCAGCGGGGGTCCCCGGGCGGGAAATGCGAGCCGATGTCACCCAAGCCCGCCGCCCCCAAAAGGGCGTCGATGAAGGCATGGGCCAGGACGTCCGCGTCGGAGTGGCCGGACAGGCCCGTCTCCCCCGGCACGAGGACGCAGCCGAGCCATAAGGGCCGCCCGGGACAAAAGGCGTGAAAGTCCCAGCCCTGGCCGACGCGGAGGCCGGGGGCCCGATCGCCGGAGGAAGCTTCGTTAATGGCGCGGGCCATCTCGAGATCGGCCCGGTCGGTGATTTTTAGGTTGTCCTGGCTTCCAAGCACCAGCCTTACCTTAACCCCCATGGCCTCGACCATGGAGGCCTCGTCGGTGAAGCCCTCCCCGTCGGCCAGCGAAAAAGCCCTTCCAAGAACCTCCCGGCTAAAACCCTGCGGCGTCTGGGCCCTCCAGAGCCGGTCCCTGGGCACCGTTTTGGCGACATCGCCGTCGGGCCCGGCCAGCTTTAGGGTGTCGCTCACGGGGATGGCCAGTATGGCCGCCCCGTGAAGGCGCGCGGCCTCCCGGACCCTACCGATGTCACCCGGCCTGACCAAAGGCCTGGCCGCGTCATGGACCAAAACCACCTGGGCCCCGGGGCTGATGGCCAAAAAACCCAGCCGGGCCGAATCCACGCGCCTGGGGCCGCCCCCGACGGCCTTGACCCCGCCCGGCAAACCGGCCATGGCCTTAAAGCGCGGGGCGTCGAAATCCCCGTCCCCCGGCCCTACCACGACGACCTCGTCCACGCCGGGGCATCGGCAAAAGGCCGAGACGCACTCGGACAGCACGGTACCGCCGCCAAGGGCCCAAAACTGCTTGGGGGGCTCGCCGGCCCCGCCGTCGAAGCGAAGGCCCTTGCCGGCGGCCACGATGACAGCCGAGGTGAAGAAACCGTCGGGCATTTGGGTCGCCTCCGGCCCGCCCATGGGGCATATTTAGGGGCCCGGCCGGACCCCGGAAGGGGCCGGCCGGGTTGCGATGGCGGCCGGGAGGCCGATAAGCCGGGTTCTGTCCTTTGGCACCCCTGGGGGGGCCAAAGTGGCGACCATTCCTCTAGGCGCCGGATCTCTCCGGCGCTCAAGCGACCAACCCGGGGACTGAACGGGCAGCCTGAGTCCCCCTATTTGGTCTTGCTCCCGATGGGGCTTGCCTGGCCCGGCTGGTCGCCCAGCCGGCCGGTGAGCTCTTACCTCACCGTTTCACCCTTACCCACCCCGGGGGGTGGGCGGTCTGCTTTCTGTTGCGCTTGCCCGAGGTTACCCTCGCTGGGAGTTACCCAGCATCGCGCCCTGCGGAGCCCGGACTTTCCTCCCGGCCGTTACCGGCCCGGCGGTCGCCTGGCCATCCCGGCCGCCATCGGCCCCTAAACCGCCAAAGGCCGCCCGGCCGAGGCCAGGCGTTTGGCGAAAAAAATAGCCCCCTTGGCCATGGGGCTTTCATTGAAGGCTACCGCCCGGGGGCGGTACGTGTTTTTTTAGCTAAACTTGGTGGATAACCGGCCGCCGGCTTTCTGGGCGGGTTTGGACCCGTTCAATAACTGGGTCCACATCTGCTCCACCTTTGGTATGGCCGTAAGAATGTCTTTGATTAGTTGCTGTAATTTATCTATCTTAAGGTCCAGTATACCCAAAATGTTAGGAAGATCGATGGACACGCTTTCGATTCCGATGCCGTAGCCAGAGCGATGGGCCAAATTATCGGCCAAGGAGATTATCGAGGTTAATTTAGTGTTTACCGGGCTCGACTGGGGAAAGTGGTGGTAGAGTATGACTTCCTGGAAGACCTTCGGCAGGCCCCAGTTGCGGGCCAGGTGGTAACCTATTATCTCGTGGCGCAGGCTCAGGGCGGTCTCGGCGTCCTGGAGGGTCTGCCCGGAATTGATCAGATCCAGCAGTTGATTGAAGTGGATCGGGAACTTGGAGACCAAAATTATGAGCCCAAGCTCATGGAGAAGCCCCCCGATCATGGCCTCGCCGGGATCGGCGGCGCCGGTGGCCACGGCCAGTTCCCTCCCGATCCAGGACACGGCCAAACTGTGGAGCCACAGGGCCCGGCCATCGAAACCCGGGGGCACCTTCCTGAGATCGAAGGTTTCGGTCAGGCCTATGCCCAGGGCGATAATCTCAAGCTCTTTGAAACCGATGATGGTTATGGCCCGGTCTATGGTGGATACGGGGTTCCGGACCGAGTAAATGGACGAATTGGACAAACTTATGACCTTGGCCGTAAGCCCTGGGTCCTGTTCCATGACTTGCTGAAGATCTTTCGCGCTGGTGTTTTCGCTCATCAACAGGTTTAGGAGCCTAAATGTCGTGTTGGGCAGACTGACCAATCGTCCGATATCCACCAGTCGGCTTTGAACTTGAAGATCGATGGGCAGATCGGAACTGGCGGATCGGGCGTTGCCTGATTCCATGGTATCGAAAGGGTTCATATTCGCAAAACGTTAATGGGCGGTTTAACGGCCCCATGGCCGCGTGCCCTTATCGTTATTATAGTGATCTTTTCCTAAACTAGCAAAACAATAACCGGTCAGTCCCATCCAAGGACGCCGGCTGCCCCGGCCGGGGCGGGCTAGGAGCTCATCGAGTCGAGAAACTCGGCGTTGGTCTTGCTCCCACGCATCTTGTCCAGCAAAAACTCCATGCTGTCCACCGGGTTGAGCGGGCTCAGGAGCTTACGCAGGATCCAGATGCGGTTTAATTCCTTGTCGGTCAGGAGCAGGTCTTCCTTACGGGTGCCGCTGCGGTTTATGTCCATGGCCGGGAAGACGCGCTTGTCGCTCAGCTTGCGGTCAAGGTGGATCTCCATGTTGCCGGTGCCCTTGAACTCCTCGAAAATGACCTCGTCCATGCGGCTGCCGGTATCGATCAGGGCGGTGGCTATGATGGTCAGGGAACCACCCTCCTCCACGTTCCTGGCGGCCCCGAAAAAGCGCTTGGGCCGGTGGAGGGCGTTGGAATCCACGCCGCCGGAGAGGATCTTCCCGGAAGGCGGGACCACGGTGTTGTAAGCCCTGGAGAGCCTTGTGATCGAGTCCAGGAGGATGACCACGTCCCTTTTGTGCTCCACCAGCCTTTTGGCCTTCTCGATGACCATGTCGGCCACCTGGACGTGCCTGGTCGCCGGCTCGTCGAAAGTCGAGCTTATGACCTCGCCGGTAACCGATCTCTGCATGTCGGTCACCTCCTCCGGCCTCTCGTCGATCAGGAGCATGATCAGGGCCACGTCGGGGTGATTGCGGGTGATGCTGTTGGCGATGTTCTGAAGGAGGATCGTCTTACCGGTTCTCGGCGGCGAGACGATCAATCCCCTTTGGCCCTTGCCTATGGGCGTCATCATGTCCATGATGCGCATGGAAAAGTTTTTCGTTTCCGTTTCCAGCCTGATGCGCTCGTCGGGATAGAGGGGGGTGAGGTTATCGAAGAGGATCTTGTCCCGGGTCACTTCCTCGGGGTCCTCGAAATTGCACTGCTCCACCTTCAAGAGGGCGTAATAACGCTCGCTTTCCTTGGGCGGGCGGATCTGGCCGGAAACCGTGTCCCCGGTCCGGAGGTTAAAGCGGCGGATCTGGCTGGGCGAGACGTAGATGTCGTCCGGGCCGGGCAGGTAGTTTGACTCCGGGGCGCGAAGGAAGCCAAAGCCGTCCGGCAGGGTCTCCAAAACCCCGCCGCCGAAGATCATGCCGTTATGCTCGGTCTGGGCCTGCAGGAGCGAGAAGATCAACTCCTGCTTGCGAAGGCCGGTGGCGTTTTCGATCTTGAACTCCTTGGCCATGGCCGTGAGTTCCGATATTTTCATCTGCTTTAGTTCAGACAGATCCATTTTTTCGGTCATAGAGTTCACCCAAGAAAAATTTCCGGTTTGGGGCCGGGGGCTGGATTTAGGATCGGTTGAGGCATTATCGGGGTGATACACGTACCAATCTCCAAGTCGCCTATGTTGGCAAAAATGTTAGTTAAATGAGCAATAAATGTCATGGATTTATGGTCGCTCAAGGGGTCGTTAAAGCCTCAGGTTTTCCAGGGACGCCGGGCGAGTGACTTATTTGTTATCGCGCGATCCGCTTCCAGGCCGACATGGGCTTTGATTGAACGGTTTACGGGCCGACCGAGGCCGGCTACGGGGTGATGCCCTTAATTGGCCTTGCCGGCCAGGGTAGGTCTTAGGCTAAACGGTGTCGGGGCTGACATGGTTTGGCATGGGGTTTGGTTAAGCGGCTTTCCCGGTTCGGCCTTAACGTTTCCGCCTTGGGGCCAAAACCCTACGATGGTTCCGCAAAAACGGTGCCTCGGGCTAACCTGGCCCATAAAATAGGCGCCTGGCCAAACGCCCCCGGCAACGTCTAAAAACGGGACTAAAGGATTCCTGGGGGCACTTTAACTTGATACCTATTTGATTTATGGTTAAATATTTTAAAATAGTACTATTTTTATGCACTATCGAATGGTAAATACATACTGATAAGGACAATGTTTTTAACTTATCGTAAAACAAGTTAAAAACATTCCATTAAAAAAACTCAAGTATCAACCGCAGTCGTTGTGGAATTTTTTAACGGAGTTGCAATTATTTTTATGTGATTGAATAGAGTTGGTCTGAAGTATGGTGAACTCTGAAAACTACTCTTACTTCTTAGGTAAGGGCAACACAACCATCCAGCACCTAAAAGATGAACAGTTAGTTGATGCTTAGATTTGGTTTGGTGGACTGATAATACGTTGTGGCATCCAAAATGTCAAGCGATATATTTTAAGATATAACGGCAGGACCACCGTTAGCGTGATCGGCATCGCAATAAGCCCTTGCCCATAAGCCGGGCCAAGCCCAAAAGCCAATCGAGCCAACGGCCATCAATATCCGTTATGGGATATCGGAAGGACGGTTGAAAAGCGCTAATGTTAAGGAATGTCCCAAAGAAGGTCTTGTGAAGGTAGCCAATCCAGCCCAAGCGGCTATAGGGCGGTCAGCGTGATTGCTTGTATATACTATCCTGCGGTAAAGGTCAAGCGTTTTTTTGGTCTGTCAAACCCGATAAACCGCGAAAGCCCACCGCCCGCGAAAAGCCGGTCAAGCTAACCTCTTAAAAATAAAGGTTAAACCATCAACTTTTCGATTTCGGGGTTTTGGCGGGTCGATCAAACTTTTTTCAAATACCAAGCCCTACTACCTACGGCTTAATCAACAAGCCTCTTTGGGCTGAAAAATCTCCATGAATGCGAGTTAGTCGGATAGAAAAGCTCCGCTTGAATCTAAGATAACACATTCGGGAATTTTTATCAAATAAAATTTCGGTTGATAAAACGTATGGATAGAATTTATACCTAGAAGCCAATTTTTTTTTGCGGAACCAGTGGGGAATGCCGTCATATATGCAAAACTTTGATTGCAAATATGCATTAAATCATATTCTGGCAAGGCTTTGGCTAGACAAACGCTATCACTTAAGTCGCAAACCCGGGCCGGGCCATGGTCGACGCCGATGGCCCGCCCCGGGGCGTCGCGAACGAAAAAGCGGCGCCATTCAATCCTCGGAACGATCCCGATCCGCCGGGCCATCGAAGGCCTCGAAACCCTCCTCCTCGGAGTCGTCATGGACCTTGTAGCGGATTTTGTCCTTGAAATCGCCACCCTGGCCGTTGGGCCCGCCCTCCCGGAAGATATCGGCCGCCCGGGCCTTGGCCTGGGCCAGGTCCTCCGGGGGGCTCTCGGTTTTCCTCGCGCCCTTGGCCGAGAGATCGCTTAGCCCGGCCATGATGGCCCGGATCTGATCCTTCGGCGCCGGGTAAGGGCTATTGATGGTCCTCCACCAGGGCGCTTTTTTGGGCATGAAGTTATAGTGGGCCATCGTCTCTATGGCCTTGACCAAGGGCATTATCTGGCCCATGATGGCGATGGTGGCCAGATTCAGGCGATGGTAGAGGATCCGGCTGATGAGGTTCATGACCAGATTCGAGACGTGGAAACTGAGCCAGCAGCCCAGCCAGACCAAGCCCACGTGGCTGACCCTGACCGTGACCGGGTAGCCCATCATGAAGCCCAGGCTGTAGAGGAGGATCATCGAGGCGGGCACGGCCATGGTCAGGGCCACGAGCCTCAGGACCAGGTAATTCCGCTTAAGCTTGAGCATCTGGGAGACCATGGCCATGACCAGCCCGGCCTTGAGCGACTCGGGCTGGAAAGCGGCCAGGGCCTTCTCGGTCACGATAAGGTTTTGCCCCTGGTAGGTGGGCATGGTCAGGCCGGGACCGAAATTCGCGCAAACCATGAGCTTCCCGCCCTGGTGCTTTTGCCACTTTTCGAAAAAGCCGTACAGGCCCTCGGGGAACTCCTCGCCGGTCATGTCCCTAAGCTTGGCTTTTACCTCCAGGTTCGTTATCGCGGCCTCCAACACCACCAAAGCCCACAGGGAGAGGGCCAGGGCGAAGGTCCACAGGATCAACCTTCCGTTGTTCATGTTGATGAGCAATATCCACGAGACCAGCCAGAGATAGAAAAAGCCAAAGATCCAGTAGGGAAGGACGATGGCCAGCTTGGATTTAAGCGGCCTGGAATCGATCCCGCAGGCCGTCCTGAGGCTCGACCTCAAAGCCGGGCATATCGAGACCGCCAGGGTGAAAACGATGATCATCGGGGCCAAAAGCAATAGCTCGATCGGTTTTTCGCTAAAAGGCAGAACGTAAACGTTGGCCAGCTTGTCGGCAAGGCCGGAGGAAAGCAGAAGCAAGGCCGTGACCTCGACCAGCCGGCTCAGGCTGGCCAGGAGAAAATCCAACAACGTGTAAAGATTGGCTTTCTCCTCATAATTGGCCTTGGAAAATAACTTTTTGAACATTAAAACACCATATTTTTATTTATAGTTTTGCTCTTCAAAATACTAATCACCCATCTTACCCTTATAAAAGTTAACCGCCTTGAGCTCTTCCATACAGGTAAGCCCCAACGGCCATAAAGTTATTTCCCAAAACGATTCCCAAGCCCACCGCGGCCCAGGACCCGGCAACCCCAAGTCCCAACGCCCCGGGCCAACGCCTAACCCATTATAGCAAGCCCAGAGACCATTAAAAAGATTGAAAAATTTTAAATTTTTTCGGCTTTTTGCCATCCCGGCGACCCAAGCCTCCCGATACTTCCAAGCGCCTCCCGCCCAGCCGCCATGGCCAATAAGCCCTTCCCTTTCCCCCCGCCGACAACGCGTAGCATAAATATCGCCCTTTTGGTCAACGCTTAAGCCGACGCTACTCCCTAATAACCATGATTATATAATTATCCGCTAACATACAACAGATAACTAATCATAATCAAGCAAAATTTTCAGACAATCAGCATAATCTCACTTGCGATCCCAATATCCACCCCGCCCTAACCGCCGAAACGTAACCATCCCCAACCTCGCCGTCTCTCGCCACCTGAAACATAAATCACCAAGGGTCAGCTTTACTGGCTCTATCGAGCTAATGGTAATTTTATTGCCTATATAGTAATTTTTAATAATGTTACGTTAAAATTAAATTTATTTAAATTTCATTTAAACAATGAATCTTTTCGAATAATTATTTTATCACTAAAACTTAATTTATATTAGAAATTATAGCTTCTTAGTTATTTAATAAATTTTTTCGCAAACTAACAATTTGTTTAATCACCTCTTATGGTTAACCTACTCGATTTTGGATTCACGCTTAGCGGTAACGAGCAAGCCAAAGGAGGCGGAGCGTAAAAAAATCTCTTATTATCGCACCGTTACCGGGGACGCAAGGGCTTCTATGACTGTATGACGGTTATGACGGTTCATTCTCCCCCATATACCCCCTCCCGAAAACCCAGGGCGTATGTATTGCCTAACCCGACCGTCAATCGCCCCAGGCCGCGACGGCTGGTTGAGCATGGGCGTGGATTATTCTCATGTGAAAGTGGGCCATTTTGGCCCCCTTATCTCAAGCAAAAGTGGGCCAGCCTTTTCGCGCTTAGGGTTGCGCGCTCCCGTATCCCGCCGCCTGGGAGAGTACGTTTCCGTGGTTGAGACGATGGGAGCCGGGGAGAAGGCAGGGAATGTCATGGGAGAAGGGGGCGGACATTTCATGGTATTTTTAGCGCTTTGAAGACAATAAAAGCCAAGTGGAAAGATTCGGGGAAAAATGGGACGAAATTAAAGGCTTGACAGAATTGGCCCCCACGTTCGATGGGTAGAATATGCCATAGCGGTGGCGGTTTGGCAACCAGGCAGGCCAAAGCCAGGGCCATGGTGACGGAAAAATTAGATTCTTAGCGTAGTTGGGGAAAATATGGTACCGGTTAGGCCCTCGCGAGGTGAGCCTGGGAACGGTTAGGATAAAAAGTCTCGCGATGGAGGGTAAAACTAAGGCCCCAATCATGGATTGTTTAGCCTTACGAGGAGCCATTGGTTTCTCTTCGGCGGGATGATATCATCTTAAACTTGAAAATTATTTCGGATATGGCCAAATAAATACTGATTAATTTTAATTAGATTTTAAATCTACGGTTAATTATTTTGAGAAATACACAGCAAATAATATAATTTTATTTTGAAAAATTATCGCTATAAATATTATTTATGCCTTCTTTATAGTTAAGTCAGCAATTATACCTAACGTATCCATTCAGGGGTCAATGGAACGAGTCCGTTTAAGCGGTAATCCGGGAATTCCCTTCCCTATTCTCAATAACGCTTGGAAAGCCGCAAAAAAACAACCATTGGCTTTTCCCTTATGGTAATATAATGATCCATGCGGCGAGTTAAACTTTGACACCCCCTAATCGAGGGGCGTCCAATATTTTGCCGTCAGCGCTAAGGAGACGATAAGTCATGACAATGCCTTGGTTAATGAAATTGGCCACCATGCGCGGCAAGTATTTTTATGCCGACAAAACCGAGCTTCTGTACGATCTCATCAAAGTCGAGTCGCCATGTTTTTTTTCCCGCCCGCGCTATTTCGGAAAAACGCTTCTGGTCGATACCCTCGAGCAAATGCTGAAAGGCAACCGGGAGCTTTTTAAGGGGCTTTGGATTGACGGGTCCGACTATGACTGGAAACCTCGACCCGTCATAAATTTGACCTTTCTGGCGATCGACCTCGATAACGTTAAGTCGTTTAGATCCGACCTGGCCAACAGGCTCAAAATAATCGCCAGCCATGAGAACCTGAACCTCGAGGGTTCCTCCCCGCCGGAACTGTTTGATTCCCTCATAGAACAATTTTTCAAAAAGTATAACGAAAAGATCGCGATTTTAATTGATGAATATGACACGCCAATCTTACTGAATCTGCACAAACCGACACTTTCCAAGGAAATATGTGAATATTTAAAATCGTTTTTCTCGGTCCTTAAAGACAATGATCCCAGACGGGGCTTTACTTTCATCACCGGGCTGGCCACCTTCGTGCGCCAATCAATTTTTCCCGCTTTGAATGACCTTGTCGATCTTACCATGGATGGGCGATATGCCAGCCTTTGCGGTTTTACCTCGGAGGAATTCGATTCCTTGCTCTCGGATCGCATGGAACCTATGCTGCGGGCCTTGAAAGCCGATGGGACCATGTCGGCGGGGAAAACGCTGTCCGACCTAAGGGAATTAATCCACGATTGGTATGGCGGGTATTCCTGGGACGGCAAGACGCGGGTATTAAATCCCTCGTCCATACTGAACGGCTTTGACATCGCCCTTGACGGCGACTACTGGCCACATTCCGGGATCCCGCTTTTTCTTGCCGACCTCGTTAAAGACGGCCTACTCAAATCCAGGGCTTTTCAGGAAGAAATATCCATCCCCCAACCCCTTATCCCTTTGGAGCTGGGCGAAAAATTGGATCCCATTAAATTGTTATTCCAAAGTGGGTTCTTAACCCTGGATCGGTTAAACGTAACCGCGGGCAACAAGGAATGGATCCTTAAAATACCCAACCTTCAGGTCAGGGCCCTGGTCATATCGCTTTTTCTTCCCATAAACACATTGGCGCGCCCTTTTCTCGCCCATAAACATACCAAAGATATGGTAGCTTCGCTGATAGGGCTGGACGCGGAAGCCGTTCAACGCGCCTTTGGCGCTTTCCTGGCCGAGATCCCGGCCAAAAGCCATGTGGCCAGCGCGGCCTTTTATTACGCCCTCTTTCTAGGGGCCATGTTTTTTGCGGAAACCAAAGTCGATGCCAACATTCCCGAGGGCGACTGGAGCCATGACGCCCGTTACCGGGCGCCGGACGGGACCCTTTTCGTCCTTGATATAGAATACTGTCCCCTGAGAAAACCAAAAGATGAAAGTGACCCCGAAAAAGACCTTGAGAAGAAGATGAAAAAAGCCGCCAAAGCGGCCATGAAAAAAATCGATGATAAAAATCTTACCAAACCGTACCTGGGAAGCGGCCATGACATATACAAGGTCGCTTTGATCATTGGCGGAAGGACCAACGTTCTCGTTGAATTAAAAAAAGAAGAACAAAATTAATCGAACCATAAAAATTCTACAATTTCAAATTATTTACACCGTTTTTTTGAAAATCAAATTTAAATGTGACATTTATTACCAATATTAGGAATTTATTCGCCCGGTAGTCATCAAAGCCAAGGCCATCCCGCTGGCCGATGCGATCCACCATATTTTTTTAAACGTGGTTACCTTCGGGACAGACGGTTAAAAAATATCCCTTTAAGCCTACTCAGGAACCTTTGGTCTCACTTAGTCTCGTTTGGAACCAACCTTATGAGCCCCAAGGACGCCTGGGACCCCGTCACCTTTAGCCCTCGGGATAGCCGGGGGCAATGTTGCTTATGGGGGCCCGGACCTTGCCACCCCATGACTGGCCGACCATGATCCGGATGGCGACTGGGGCCATCTCCTTGGCTGGGAGGTTATTTAGGGCACCGCCTGACCTAGGAAGTGGGCCACCGGAAGTATGGAATAATTACGTGCTAGCGTTACTATAATTTACAAAATAAATTCAAAATGCTATATTTTGCCAATGTTGTTGGTAGGAGCCTATTTAAATGGACGATTTTGAAGACTTTACCCCTGAAAATGACGATGAGCTTTTGGTTGACCTAAAGGATACCCTTGAAACCAGCCAAGCCACACCTAACCCGGGCCAACCCCACCCCCCCCAACAAGGTTATTACCCTGGCCAACCCCAGGCCCCCTATCAACCACCTTACCCGGGCCAGCCTCAGGGCCCTCCACAGGGATATTACCCTGGCCAGCCCCAGGGCCCTCCACAGGGATATTACCCTGGCCAGCCCCTGGTCCCATATCAAGCGCCGTACCCGGGCCAGCCTCAGTTCCCACCACACGGGTATTACCCAGGCCAACCACCGGGCCCTTACCAGACGCCTTACCCAGGCCAACCTCAG
>JAITKA010000145.1 GCA_031278635.1 Deltaproteobacteria bacterium | reverse complement strand
GTCGCCCCGCCTGTGCTCACGCCAAGGTCTTTGTCGGCCTGGGTTACGCGCAAGGGGTCGTCGAAATGGAACAGGGCGATTAGGCCGCTTCTCTCCAGCGCAAGCAGCGAGGCGTCTATGGCCTCACGCTGATATTTTTTCAGGTTTTCCTTCAGGACGGATATCCTTAGGCCACCGCCGTCCATGAAAAGCCGCCGGGGCAAGCGGTTGATTTCGCCAAGCAGGATCCCGGGCGTGAGCCCGGCCGCGGGCTCGGGGGTCGCTGGCTGCCAGAAGGTCGTTTTCGCCGGGGCCGGGCCGGCCGCCTTAGGCGGGGACGGGGGATGGCTTATGCGCAAAAGGGAGGCGATGGCCCGTTTTCCGAGGCCATCGGTACCGAGGGCGGCCAAAATGTGGCTCATTACCGGCCCGCTCAGATAGGAGCGATCGCTTACCGGGTCGCCCAGATGGTTTAAAAGATACTCCTTGCCCTTATCGGTCAGGTATAGGCGGTTGATGGCCGTGGGTTTGGGCGTTTTGGCCTCGGCCTTTCCATCGGCCTTGCCCGTGGCCTTGCCAGTGGCCTTGCCCGCGGCCTTGCCCGCGGGCTTGGCCCCGCCGGCCTTGGGCTTGTCCTTACCTGGCTTAAGCCTTTTAAGGCTCTCCGGGTCGGGCACTTCCTTGGATAACCTCAAAAGGCCGGCCTTGATCAGCGCGTTACGGTCAGCCGTGCCAAACTCCGACCTCATCAGCTTCGGCCACTCGGACCCCCCGGTCATAACTAAGCTCCAAAGTCGCAGAAGGTTCATTGGCGTAATGGCTATGGTCATTATCACTCCGTTCATCGTTTACTTGACAGCCTGGCAAGATGGGGCCGGGCTTAGGGTCTCTCGATATCAAGGCCTTGTTTTTTGGCCACGAATTTCAGCATCTCGTAAATCTTGTCCAGCGATCCGTCGATGTCCAGCGTTATGTCGAGCCCCGTCAGGCGAAGCACGGTCTTGCCGGAGACAGTCAGGTAATAATCCCGCAAGCGGTCGTTTTGGAAGGCGCGGAAGCCTTTGTGAAAGGCGTAGCCATCGGCCTCCACGACCAGGCCGCCGTCCGGCCAATAAAAATCGACGACATAGCTCCTTTCCTTGGCCTCCACCCGCTGGTTGGAAAGAAAGAAGCCCTTCAGCCTGCCGTCGGAGTTTAGGGCCTCGGCCAAGCGTTTTTCGATGTGGCTGGCCGGGTGGGGTTCCCCGATGACGAGGGCCCCGGGGAGGCCGTCCCCGGCGCCCTTGGCCCGGCGCCCGCGGGCCGGGGCGCCGGGGGACACGCCGGGGGACGGCAGCCCGTAATTGTCAAGGCTTTGGCCCAAGCCCAGGCCCTTGGCGACGGAACCGGCCGTTATCCGTGACCCGGCCCTGGGTTTGGTTTGGGGCCTAGCCGGGGGGAGCTCACCCAGGCCGGGCCCGGTTTCGGGCCGGGCCCGGGGGTGCTCGCCCGGGTCATGTTCGGGCTTATAGAGTAGCGGGGCGAAGACCTTTTGGTCGGCCAGGCGGTCGGGCAAAAAGAGGGTCACGCCGGAATAGGTCTCCTTGGCCAGCCATTCGCAGCCCTTGACCAGGGCGATGGCGTTGGGCTCCGGGCCGAGGTCGCCCTGGACCAGCACGTGGAAGGCGTTAAAGACGCCGAGGAGGGCCAGGCTCAGCTGGTTGGCCTGGGTCTCGTAAAGCAGTTTCGGGAAGAAGGGCGGGAGGTCCCGTTTGGAGATGGCCGCCATGGCCTCGTTTAGCCAGCGCTTGTCCACGCCCCCCATTAGGCCCGGGGCCAGCCGCAGGCGGCTTAGGGCGTCGGCCCAGTCAAAGTCGTCGTCCGCCGGCGGGGTGGCCGACAGGCCCTGGTACCAGTCGGGCCAGATGGCTTTGGCGGCCAGGGCCATGCCGTGGATGGCCTCCCCGATGGTCTCGGAATAACGGCGGGGGATGATTTCCAGGGCCAGGGGCTCCCCGGGGGCCGGCCGGTGGCGTTCCAGGACCGTCCTGGCGTCCCGTTCGCGGTAAATCACCGTCTTGAGCGGGCCGGCTTTGGGAAATTGGCTTATTTCCGTCACTCTCGCCTCTCGCCATGGCGGGTTCCCAGGCCGGGGTTTTTTTTGGGCCTGGGGAGATTGGGGGTCGGGGCCGATCCGGCCTGGCGCTTGGTTGCGCGAATCAAGGATGGTGATGGTTTTTTTGGGCCGGGGGCCCATGGGCTATCGCTTCCGCCAGACAAAGGGTTCGGCGCGCTCATTATAAACAGAAATGAAGTCGTTTATGGCCTTGGCCAAGGGGGGCATGCCCGACAAACTCGCGCCCTTTGTGGGTTTCGTGGGTTTCGTGGCCATGATGGAAAACCAAATCCCGACCAGGTTGAGCCAGCTCGCCGACGTGGGGGTGAAATGAAAGGTAAAATTCGGGTGCGCGGCCAACCACGCGTTGGTTTTACCATGGACGGGATAATTTTCAAGGATCGCGTGGATCTCTTTATCCGATGGGTACTCCCCGGAAACCCGGTCCATGAAATCGAGGAATCCCAGCCTTTTCTTTCCACCGGTGACTTTCGCGTTTATTTGAGCGGTGGCCACCTCAAGGGCCGCGAAGAGGTTTAGGGAGCCGTTGCGCGCATGGGCGCGTTTTAATTCCCGGGCCAGCCTAACGCTTGAGGTGAACACGTAGCCAACGGGGGGCTCGATGGCCTGGCCGCTTGGCTTTTCTTCAACGGAGATAACGATGGCGTCCTGCGGGGGATTCAAATACAGGCCCACGATGTCGGCGACCTTGGTCGCGATGTCGGCGTCGGCGCCGACGCGCCAGTTCCGATGCCTTTGAAGGCTTATCCCTTCCTCCCTCAGGATGCGCCAGACCTTGTCGGCGGTGATGCCCAGCGCCTCGGCCAAGGCCTTGCCGTCCCATTTGGCTTGGCCCTTTGGCGGCGGCGTATCCAGGAGTCCCAGCAGGGATTTTCGCGTCCCGGCGGCATCGCGTTTCCGGGGTTGGCCGGGACGGGGAAGGTCGAAAAGGCCTTCCAAGCCATGCCCGATAAACCGGTGGCGCCACATGCCTACGGTGTTTGGCCTTAGGCCGAGCTCATTGGCTATGGCGGCGTCCGATTGCCCCTCGATTGACCCCAGGATGATTTTAGCCCTTTCAACCATCCTGCGTTCGGCGCGGCCGGTGGCCCAGTCACGTAAGGTTTCGAGGATTTCGTCGGTGCACCGGGGTATTTCGGCATGGCGCGGCATACTTTGACCTCCCAAGCCGGCTTTGTGAATAAAACCAGGGCGGGTAAGCCGGTGGGGCTTATTTTTCGCCCCCGGGAAGCCCGGGCTTCCCTGGGGCGGGGGACGGGAGGTTGGAAACCATCTCGGCCAGGGCGATGACGTTGACCTTGCCCAGCGGGGTCAGGGGGATTTCGGGGACCGAGACCGCGGACTTGGGGCAGGAGAGCTCGGTGAAGCCGTCCTTGATGAGGGCCTTTCGTAGGAGGGCCAGATCGATCCCGTTCTCCCGGTGGACCAGGACCAGGCGTTCGCCCTTGGAGGGGTCGGGCATGGACAGGACGGCCATGGGGCTCTCGGGCCAGACCCTGGCGGCCACTTCCTCGATGGCGGCGAGGGAAATCATCTCGCCGCTTATTTTGGCGAAACGACGGTGCCTTCCGACTATCCAGAGGTAGCCGTCGTCATCCACTTCGACTATGTCTCCCGTAGTATACCAATTAGTCCCGATGGGCTCAACTTCGCCTGAATTGTCCGTCTTGAGGTATCCCATCATCACGTTGGGGCCCTTGATCAAAAACCGGCCGCCGCGGGAAAGGCCCTCAACCGGCTCCAACTTCCACTCCAGTTGGGGGATGATGTGGCCGACCGAGCCGAACCTATAGCGCATGTGGGTATTGACGGCCAATATGGGGGCGCCTTCCGTGACCCCGTAACCCTCGAAGACCCTTAAGCCAAACTTTCTGGCGTAGAGGTTCAGGGTAGATTCCTTAAGCTTTTCCGCGCCGACTATGATCAGGCGGACCTTATGGAAGTCGAATTGGTGGGCGGAGTTGCCCCAGGAGGCGGCGAAACTGTCGCTGGATATTATGACCGTGGCCTTGGTGTCGTATATCAGCTCCGGGATGGCCTTTACCTGGAGGGGGCTGACCTGGAGGAAGAGCTTGAGGCCCAGCATCAGGGGCAAGACCATGCCCACGTTCAGGCCGTAGGCGTGAAAGCTCGGCATGGGGTTAAAAAAGACGTCGTCCTCGTTTATGTCGACTATCGTCCTTGCCTGGATGGCATCGGAGAAGATGTTTTTATGGCTCAGGACGCAGCCCTTGGGCACGCCTTCCGAGCCGGAGGTGAATATGATGACCGCCGGGGTGTCGGGCTCGGCGGGCTTCACCTTCCAAAATAGGCCCCTTAGTTTCTCTGACAGGGAGAACTTTAGGTCCTCAAGGTAAATAATCTGGGCCGGCAGGTTTTCCAGCAGGTGCCACAGGTCCCCGCCCTCGATGAACTTGCGGCTGGTTATGACCGTGTTCACGTTGGCCGCCTCCACGGCCAGGTGTATGTTCCGGCGGCCCTGGCTGTAGTTGAGCATGACCGGGACTTTCGCCCCGGCCCAGATGCCGAAGATCAAGGCGGCCAGGGGGTTCACGTTGGGCAGGAGGACGCCGACGTTCTTGCCTATGTTGGGGATCTCGCAGACGTACCTGCCCAGGACCTTACTGGCCCTGATCAGCTGGCGGTAGGTCATGACCTTGCGGCTGGCGTCCTCCAGGATGGGCCGGTTGTGGCCATACCGCCGGGCCGCCCTTTCCAGGGCCCGGAACAGGTTGATGTCGACGTTCTGGCAGCGGCTTCGGCCCTCGATCAACAGATCGTATATGTGATCCGTGATCTTGCGGCGATGCTCGTGGCGTTTTTCCGAGGGCTTGACGGCATCGGCCAGGTTGACCGGCGGGAAGACGGTCATTTTGATGTCGAGCTTTTTGGGCCCGTGGCGCCTGATCTTCCTGAGCCGCCCAAAGACGGTGTATTCCATGTCCTCCAGGATGACCGTAACCACGGGGCATTGGACCCTTGAGGCCACAAGGCCGGTGCCCTCGTAGATCTTCATGATGGCCCCGGTGTTGGTAAGGCGGCCCTCGGGAAAGATGACCAGCATCTCGCCCCTCTCCAGGGCGGCGATCAGCTCCATGGCCCCCAGGGGCTGGGCGGGGTTCACCTGGACGGTCTTGTAAAAATTAGTGAAGAACCTGACCCACCATGCCTGGGCCCTGTAAACGTCTATGGCGAAGGTCAGGTTTCTGGGGATGTAGGCCACCAAAAGGGCGACGTCGGCGAAGGATTGGTGGTTGCAGATGACCATCGCCGGGCCCTCCTTGACCGATTCAAGGTGCTCCAGGCCGGAAACCTTTGCCCTAAAGACTATGGCCAAAACAACCCTAAGCAATTGCCTAAAGGTCTCCTCCTTTAGGAAAAAGACGGTCATGGTGGTCATGATCAGGGCGGTTAGGCCCACGAAAACGAAGACCTCGGCTATCGAGAGGCCAAGCTTAAACAGGAGCATGACCAGGACGTTGAAGACGACCATGAAGACGGAAGTGATTATGTTGTTGGCGGCTATGACCCTGGCCCGCTGCCCCGGCTCGGCCTCCTTTTGCAGGAAAGCGGTCAGGGGGACGACGAAAACCCCGCCGGCCAGGCTGATGGCCAGGCACAGGAGGGCCACCAAAAGATGGCGGGGGCTGGACAGGAATTCCCCGAACCCGAAGGAATTCTCGGGGTATTGGGGCAAGGCGCTTACGGCGTAGGCGAAAGCCAGCAAAAAAACCGTCATGAGGGCGGCCGAGGCGGGCACCATCGAGACGGTGACCTTGCCCTTGGCCAGCCTGTTGACCAAAAGGGAGCCCACGGCGATGCCGACGGCGAACATGGTCACCAGGGCGGCGGTGACCCCCGGTGTGGCCCCCATGACGGTGGCCGACAGTATGGGCATCTGGGCCAGGAGCACGCTGCCCATGCCCCAGAACCAGCCGAGGCCCAGGATGGCCAGCCATATGCCCTTGTGGGACCTAGCCGCCTTGAGGATCGAGTGGGTCGAGCGCCAGACCATGGGGTCGATTTTGACCTTACGATCGGCCAGGTCGGATTTGGGCTGCCGAAGGGCGAACAGCAGGGACAGCCCGCCCACCAGGACCAGGGAACAGGGCATCAAGAGCCTGGTCCCGTAGGCGGTGGTCACCAGATAGGAGCCGATCATGGTCCCGATGACTATGGCCAAATATGTGGCCCCGCTGAAGAGGCCGTTCGCGGCCATCAGCTCGTCCTTTTCGGTCAGCTCGGGGAGGATGCCATATTTTACCGGCCCGAAAAAAGCCGTCTGGGTGCCCATCAGAAAAATCACGACCAGCAAACCGGACAGGCTCTGGTACATGAAAAACAGGGCCGCCAGGAGCATGACCGCGAACTCGAAGGCTTTGTTGATTTTTACGATCTGGCTTTTATGGTAGCGGTCGGCGATTTCCCCGGCCAGGGAGGAAAAGAGAAAGAACGGCAAGACCATAAGCCCGGTGGCCAGGCTCCCCATAACGCTCTTGTCCACCGATGACAGCCCCAGGCTGCCGTAGGCCAGCAAGGCGATCATGGCCTGGCGCATGAAATTATCGTTAAAGGCCCCCAAACCCATGGTCCCGAACAAGGGCCAAAAGTTTCGCCTGGCCAACAACCTCAAAAATATGTTCATGAAATCTACCTAAGAAGTCAAATAATTAGTAAAAATTAGCATAGATACATACTAAATTAATTATACTCAACATATTTACAAATAACGCAAACTTATTATGACATTTTACCCCGCGCAAAAAAAGGCCAAAGATTCCCCGCATGGTTGGTTTGGTGGCGAAAGAGGCCGGCCAGCCCCCCAAAAAACCCCCCAGCGCCGCCGCCAGCCCGGCGGGCGACAAGCCTTTTCCCGGAACCTCCCAACCAAGGGGCAAAAAAAAAGAGCCAAGCCCAATGATTACCGCGGTGACCTATTATACCATAGCATGTGACCTTAAACCCAAAACGATCGAAAGGTTAAATCCCCGCCGCCAAAACGGATACCGCGGCGGGCGCCCAAGGCCCGCCAGGCGAATCGCCGGGGCCTTCCCCGCGGCCCGTGGGCACCCTGGGACGTGGGGGAAGGCCCGGGGGATCGGGGGTTAAAGCCGTGGTTGCAATCCTCCCATTCTATGACTATAATGTAAAAACTTTTTTAACCTTGGCTACGGCCAAGGCGCCCTTGCGGGGCGCAAGCCTCCCAGGCATGGGGTTGGGGGTTCGATCCCGCCCCGTCGGCGGTTCCCTACGTTTGGTCAAATCACTTACGCGAGTCCCGATCGCTTATCGAATGTCATTTTAACGACTTTTTAATCCTTTACGATAGAAAAAATTTTATTTTTCCCCAATATAACCATAACATTTTACAAATATAAGTACGGCGTTTCTGAGCGGGCATAGCTCAATGGTAGAGTGCAAGCTTCCCAAGCTTGAAGTTGCGGGTTCGATCCCCGTTGCCCGCTCCATCACTTAAAATCCGTGCTTTCCCACATTGACCATCCAAACGGCAAACCTCTTGAAAAAAGGGGTTTTTATTTTTTGGGAACGTTTGGGGCGCGTTAAATTCTTTACAAGCAAACTAAGATGCGGTAAATTTTAATGTAATGGCATGGGTGAACCCATGGGGGGCGCCTTGACATCGGCCGGCCCCGGTCGCGGGGCCAGAACCTAGGCAGGGTGACATAAAGCTAGAATTTTAAGTACGTTAGGCGAGCGGGGGAAATACCCCCTCGGGGAATCGGCCCAGGTGTGGGCCAAGGGGGGCGCCAAGTCGCCGTTCGGGGGCTTCCCGGGCCGGGGGATGCGGGCTCGAGGCCCTTGGCCGGACAAGTTTTTTTGGACTTTATTTTCAAAACTAAGTCCCCAAATTAAACGATTAATTTTACAAACGAATTTGATTGTTATTAAATTTTGATTAAAGACGACATTTTCGAATTTCATTTAATCAAAAATGTGCCGCTTGATCCGGTATACAAGAAATGTCCATGCATGGGGCAGGGAAAACTATGCTTCATTCATAGAATTATGGTATACGCACGGATTTTTTCGCCGAGGGTGCCAAAAGCCGGCCCCTTAGGCGGGCGGATGTAAATTTCGGAAATAGGCGCGGAAAAAGCATGCGACCGTTCGCGGTCCGTGCTATCATAACCGGTCAAAGTGACTTAAAATCTTTCGCGCCCCCAGGCGGCCATGGATTTGGCCGGCGGGAAAGCCCAAACCGGGACCGGGCCCAACCCCGGCCGGCCCGGATCGGCCCTGGGGCCGATATTGGCGCGCCGGGAAAACATTCGCCTCGAATGTTTGGGCATGATGTATGCCCGTTTATGGATGTTTGCTACCGTTTACCAATGAAAAGTTAACCGCTAATGCGTCATACTTGGTAACGAACTTAAACCATCTTGATATTATCCAAAAATATTACTACAATATTTATTTTGGTTATTAGAGATATATAACTTAGGTATTTAAACCTGCACAGCAATATTTTTTAAAATGTTCTACTTCAGTAAAATAATTACGTGGAATCGTAGGGATAAATTTTTTCTTTCCCCTCTCCTCTTCTATTATCCTGCGCTCTTTTCTACTAATCAAAAATTATTAGAAAACAATATAAACGTATTGTCTAAAAATGTGTCAATTTATAGCGAAGGCTATAAAGAGATAACATAATCTGTTTTTTCAACCAAAGGAACTTATAACGAAACGTTGATGTTTTTTGTTGACTGACCAAGCCTATTTGAGTATATTTCCTTGGCGGTTTTGCGACCGCCGAACGCTTCGTCCTGGGAAAACCGCCTTGGGCGCTATTGGGTCGAAAAGTCGCGGACGCGTTCGCTTAATCGTTACCGCCATGGGCTCTTGTTAGGGTAAAACCTAGGTAGCTACTTAATACGTAATCATAAGCATTGACATTACAGCGTATCATGTGTATCTTAAACATAAGGTTACCGCACAAAAAATACCCCCGGAAGTCCGTGAACGTCCCTAGGGCGAGCCAGGAGGGCGCGGGTTTTCCCCGGGGAAAACCCGCCGGGCGCTTGGGTTTTCACCGGCTGGGGCCGTGGGGTTTAGGTTTTCGTTGAACCCGTCGTCCACCAAAAGATATTACCGCCGCCTGAATCCCCTGACCACGCCAAGGGCTTTTTCCGCGGCCGGGGGCTGGGCCGGCCTCTTTGGCCGGGAGGCCCCGATCGATCTCGAGATAGGCTTCGGCAACGGCGAATACCTGGCCAGGGCCTCGGAGGGCCATCCCGAGAGGGACTTCATCGGCGTGGAGGTCTCCTGGAACGGCCTCAAGCGGGCCCTGCGCCGCCTGGCCGACCCGCCCAGGGAAAACGCGAGGCTTTTGCACATGCCGGCCTCCCCGGCCCTGAGGCTGTTTTTCGGCCCCAGGAGCCTTTCGGCGGTCAGGTGTTTTTTCCCCATCCCCTGGCCCAACGAAAAGCACGCCCACAAGCGGCTTTTTTCCACGGGGTTCCTCAATCTCGCCGCCAACAGGCTCAGGGACGACGGGACCTTCCTGATGGTGACCGATCACGGGGGCTTGGCCCGATGGACCATGGATCAGGCCCGGGACTCGGGCCTGGAAATCGAGCTCGGGAATACCGGGGATCAGCTCAACACCAAGTACGAGCGCAAGTGGCTTTCCGGGGGCCAGGAAATTTTTTATCGCCTTACGGGCCGCAAGATCGGCCACCCCGAGGTAGGCCGGCAGGATTTAGTCGAAATGCAGCCAATCGTGAGTTACTCGATCGACCCCGGGAATTATAGCCCCAAGGGGCAAAGCGCCGACCCCACGGTCGTTTTCGGGGATTTTATTTTCGATGGTCAAAGGAGGCAAGGCCTTTTGGCCACCAAGGTGGTCGAGGACCAGTTCATCCAGGAATTTTTCATTAGGGTCACCCAGTTGCCGGACGGAGGTTTTAAACTGATCCCGGCCTTTCTGGCCCAGGTCTATCCCACCCACGGGGTGGCCACGGCCCTGTCCCTGGCCGCCCTGGAAACGCCCAAGCGCCCAAAGTGGGGCCCCCACGACGCGGGGGGCCCAGACGATAGGCCATAAGCCGCGGGCGCGAACCTTTATGTTTTTCCCGGTCGGGCCGGTTTCGGGGCCAGCCCGATCTCCCATGACGATCCGTCGGTCCCTTTGGGGGGCCCCTTCCGGGGCCGGCCAAAGGCCGCCCCGGCGGGTCGACCCAAGGCGGTAGGATCCCCGTTTAGCGGAGCCTTGGGACAAAGCCATAACCTTTCGGGTAAGCTCTATTGGTAATTTTTCGGGGACCGACTTGTTCCATGACCGACGTTCGGGTTGTTTTTAGGTATTTTTATGACTGAATCTTTGGCCGGACAGATTGAAAAAGTCACGTATATGAATGACGAGACTGGCTTTTCGATCGTTATGCTTAAAGTTGACGGTAAAAGGGAGGCCGTGACCGCCGTGGGGCAGCTCAATTCCCCTTCCGTCGGGGAAATTCTGGACCTTACCGGCGATTTCAAGCGACACCCGCGCTTCGGCCTCCAGTTTGAGGCGGTCTCTTGCTCCTCAAGGCCGCCCGAGAGCGAGAACGGTTTAACGAAATACCTCGGATCGGGCTTGATCAAGGGCGTCGGCCCCGTGTTGGCAAGGCGCCTCGTGGAGGCCTTTGGCCAGAACGTGCTTGACGTCCTGGACGCCGAGCCGGAGCGGATGGTCGAGGTCAAGGGTTTGGGCCCCATAAGGCGTGAGCGCGTCATCCAGGCCTGGAAATCGACCGCCGGGCTCAAGCAGCTCCTGTCCTTTCTGTCGAATTTTAACCTGGGCCCCTCCCTGGCCAACAAGATCCTCAAGCGGTTCGGCTCCTCGGCCGAGGAGGCCATCCGCCAGGACCCCTATCGCCTGGCCTACGAGATCCCGGGGGTGGGCTTTCTGACCGCGGACAAGGTGGCCAGGTTCCTTAACTTCGCCCCGGACTGCCCCCAGAGGCTGGAGGCGGGCCTGATTTACTGCCTGGAGGAAGCCCTACGGAGGGGGCACGATTACCTCCCCTCCCAGGAGCTGGTCAAGGCGGCCCAGGCCCTGATGGCCGAGGCCACCTCCCAAGCCCTCGAGGAGGCCCTGTCCAGGATCGCCATCTCCGGCAGGGTCGTCGCCGAGAGGCAGGACGAGCCGGGCCGGCTCGACGTCTACGCGCCCCAAACCCACCGGGCCGAGAACTGGGTGGCCAGGAGCCTCGCCTCGATCCTCCGGGCCCCCTTCTCGACCCCCGTGCCCCGGCCGGAAAAGGCCCTGGCCTGGGCGGAGACGTCCCTGGGGCTGGAACTGAGCGACGAGCAGCGCGAGGCGGCCGTCATGGCCATCACCGAGAAATGCGCCATCGTGACCGGGGGCCCGGGCACCGGCAAGACGACCATGACCAAGGCCGTCTGCGGCATCTGGAGGGCGGTCACCCCCAAGCTGGCCCTGGTGGCCCCCACCGGGCGGGCGGCCAAACGCCTGTCCCAGGCCACGGGCTTCGAGGCCACGACCATCCACCGGCTCCTGCAGTACGCCCCCGGGGACGGCGGCTTCGTCCACGGCCCCAACAACCGTCTGGACCTGGACATGCTGTTGGTCGACGAGGCCTCCATGATCGACGTCCTTTTGATGAACCAGCTTCTCGGGGCCCTGCCGACCGGGGCGGCCCTGATCCTGATCGGCGACCAGGACCAATTGCCCCCGGTGGGCCCTGGCCGGGTCCTCCCGGATCTGCTGTCCTCGGGCCTCATCCCCTCGAAAAGGCTGACGAAAATCTACCGCCAGGCCGAGCGGAGCTCCATCGTCAAGGCGGCCCACATGATCAACGAGGGCGACCCCCCCAACGATCTGCCGCAAAGCGCCGATTCCGACTTCTTTTTCGTGGCCGAGGAAGACTCGTCCAAAATCATCGACAAGATCCTGAGGCTGGTCTGCGAGCGCATCCCCAGAAAGCTTAACCTCGATCCCAAAAACGACATCATGGTCCTGTCGCCGACCAAAAAGGGCGAACTGGGCACGGTCAACCTCAACACCCACCTGGGAAAGGCCCTGAACAATACCTTCGGGCCCTCGGTCAAT
This sequence comes from Deltaproteobacteria bacterium, assembly GCA_031278635.1. Classification (GTDB taxonomy): domain Bacteria; phylum Desulfobacterota; class Desulfarculia; order Adiutricales; family Adiutricaceae; genus JAIRNQ01. The sequence continues at coordinate 1,322 of JAITKA010000145.1, read as the reverse complement.
CGTTTCGGCCAGGTTTTAAAGATAAACGACAGGGTCATGCAAAACCGCAACAATTATACCAAAGAGGTATACAACGGTGACCTGGGCCGGGTGGTCAGCATAGACATGGAGGACCAGGAACTGCGGGTGGCCTTCGACGACCGCAAGGCGGTATACGATTTCTCGGAGCTCGACGAGCTGACCCTGGCCTGGGCGGCCACCGTGCACAAGGCCCAGGGCTCGGAGTTCCCGGCCGTGGTCATCCCCGTCCACCCCTCCCATCACATCATGCTGCGGAGGAAGCTTATCTACACGGCCGTGACCCGCGGCCGCCGGATGGTCTTTCTGGTCGGTTCCCCCGCCGCCCTCAAACGCTCCGTCATTAACGGCCAGGAGGATTACCGCTACAGCCACCTGGACAGGCTCCTGTCAAAGGCCATCGACTCCGCCAATTAGAAAGTTAAGGGCCAAAACAAACCATGGTTTCAGGTATAAGTTAAAAATATAATAGGTTATTCAATGGTTCGTTGACCGATTTAAGGGGATCAAGGGCATGAGGCTTATATCTTTTAACGTAAACGGTCTACGGGCCGCCTCGGCCAAGCCAGGGTTTTTCGACTGGTTTCACGCAACCGGGGCCGACGTCATCGCCCTTCAGGAGATCAAGGCCAGAAGGGAGCAGCTCACCGGCACTCTGATCACCCCTGGCGAGTACCGCGAGTCATTTTTTTCCTCGCCCACGGTCAAAAAAGGCTACTCGGGCGTCGCCGTCTACTCCAAGGTCAAGCCGATAAAAGTCAGCCCCGAGCTGCCCTGGGAAGAGTGGGCCCAGGAAGGCCGCCTCCTCCACCTCGAGCTCCCCGGATTTCATTTCCTGAACGTCTATTTTCCCAACGGCCAGAGGGACGGCGAGCGCCTCGACTACAAGCTGGGCTATTACGGGGCTTTTTTCGAATACGCCGAAAAACTAAGGGCCTCGAAACCCGTCGTGGTCTGCGGCGACTTCAATACGGCCCACCGGGAGATAGACCTGGCCCAGCCGGAACTTTATGAGGACACGTCAGGCTTTTTACCCCAAGAAAGGGCCTTTCTTTCAAAAATGATAAAAAATGGCTACGTTGATACTTTTAGATTCTTAAATGGCGATCTCAAGGACCAATATACCTGGTGGTCCTACCGCTCGGGAGACAAGCGCAAAAACAACGGCTGGAGGATCGATTATTTTTTCGCCTCCCCGGAACTGGCCCCCAAGCTGGCCAAGGCCTGGATCGAGCCCAAAATCGCCTTCTCCGACCACTGCCCCATCGGGCTTGAGCTCGACGCGTGAGCCCCGCCCTTAAGGC
>JAITKA010000115.1 GCA_031278635.1 Deltaproteobacteria bacterium | reverse complement strand
CTGTCATTGGTGGAAAGGTTCTGTCAAAACATCTATAGGCGTGGCATCCAAAGGTTTATAATTTTCGTTATTATCTTCAACGCCGTCATCCTTGGCTTCGAGACATCCCCAAAGATCATCGAAAAAGCGGGCTGGCTGTTCTCGTTCCTGGAATTGGTGTGCCTGACCATCTTTTGCGTGGAACTGACCATGAAAATCATATGCGAAAGGCTCTCGTTTTTTAAATCGGGCTGGAATATCTTCGATTTCCTCATCGTTGGCATCTCCCTGGTCCCGAACTCCGGCCAACTCTCCATCCTGAGGTCACTACGTATCCTGAGACTTAACCGCCTCATCGTCAAACTCCCCAGACTCCGGGTCATAGTCGAGGCTATCTTAAGGTCCCTTCCCAGCATAGGTTGGATAGCCTTCCTACTATCGATCATCTTTTACATCTTCTCGGTATTGACCACGACCCTTTTCGGCCCCTCCTACCCCGAGTGGTTCGGCAACATCGGGGCCTCGATGTACACGCTCTTCCAGATGCTTACCCTTGAGAGCTGGTCCATGGGCATAGCCAGGCCGGTCATGTCCACCTTCCCGAACGCCTACCTGGTCTTCGTCCCGTTCATACTGATAACGTCCTTCATAGTCCTGAACATGTTCATCGGCGTGATCGTCAACACCATCGGCGAGGTCATGACCGAGCAGCGCTCGGACGGGCCCGGGACCGACGCCGCCGGAAACGAAACCAATCAAGGGGGGCAAACCCCCGAGAGCCCCGCCGACGGGAAAAAGCCCGGCCCCTACGATGCCGCCCTTCGCACCCAGCCCGATCACCTGGCCGTCCTGGGCGGCGAGATCTTAAGCCTAAGGGCCCAATTGGACCGCATCGAAAACCTGCTTAAGGTGCGGAAAGATTAACCCATGGGCTTCATGATAACCTTACGGCATATCGTTAGGTATTTGATTTACCTAAACGTCGCGATTTTCCATCTCAAGGTCAGCCCTTGGTAACGCAAAGATCTTCGCTTTGCCGCGACCATTCGTCCCAAAATTGCCCTAAATCAGCCAACCGAAAGCCCCATGCCCAGCCCCCATGCCCAGCCCCACTGGCGCCGGCCTTGAAAAACGCTTAACCCCGGTGCCATGACGTAATGGGATATAGTATGGGATAAATTTTTAATGTCGCGTAATATCTTGCTTATCCCTAAAACCCTTGTTAAAATGGTAACGTTAAAATTAAAAATATTTCGTAATCGCAAAACCTCCGCTAAGTTAGGTGCCAAAGAGTGTCAAAGACGCCAGCCAACCCCACGGAAACCACCCCGCCGGCCAGGGGCCTAGCCCTCCCGGCCTGTGTGGTCGCCCTGACCCTATCGATCCTGGCCTGCGCGGCCCAGGCCTTCGCCCTGGGCCTGGCCCCCCATGGGCCGGGTGGCCCAGCGGGGGGGAGCGTTTTGGCCCTGGGCGGACCCTCGGGCCAACTTTTCCCGTTTTACGACCTGGGGGAGCAAGAGGACGGCGACAAACCTCCCCCAAGTAAACGCCCAAGTATACCCGACTTCTCCAAAACCCATGCTTTTCTCAACAAAATTCACCAAAAATATTTAACCGTCGATAGCCTGTGTTCATATTTCGCTTTAATCTTTGCCGCCTTGTTCATGTATTACTTTGTCCAGGATTTTAAAATAGGCTTTATGATATGTAGGATTACGTTTATCCTCACCATTGTTCTGTTATATTATTTTACGTGTAAAAATTTTAAATGCGACATTTATAAATATCTACACATTTATCTAATACCCCCAGCCCTCTATTGCACTAACGGATCAATAAATAGATTAAAATATGTTTTAATTCCCCCGGCGGCCCTTCTTTTTGCCGTTATATTCACCTACGAATTTGAGATTCCAATAATTATTTGCTCACTATTTATAGCCATAAATATTCTTTACATAATTAAATTTCTTGTTAAGCACAAAAAGAATCCCAAGTTTATGCCATACTTGAGGCAAATGATTACCTTAGCCGCTATCGCCGCCTGCGGCTATATCATTTCCTTGCATTTAAGTAAGCAAATGTATTTCAAGGCCTATAAATTTATTACTTCTTGGATGTAGGCCCAAGCCGTGGGCCCGCTTTGGGAGGGTCCCCCCCACTGCAGTGACACCCCACTGCAGTGACAATAAGTCCAATGCCGAGGTTCTTTATGGTGTTGAGGCTCGTTTTAAGTCCATCAATTTTAGTGTTGAGAGCATTAAATCTAATTTCAACAGCATCAAATCTGTGTTGAGAGCAGCAAATCTGGAGTTGAGAGCATCAAATCTAATTTCGACAGCATCAAATTTAGATTCAAATTTAACGCCCATAGCATCAAATCTACCGTTTACTGCATTTTTGAAGTCAACGATTTTGCCGTTCAGTGATTTGACCTCAAATGTCCCCTTTTTAACGTCTACCCTTTGCTCGATAACCTTGGTAAGCCCAACCTTCAACGAGGCGACGTCACCTTCGACTTTCGTAAGCCGTTCCGCGATTCCCTTGTCGCCATGGGTAGGGTCGGCCGTCGATTCGGTCGTGGGGTTGGGAGGCGCTGGGCTTTGATCGGGCATGATGGCTACTTCTTTTAAGACATTATACAATAGATTTGGTGAGTATAAAAATAAATAAATAAACGAGCAAACGTATGGAACATTGTCCTGGCTTAAGGCATGGTGAAATGGCGCTCCCCAAGGCGCCCCATGGGCCACGCGCCGTAGGGGGTCCAGGTTCGTTCCCTGGCTGAAGGCTGAAGGCTGAAGGCTTTTTGAACGGTTACGGCAAGAGCGAACGGGATAGGTCTCATTGGTAGCTAATTAGAGAACAAAACCCCCGCCAAAATTACCCTAAAATTTCCAGACTTTTCCAGATAATTTATTTTTCGCCAAATCACTAGGCGTTTGCCATTTTTTGGGCGAATTCGCCTAGGGGCCTTCTTTTTAGGGCCTTTCGCCACCGCAATCCGCATTACGCCCAAAATGTCCCCCCGTAACGAGGCTCGGTTTTTTAAAGGCTATAAGCCGTGCGGGGTTGTGGCCTGGTTTTGGCGGTAATTTTTTTTAAATCACGCCCTTCAAAGTGGCCCTGCCGATCCGGCGGGTCCACAAAAATTATTCGCTATTGGGGAAGGGAGGTTTTTCGCCCTTACGGGCCGCCGCTTGGGCGGTTTTTTTTCTCGCCGGGGGGTTTTCCGAGGGGGGGCGCTTCGCGGCCCACCCTGGGGATTTACCCGGCTTGGGGGAAGGGGGTTTGGCTTGGGGGAAGGGGGTTTTGGGGCGCCGCTTGTGGGTTACCCGGGCGCCCGCGGGTCAGTTAAAAAACTCGGTTATGACCGCCTCGAAGGTGTCGAGTGAGAGGGGCTCCACCTCGATGGGCACCTCGATGACCTCGAAGGCCTCGAGGATCTCCATGTCGGTCAGGGGCTCGAAGCCGGGGTCGAGGACCAGGATGCGGTCGTAGCGGCCGAAGTTTTGCCGGAAATCGGTATTGTCCCAGCCCAGGAGGGCCCGCATGCCGTCCTCGGCGAACCAGGCCTTTCGCAGCCAGGAGGGGGTGATGACCATGGTGCGGTTTTGCTCGAGTTCCCTGAGTTTGGCCACGCCGAGGATGGCCTCGAGGCAGTTTTTGAACTTTAGTAGGGGGAGGCCGCGGGTTTTGGCTATCTCGGGCATGTGGGGCAGGCAGCCGTTGCCGATGAGGAGCCTTAGATCCATGGGGCCGTTGTTTTGGGGGTCCTGGTCCAGGGTCTCGCCGAAGGCCTCGTTTAGTTTTTCCTCGAGGAGGTTTATGTCGTTGTGGAGGCCGGCCTTGAGCCAGAGGCCCGAGCTTTGGATCTCGGGGTGGCGGGCCAGGACCCATTCGAACTCCTCGCGAAAGATGTCGCAACCGATAAAGGTAATCATCGTGACCTCCCAGGGAAGGGGCCAAAGGCCCGCCCCCCGGGGGGAAGCGGGCGAAATCGTTTGGGATAGGGGGATTATACCATTGGCCCCGGCGGGGTCAAGTAGCCATGGCTACAAAGGGGGAGGGCGGGCCTTTGGGTCAGTAGTCCTTTTTCCAGCCAAGGCCGACCCGGTTGGAGGTCGAGGAGGAAAGGCTGTTGAGGGATATGTTGGGCGTTAGCTCGACCTCCACGCGGACGCCGGTGGTGTTGTCGGTCAGGTTCTGCTCCAGGCCCACGTAGATGTTGTCCCCGATGTAGCGGCCGGCCTCAAGGGTGGTGGAGTCCTCGGCCTGGCTTTCGCCGTCGAGGTTCAGGTTATCCCTGAAGGTGTTCCCGCTCAGGATGCGGTTGGAGTCGCCACCGGAGGCGTCGCTGACCCGCAGGACGCTCAGGCCCAGGGCGTCCCGCATGGTGCTTAGGACCGTCAGGCCGATGTCCCCGCCCAGGCCGGCCATGACCCTTAGGCTGTTGGCCAGCTGGAGGGCCTCCATGCGGCTTAGCTGGGAGACCTTCTTGCCGAAAAGGACCTGGGCCAGGACCTCGTCGGAGGGGTAGGGCGGCTGGCTCGTCAGGGTCAGGGTGGGCTTGGAGACGGAGCCGGTGACCTTGACGTGGGCCAGGATGGAGCTGGTCTGCCTGGTCAGCTCCACGTTCAGGGCCGGGTTGATGTGGGGGCTGTTTATGAAGCGGATGTCGCCCCCGGAAAAGGTGAACTGCTTGGAGAGGAGATCGAAGGTTCCCTTTAGGGGCTTAAGCGAGCCGTTTATCAGGGTTCGCCCGAAGGGGGTGGTGATGTCCAGGTGGCCGCCCCATTCGCTGTCGAGGCCCTTGCCCCTGATGTATATCTGCCTGGGCAGATCGACGTCCAGGGCCAGTTTCGGGCCGTGGGAGACCCGGGTCAGTTTTTCCTCGAGATCGAGGGTGGTGATGGAGCCCCCGCCCTTGATCAGGTCGAGGTCGATCTTGCACTGCTCGACCACGACCTTGGCCGTGATGGCCAGGGCCGAGAAGGGCCCGTCGAGGTGGGCCAGCCCGGTGATGATGGCCGAGGCGTCGTCCCGCTGGAGGGGGGCGAGGCGGAGCAGCTGGCCCCTCACGGAAATGGAGGGGGGCGAGACGAAGGGTTTTATGGTCCCCTCCAGGGACAGCTTCCCGTCGCCGTGGTCGCTGGCCTCAAGGACGAGCTTTAGGTTACCGTCGGCCTGATCGTGGACCTCCATGTTTATCTTTGACAGGAAAAGGCCCAGGACCAGGTCCTGGTATTGCCCGTTGGCCACGTACATGTTGACCACGGGCTTGGGGTTTTTGGCCGAGCCCTCGACCTTGAGGTCCAGGTCCAGCTCACCGGTCAGCGAGCGGTCGGATAGGCCGATCAGGTTCCAGATGGGGGCGATCGGGCCCTTCCAGGTCAGGGCCGCCGAGAGGGGCCCGTCCATGTCGGGCCTGAGGAAACGGCCGGCCGGGACGAGGGGCAGGCGGTAATCGAGGCTCACGTCCTTTAGCCTCGTTTGGTTCAGGGTGATCTTCCCGCTGACCGACCGGGGCTCGATTTTGCCGTTGGCCGTCACGTTCAGGGTCTTGGAGAGGCTCTCCAGGGCCGCCGGGGCGGCGAACTGGGTCGAGAGCTCGAAGGAGCCGGAGCCCCCCTGGCCGTAGTCCAGGGTCAGGTTGGCCTTGCCCTGGGGGACGCCCTCGGAAAGGCCCGAGAGGTTGGCGAAAGAGAATTCCGAGAGCCTGGCCTTGACGTTCAGGGGCTCAAGGGACCCCGAGACGTCCAGGGTCCCGCCCTTGCCCATGGTGATGGAGGTCGGCCCCAGGGCAAGGCCGGATCCGAAATCGACCGTCACCGGCTGGTTCAGCCTAAGGCCGCCCGGGAGCTGGGGGATGGAGGCCAGCCTTAGGCTTTCTATCGTGGCCTTTTTTTCGCTCAGGTCGGCTTTGCCCGAGAGGGTCAGCAGTTCCGAGCCATGGGGGCCCAGCAGTTCCACGTCCAGGTCGGCCCTAAGGCCGTCGCCCTGGCCGGAGATGCGGGCCTTGGTGACGGTCACGGGGCCGAGCTGGCTTTGGCCCGCGTCGAGGCTGAGGTCGAAATTCAGGGCGGTCAGGTAGTTCCGGGCCGTGAGGTCGAGGCTCAGGCCCTTTAGGTGCAATTCTTGCCCCAGGCGCAGCTCCGGCAAATCCAGCTTGACCTGGGCCGAGTGATCGCCCGCCCCGTCCGGCCCGAGGTTGGCCTCAAGGGAGGCGGGGGAGCCCGTGAAATCAAGGCCCGTCAAGGCCCGGACGGTCTTCCAGTCGCCGACCTTAAGTTTCAGCGAGCCCTCGGGCTTGGGCGCGGAGCCCGGCCTTATGGATAGGGCGAGGGCGGGGCTCTCGAGATCAAGGAGCTCCTTGTCCCGGCCGGCGGACAGGGTCAAAGCCGCAAGGCTCACGTCCAGGGAAAGGCCGGTTTCCGGCGGGTCCCCCCGGGCCCCCCCGGCCGGGAGGGAGAGGTCGAATAGGGTGGCCAGGGCCAGGGGGCCGGACTCGAAGGCCCCGGTCGCGAGGGTAAGTTTCCCGGTGGCCCGGCCAAAGTCGGGGAGGCCCATGGCCTTTCCGACGTAGGTGAGGGTCACGTCGGGGAAATTCTCCCTGGGGCCCCTAAGGTTGGGGCTTGTGACCGTAAGATCCATGTCCAGGGCCCCCATGGGGCCGCCGGCCCTGAGGCCGGCCTTGACCGGGCCGCCCCAGGGCGAGGCGACGAGGCCCAGCTCGGAAAGGTTGGCCTCGGCGGAGAGGGCCAAAACGCCGTCAGCGGCTTGGCTAAGGCTGGCGTTTAGGCCGAACGATCCGCTCTTTTGGCTGACGCTTCCGATTAGGGGCAATATCTCGGCCCATAGGGGGCTGCCCTGGTCCAGGCTCAGCCCGAGCCTGGCCTCCTTGGCCGAGTCGGGGGAGACGGAGCCGGAGGCCGTGAGGGCGAGGCCCGGGCCGGTCAGGCTAAGGCTCTCGAGTTCGGGGCGGCCGTCCCGGGAGGAGAGGCTCAGCCCGTAGTCGAGGGAGATCCATCCGGCGTCCTTGGCCCCGGCGCTTTCGGCCGGCGCGGGGGGCGGCGGGGCCGGGTAGCCGGCCAGGGTCAGGGCCCCGGGGGCGGCCTCGGGCGTCTCCTGGCCCCCGGGGGCGGGGGCCGGTTCCGGCCGCTTGGGGGCCATCCCCGCGGCAATGGCCGGGTCGAATGAGATCCGGCCCTGGCCCTTGGCCGCAAAGCCCTTGCCGTCGGCCTGGAAGTCAAGGCCGGTGAGCTCGACCGCGGCCCTGGGGGCCCTGGCCGTCAGTTTCCCGGTGACGGACCGGCCCTCAAGGTCAACCTGGCCGGAGAGTTCCAGGCCCCGGCCGATGAGGTCAAGCACGCCATCGGGGATGGGCAGGGGCGATTCCGGCCCCATCCTGGCCCCGAAAGAGAGGCCCAGGCTCCTGCCGTCGATTAAATCGGCCTTTATCGTCCCGGTCTTCCCGGCGATCGAGAGGTTGGCCTGGGCTATGGGGGAGAGGACCGAGGCCTCGGCCTCCGGGCCCTCGCCCGGGGTTTGGCCCGAAAGGCCCAGGGTGGCCCGCCCCTCCCAGCCGGAGAGGGGGCCCTCGCCCGTGACCACGAGCGACCACGCGGGCCAGTCGGGGCGGTCGAGGATGTGGCTCAGGGGGCCGCCGGGCCCGTCCATGGCCGAGACGAGGAGCTTAAGCCCGTCCGGGGCCCCGCCCTTGCCCTGGCTCAGATCGACCGAGAGCTCCACCCCCCTCCGCCGCTCGTCGAGCCAGGAGCCGTCAAGGCTGGCCGAGACGGCCCCGCCGGCCAGGCTGAGGTCGCCGTTCAGGGCCAGTTTCCCGGAGCCGGGGTCGGTGGCCTCGGGCGAAAGGAACCGGTGGGCCATGAGGCCGTCCAGCTCGACGTGGGCCTTGATGTCGAGGGGGGGGAGGGAGGCCGGGGAGGAGGCCTTGTCGGGCTCGGGTATGGTTTCCGGGCGGCGGGTGAGGTTTAGGCCGCTGACCTTAAGGGTCTCGACGTCTATCAGGCCCCTCAGGAGCGATCCGAGGCTCAGGTTAAATTCCAGCCGCTCGGCCGATCCGAACTGGCCGTGGCGATCCCTGAAAACCAATGACTCGGCGGTGATTTTCTCGGGGATGGGGCCCCCAAGGCTGGCCCAGCCGATCTCCAGGCCTTTCTTGGACAGGGCCGAGAGGCTTTTTTTGGCCAGGAAGTTAAGCCCGGAATCGCTCCTGAGCCAGACGATTCCCACGGCCAGGACCAAAACCAGGGCCAGGGCGGCCAGTCCCAGTATTTTCAGGGCCCGGCGGGCCCGGCCCCTGGGGCGGGGCTGCCTTACCAGGGCGGATTTACGGAGCGAGACGTTTTCGGTGTTCTCTGGGGCCATTTAATATCCAAGGGTCTTCTGCGGTAATGGCGGCGCCAACCCAGGGCGCCCTAAAAACTCTGTCCGAGGCTCAGGTAGACCTGGAGGCGCGAGTCGTCCTCCCTGGGCGTGAGCGGGGTGGCCAGATCAAGCCTGAAGGGGCCGATGGGGCTGTAGTAACGGAAGCCCAGGCCGCCGCCCCAGAGAAAATCCCGGCCTATGGAGGTCACGTCCTCGGGGTTGTAGACCATGCCGCCGTCCACGAAGGCCACGGCGCCCATGGATTCCGACCAGCGGAACCTGAGCTCGGCGGAGCTCTCGGCCATGGTCGAGCCGCCGGCCGGCCGGCCCCTGGCGTTTTTGGGCCCGATGGACTGGTACTCGTAGCCGCGGACCGACTGGCCCCCGCCCCCGAAGAAGCGAAGCGAGGAGGGGAGGCTGCCGGGGCTCGAGCCGGTTATGGTGCCCGCGGCCAGCCTCAGGGCGGCCACGAGTTTGTCCCCGGACACCAGGGACTGGTAGAAACTGAAGTCGGCCCTGGCCTTAAGGAGCTTGAAGTCGTCGAAATAGTGGCCGATGTAGGGGCTTACCAAAAACGAGGCCCTGACGCCTTTGGTCGGGTTCAGGAAATCGTCGCTGTTGTTCCAGAAAAGGTTGAGCGGGAGGCCGTAGACCCGGTATTGGGTCCTTTCGAGGATGTAATCGTCCAGATCCCCGAACTCCAGGCTGGTCTGGAGGCGGGCCCGGAGGCGGCGGTTCAAGATCCTCTCGACGCCCACGACCACCGAGCCGGACAGAAGCGAGTAGTTGTCGGTCCTCTCCCTCAGAAAATAAGTCTCGGCCAAAAGGGAATACCTGCGGCTGTTGAAGACGTAAGGCCTCTGGTAGGTGATCCCCACCTGGGCCAGGTCCTCCCATACCGGCACCTCGATCCGCAGCTTGTCGCCCCAGCCCGATAAGTTGCGGGTCTCCCAGGAGACCGAGAGCCCGGGGCCCCAGTCCGAGTCGTAATTGATCGAGCCGCTGACCGTGCGCCTGGGGGCCGGGTCCAGGGTCACCATGACCGGGACGTTGCCGTTCTCGTCCGGGGGATCCCCCCTCGTGACCTCCGCCGATTTAAACAGCCCGGTCTGCATCACCGTCTCCCGGAAGTCCTCAACCAGGTCCTCGTTCCAGTTCTGGCCTTGCTTCCAGTTGATCAGATGCCGCAGGTACCTTGGGTCCACGCTGTCGTCGCCGCTGACCTCCATCTTGCCCATCCTGGCGAAGGGCCCCGGGGTCAGGACGACCTCGGCGTCCAGGGTTTTCCGGGCCGTGTCGATGGAATATTTCGTGGCCGTCACCTCGGCCTCGGGGTAGCCGTCGTTCCTCCAGAGCTCGGCCAGGTTGGCCACCACGGCCAAAACCACGTCGGCCTTGGCCGGGTCGCCGGGTTTGAGGCCCGCGGAGACCAGGTTGTCCACCGGGCAGGGGTTTCCGCCCGGCCTGGCCGGGCAAAAGACCATCCTCTCGGGGTTTAGGAGGTTTTTGGCCAGCTCCCTCGCGATGTCCTCGCCCTCGGGGTCGGCGTTGGGATCGATCGAAAGGGGCACGGAGTTGGAGACTATCACCTTGCCCGGGGCCAGGGAGTAAAGCGGCCCGGGAAACAGTTGGATCCTGGCCACGTAGGAGCCCGGCGCGGTCCCCTCGTCCAGCCTGCCCTCGGCCCTGCCCTCGTAGTAACCCCAGGACTGGAGGAGCCTGCTCCCGTCCTCAAGGGAGAGGCGAAGGCGCCTCATGAGGGTCAGCCTCGACTCCAGGGGCCTATCCATCATGACCTTGAGGTTGGCCACCTTTTCGTAGGCCTCGACCAAACCGGGCGGGTCGGCCGGGGCGGTCACTTCCATGGTGTAGGTGATTTTCTCGGCCCTGGGGCTACCGGTCATTTCCCCGGTCCCCGATTCCGCCATGAGGGCCTGTGGGATGCTGGGCTTGGGGATGGGTCCCTGGGGGTCGCTCTCGATCAGGCGGTTGGCCTCGTCGAGCCTCTGGTCGGTGACCATGACCTCGGGGATGTCCGGGATGATGGTCCCGCAGCCGCTGGCCGCCAAACCAAAGGCGAATAGGGGCAAGAGTAACCAGAGAAAATTTTTTAGGTTGATATCCGTAGGTATAAGAACTCTAAATTTAGGGAATTTGGCCAGATTGCCAGAGCCATGCCCCACGGCCCTAAGGCCAGCCGTAAGGGGCGAGGGGAGGGCCGCGGGCCGGCGGGCCGCCCCCGGGCCTCGGGAATGACTATGGCGAGTCGATGGGTTAATCGGTCGCTCCTTGCAATCGTTTCGCTCCGGGGCCGACGGGTCGCCCCCTTCCCTAAGGCACCCAACGGGGGAAGTATTCGCGGCCCCACTCCTAGGTATTTTAACCATATTTCGTTAACGAAACAACAGAAAACGTTAAATTATTTGCGCTAGCCACGAAGAAGATCTAAATGAGCGAATCGACGAAAAAAATTTAGGCCGTTTGTAAGCGGTCAGTCTAACAACTGTTTGAACGCTAGGGCTTTTTAGCCGCCCGTCGAATCACGACTAGCGGGAATACCCAATAATTAACGGGCAACGTGTTGGCTGATCACCAAGCCTTATGCCGCCATTATGGCCCATGGCCGCCAATGGAGCCACAAGTTTACCGACCTTAGGCGCCATGGCCAAACGCGGGCCATAAATTTCGGCGTTTAAGGAATCGTTTTCGCCAATCTCGACGGAATTCAAGGCTCATCGGCTAACGGCCGGACATATGACCCTGGGTCAAAACCAAACCGATACAATCCCAGCCAAAAATCACCCATGCTGGACAAAAAATAATAAACGGGGATAATATTGGACCTAAATCGGACGAACCTGCTTAACCTTTCCTAGCCTTTCATGCTTACCCTGATTTTATCGCAAAATATCGAAAAATATCTTGCCCTATAAAAACCACCTATTGCGTCAAACATTCTTTTTAACCAATGCAAATATCTATTATAATATTAGTTCTCTTAGTGAAGTTTTATAGCTTAAACATAACCTTAATGGAACAATTTATACGTATAAATAGTAGAAATTAACGATAATTTTAAAATTTAAAATCAAGTTATATTTTACAATTTGATAATATACCAAAATTTAAAATAACCATCAAGGGGAAAATGGCCACCCCAACCGGCCGCCCGCCCGGGCCCGCCCGGGAATGGGCCATGAAATCGCGCCGATAGGCCCTATCGGCCGCCCGGCCGGGAAAGGCCCCGCCTTCGGGGGCTTTTTAATTCCCTTAGGCCTTGGCCCAAAAATCCTCCCCTCCCGTTTAACCGCCCTCGAAAGGCCCCGGGGGAAACCCCGTCCCCGTTATGGCCGCCCATCGTTCCGCGATATATATTTAAGTAAAAAAAGTCATTGGCCTTTGCCATAAAAGTTAATTTAGTGACGCCACGGTTGAATTACATGTTTGACGGGTCTAAACGAAAAGCAAGATTTTGATTGCCAAACACTGGCGATATTTTGAATGTGATTAAGTAAGTTGGTCGAGTAATCCCTAAATGGCTGGGCTTAAGCAACCATGGCCAAGGGAATAGCCTAAACCGGCTAGGTTATGGTGGGACCAGGCGCCATATGAAACACACTTATGGCCCGTTACCCGCGTTGGCGCCATAGACCCGGGTTCAAGGTTTACAGAGGCCCCGTTTCTCCGGCGAGAGGCCTCTATCAAAATTATTTTTGCCGGCCAAAATAAAATTTCGGGTTGACGTAGGTATTTTTTTCAGGGGGTCAGGTCGAGAAGTCGGGTCCTCATCAACCCAAATAAAAAACATAGAAACAATATCTGGGGGAGGTAGCCCTTTCAAAGTGCCTAAATTTCGCTCTAACTGAGGTAGAGCCTTGTAAAAGCGCAAGTAAACCGGTTTTGTCGAATAATGGATGAATAATGATTTAATATTCTTAGTCAAATGGAGTCCGATTCACGGTAATATACTCTTCCTATGGTTGCGGCCATTGCGAAATGCGGTTGTTATAAATCCTCTCTAGAATTTCATGGCTTAACTTATAGAAATATGGATTTATATAAGCGTTTGGAAGCTTTCAGGGGGCGCTTGTCTTTTGAATATACTTTTTAGCCTATGGTTTCTGGGAAATGCTCCTAAGTGGGGAGGCTTTTTGCAATGACTAAGATCAGCTGATGAAAAAAAAGGAGATCTCAATGGCGAGATCTCAAGATAGAAAAAAATTGACCCTCGATAGAAAAAAAATTATTGTCTTTTTCAAAGCATGTGCTATAATCTCTTTAATTAATCCCTAAGGAGGTGTCAAGTGGCTGACACTACATTAGCTTCTCCGTCCAAGGCCCCTGATAAGGCCAAATCGGTAAAAGCCGCCCCCAAGGCCGCCCCCAAGGCAGCCATCAAGGCCCCGGCCAAAACCGCCGTCAAGGCCGCCCCCAAGGCCGCCAAACCCGCCGCCAAGGCCCCGGTCAAAGCCGTCGCCAAGGCCCCCACCAAAACCCCGGCCAAGTCAACCGCCAAGCCCGCGGCGGCCAAGACGGAAAAAGCCCCCGTGGCCAAATCCGCCACCAAGACGACAGCCAAACCCGCCCCCAAGACGACAGCCAAACCCGCCAAGCCCAAGGCCCCGGCAAAAACGAAAGCGCCAGCGGCCAAGTAAGCTCGCGGGCGGCGCCATGACGAGTCATCTCGCGGCGGGCCTTAGGGGGCCCGCCCGGGTGACTCACCCCCCCCACCCGGCGGCCCCCTTGCGGCCTGGCCGCCATGCCGGTCCTTTCCGTGACCCTTCCCCCGCTTTCGCACCCATAGCCAATCCCCCTCCAAAAATATTTTTCCCCGAACGCCGGCGACCTTCGCCGAAACCGGCTAAATTTAAAAATCTATCATGATTTCAAGCCATTATCCCATGCCCACCCCCCGTCGTCTAGATTCGGTGCCTATCCGTTCCATGCCCTTTGGAGCGCCTCAAGATTTTTTTAGGTTTTTCATAAAAATAATTTATGGGTGACCCTAAACGTTCTAAATTAGGGGGCTTTTTCGATTTGCATGTGCTGTAACTACCCAAATTTTTAAGTGAAATAATCGATTAGAAATATATTTTTTGATTTATTTTAGTATTCAGTAAGTTATATAATTATGATATTATATTCAATAGGCTGGGTTGTCGGACCCAACCGATTCTGGCTCCTTCCGGGCGACCGATCATTCCGGTATTACTGATGGTTTTACGGTTTTTTTCATAACTTCGCGATTTTGGGTGTTGGTAACATAAGCTTGTCAGATTGTTGACTTTTCCTGGGGTTTTTGTATAAAATTCTGAAGTTGTTAATAACGACACGGCTTCACGCCCAACATATATAGTTGTAATCGTTCGCCTTTGGCCCGCCCGGAGTCGATATTCCGGCCCGTTTTTCGACGAAGCCGCGTAATTTTGGCCACCGTGGGGGCCACGGCTGACGGTTCTCGGCCCCACCGTCGCCCAGGACAGGGCCCTTATCGTTACTTGTTGCACCGCCTTGCCCTCGCCCGGGCCCAACCGCCCTGGCCCATGGGCTCTCCCGGCGGTGGTTTGCCGGCCCCAGGCCGCGAAACGCCTCGCTGGCCGGCCATATTCTAGGATCACGCCCATGACCGTTACGAAAGAAAAGATAGTCTCGCGCATTACCGACGATACGAACTTTACGCCCCTCGAGGCTCGAAAACACGTCGAGTCCGTTATCGATATCATAAAAACCACTCTGGCCACGGAAAACCACGTGCTCATCAGCGGTTTCGGTAAGTTCACCGTCCGCAGGAAAAAATCCCGCCAAGGCCGTAACCCCCAAACCGGCCAACCCATGATTCTGAAGGCCCGCCAAGTCGTGACCTTTAAAATCTCGGGCGTCATGCGCAAGAAAGTTTCACCCCAAGCCTAAAGGGCGTCGCTTGAACCTAAACCGCCAAAGTCGGGGCCGGCTGATTCCCATGCCGGTCCCTTCTTTGCCCTATACGGTTAACTATACTTTTAACCAAGCCCCTCAATCCCCAAAAAATCCCCCTAATTTTCCCCAGTTATCTTCACCTGCAAATGCCTTCACAATTATCCAGTCAATTACCGTTTTATGCCCCAATAAATTTGCCCTGTTTCTTCATGTTTACGAAATGCCTATTCAAAACAACCTAACCATATCGTCATTATTGC
>JAITKA010000096.1 GCA_031278635.1 Deltaproteobacteria bacterium | reverse complement strand
CAAGTCCATCAACAAATAACCCACTGGATTTTAATATGCCATTTTGCCCTAATTGTGGTATCCAACTCGCCGATTCGAGTACCATCTGTCCCAACTGTGGGCAAATACAACACGTTGGCCTAGCCCCGACCAGTGACCCGGCCCCGGTGACCCCAGGGCCCGCCGCCCCGGTAAGCCCCAACCCGCCCCAACAAGTCTACCAAGGCGCGCCCTTTCCCCCTTCCGATGGCCAACCGGGGCAGGCCTATCCCGGCCAGCCGCAACCGGGCCAGCCCCAGGGGGTTTATCCCGGCCAGCCGCAACCCGGCCAGCCATACGGCTACCCCGGCCAACCCCAGGGAGTTTATCCCGGCCAGCCGCAACCCGGCCAGCCATACGGCTACCCCGGCCAGCCCCAGGGGGGTTACCCCCCGCCTGGGGCACCCTGGCAGGGGCAGTGGGCGCCCCAGGGGCAATATGGGTGGGCGCGGCCGGCGCCGCCCGACCAGTCGCCAAAAAGTAAAGCGACGGTTATGCTATTGTGCGCGTTCTTTGGCTGGATCGGCGTCCACCGTTTCTACCTTGGGCGGATCGTGACCGGGATATTGATGGTCATTACCCTGGGCGGTTTGGGCATTTGGGCCTTGGTCGATTTCATCAGGGCCGGCCTGGGCAAGCTAAAGGATAGCCAGGGGAAGTTCGTTAACGGGCCGGCTAACGTTGTCCCCGTCGTTGTCGCGGTCGTGATGTTTACCTTGGTTTTCATTTTCTTTATGGGCACGGTGTCGGCGGTCATCATTCCCCAATACCAAAGATATGCTTATCGCAGGGCGGAAACCATGTCGGCGATATACGTTGAAGATATAATCCAAAGCCAAAAAAAATATATGGAGACGAATGGCAGGTATACAACTAACGCCGCTGAATTAGGTGAATTTGGTTTAGTTGACTCTCGATCATTCACAATCACGGAGATATCGCTATTCAATGATTACGATACAAATACCCCTTGTTTTAGATTATCTCTGCAAATAACGGTGCAGCCCGTTCCGATAAGACAATTTGATATTTGTAAAGCATACATAGTGGATAGAAGGAGAGTATATTAGTTCCCCTTTAGCCTATTGGGAGCTTGCGGAGCGTTGGATCCGTCCCACGGGCGTCACCGTTGGTGTCGATGGTCATGGGATTTAGGGCCTGGGTTACGCGAACCCTGGCCCGTCCGGGGCCATGGGCGCGGGAAAGAGGACCTCGACCACGTCCCCCGCCACCTTCATGGCTATCCAGCTTCTCCCCGAGGCCTCGGCGGCAAGTTCGAGCGCCTTATCGTAAGGGCATCCCAGTAGCCTCGCATATTCGGTTTCAAAGAGGGCCCGTCCCCTCCAGCCCCTAAGGTAACCCAAAAACAAGGCGTAAGATAGGCTCCCGGCCGTCGCCTTGGGCCGCGACCTTACCCTGGGCGAACGACCACGGAAATAACCCGGCCCGCGTCCAAGTGGAATCGACGCGGCGGGCAATCGACCCCAAAGTGGCCGGGCTGAAGCGGCCAGGGGCCCAGGCCTTTGGGGCGCCGGGATCGTCCACGTAATCAAGGACCGGCCCGAGGTCTTCCGGCATCATGGTGCGGCAGGCGTGGGGCCCCAAATCCCTGAAACCGGGACCCGGGCCCGGGGGCGACCCGTATCCCGGTTCCGCCCGTCCGGGGAAAGCGCCCGTTCCCGCTTTACGATCCATATGTTATCCTTGCCTGGGTCGCGGCCTCGGCGCCATATATTTAATGATGTCGTTTTAACCCTATAAGGATGCCCATTACGGGGTTCGAAATAGGGCAAAGCGCACCGGCCCCCCGTCGGGGTCGCCGGTACGCTTTTTTTTACGTGGGGGCCTTGCGCCTAGGCGGGGTTACCTCCTATGGGGGCCACCCCCGCGGTGCCAGCGGCGATCGGCGTCGCCGTAAGGGCCGGGGTAATCGGGGCCGTCATCGCCCAGCCAGGCGTGGCCCTTCCGGCAGCCCCAGCCGGGGCCGTCGTGGCCAGGGTAGCCGGGGCCAAAGGCGGGCAGGCCCTGGTCCTGGAGGCTCTTGTCGAAGGCGGCCCTTTCGTCCCGGAGTTCCTTCCTCAGGCGGCTTAACTCGGCTATGGTTTTTTTGACCTCGTCGATGTTGGCGTTGGGGTTATCGGCCAGGGCCCCGTAGAGAAGCCTGTTGTCCTGGATTTGGTCCATGATGGGCTCAACCTTGGCCCAGTGGTCGGCCCGGAGCTTATCCAGGCTGGTCAGTTGCTCGTCGGTCAAGGCGGGGCGCCCGTCGACGCGGCCATGGCGATTCCGGCCATGCCAGCGGCGATCCCCCCCATGCCAGCGGCGGCCGTCGCGGCGGTGCCAGCCGGGTTGGCCATAGCCATCGTCGGGGCCGTCGGGGTAGTAACCCTGATCGCCGGGGCCGTCGCCCGGGTTAGGCGGGGGCCCGGCGGGGCCGCTTTGGTCCGGGGGCCCGGGTGCCTGGCCCTGGTCCTGGGCCAAGGCCAGGGCGCCCAGGGACAGCAGGGCGATGGCCAAAATGATCAGCGAAAGATTCCGTAGTTTTAACATATATATTCTCCATAATCGTATATAAGGTCACGACTCAACCGGAGTAAAAAAATCACAAGTCGGTAGGGACGCCGGATTGGCCCCCCCGTAGACGATATCGGCTGGCTTGGTCTCCTATTTTGCCTCAAGCAGCCTTCCCGCGTTATCCATATAAGCCCCCATGTCGCTTCCATTCAACCCATCGTGGTTTCCCGGGCCACCGCCGGGCGAATGTCGGCCAACCATGCTTGACGTTGGCGAGGCTGGGATTCGTGTTTATGCAATTTGCGTACCAAAGTCAACCGGGCCTGCCCGTGTCAGGCGGGAGGCGGGCCAAATGTCTAAACGAATGCCCCCAAAAGCCGGACGGGGGACGGCATCGGTTGCGACCATGGTATTATTTTTGCTTACGTTATTTAAAACGGCGACAAGGCCGTTTGTCGGTGGCCGATGTTACGTTTCGTGTCACGGATAATTTGCGTATATTTGGGTAGTTTTTTAGTCCTTCAACCCTAAAAGAGACTTTTCCATATTTATACTCAACTTTGGTCCGACTTTTCCCATTTGGGGCGGCCGGGGCAAGGGTGGGTAATATCTACGCCCGGGGTGCGTAATTTTTACGCGCCCCCATGGAACCACGGTTCCGTTCGCAAGCCCAGGTAAGCCCGAGGGCGCCTGCCAGGGGGCGGTCTTACATGAATTTTAACATAACACCAAGCATAGATTTCCTAAGCCGCCCCATGCGCGTACCTAACTGGCTGTGGGCCCTGATAATCCTGGCCCTGCTCTGTTTGACGGTGGGGGCCTTTTTGGGCCTTAACGACCTTGACCGCGAGTCCAGGAACCTGGAAAGGTTATACTCGGTGAAAGGCGAGGCCGAGATAAAAAACCTGGGCTGGGCCCTCGGGCAAAATTTCATCGACGACACGTCGCCCAACGGCCTAAACAACATCTCGGCCCTATCCCAGGGAACCGATACGCTGTTCGTGGCCACGACCGATTACCAGGGCGAGATAAGGGGGTTTGCCTCCACGCAAAAACTTTTGGCCTCCACCACCATGGGCGCGCCCGAGCCCCTGGAGGACTTCCTCCCGGACTGGCTCCCGAAGACCAAGATCATGACCCTAAGGGACGGGCGGCAGTCCTTCGTCGTTTACCGGCCCTCGTTCGTGAACCTGCTCCCGACGATACCGCCCGGACACCACCGCAGGGGGGAAAACACCACGCCCCCCTATCCCCCGGATAACCTGGATCTGAGCGACCCCACCAAAGCCGTCTACGTTTGGGTGGGTTTCAGCATGGGGGAGTTCGACAAGGCCAAGGCGACGTTACGCACGAATGCCGTTATTTTCTGCCTCCTGGCCCTGGGGGTGATAGTGTCGATCCTGCTCGCCATCTCCTGGCTCCTGAAAGTCATCCAATACCAGGCCATAACCAACGAAATCATAGCCAGGCTGCCGCTGGGGCTCATCCTCAATAACCCTAGCGGCAAGGTCGTGCTGGCCAACGAGGCGGCCCGGAAAATGACCGGCCTGACCCAGCGGGAGTTCCTGGGCCATACGCTCGGCGAGCTCACCCACGACGCCTTCCCCGAGGAAAAGGAGATCATCGCCAAGGAGGTGGACATCAGCTTCAAGGACACGCCCAGCCTTAGGCTCTCGGTTTCCTGCGGGACCATCACGGCCCCCGGCGGGGGGGAGATTGGCCGGGTGATCCTGATGGCCGACCTGGGCGAGCTTAACCGCCTCAAGGACGCCCTGGCCAAGCAGGAGCGCATGGCCAGGCTCGGCGGGGTGGCCTCGGGGCTGGCCCACGAGATCCGGAACCCCCTCGGGGCCATCAAGGGCCTGACCCAACACCTTATACATAAGACGGCCGATCCCGACGAGAAGGAAGCCCTGACCGTCATCATAAATTGCGTGGACAGGATGGCCAGGACCATCACGGAATTCCAGGCCTACGCCAACCCGTCCATCAACGCCGAGAGGTTCGAGCTCTCGGACTTTCTCGCGAAGGTCCATGCCGATTTCGCCATGGCGAGGGAATCGGACGGGTTCGGGATGGAATTGATCCTGCCCCAGGGCCAGATGTTCGTCCAGGCCGACCCGGCCCAGTTGGCCGTGGCCCTCTCCGGCCTATACGACAACGCCTTCCAGGCCACGGCCAAGAACCCGGGGGACAAACCGGGCAGGTTGACGGTCACCCTCAGGATGACCGGCACCAACCGGGCGACCATCTCCTTTTCCGACAACGGCCCCGGCTTCGGCCAAAAGCAGCTGGAGACCCCCTTCGTCCCGTTTTACTCCTCGAGCGCCAAAAGCTCCGGCCTGGGCCTGGCCAAGGCCAACAACGTCATCATGGCCTCCAAGGGCACGGTGAGGCTGGCCAACAACCCCGGCGGCGGGGCCCTGGTCACGATAAGCCTGCCCATCGAGCACGGGGCCGTTTCCGGGCTGCGGCTCGCGAGCCTGGACCTGGGCCGGTTGCTCAAGGACATCCACGCCTTCATCGGTTACGACACCAAGTACCGGAACGTGAGCCTGGGCCTGGAAGTGCCGGAAGGGCACCTCGTCATGCGGGGGGACAAGGATAGGCTGACCCAGGCCATCACCAACGTTTACCTGAACGGCATCCAGGCGACCGAGGCCAACCCCCCCGACCGGCCCAGGCGGGTCACGGTCAGGCTGGGCCGGACGGGGGATGACACCTTCGCCATCGTTTTCTCGGACACCGGGCCAGGCTTCGACCAAACGCAGCTGGATAATCCCTTCGTCCCCTATTTCACCACGAAATCCAAGGGCATGGGCCTGGGCATGTCCATAATAAAGGATATCATCGAGGGCCACGGCGGGGAGGTTAAAATCGCCAACCAACCCGAGGGCGGCGGCCAGGTGACCCTGATCCTGCCCCACGGGGTGCCCGCGTCCCCCAACGGCGAGCCGGCCCAGAGGCCCGAGGCCGGCCGGGGCGCCGGTAACGGGCGGGGCGCCGACGGCTGGGGTGGGCGGGGCCGGGGCCAGGCGCTTGACCAGGGGCATCACCGGGTGCCGACCCGGCGGGGCTAAGGCCGGGACGGCCCTGGGCGGGAAATTAGCCAGGTGCGCCAATACGTCGATATGACTGGTGATTTTCTAAATCGCCGGCAAGGGCCCCTTGCCGGCGATTTGAGCCATAGATAACCGTAAAGTTAAATTGTTCGTTACTTTTGCCTGTATCGTTAACTTATTGACCATCTTAATTAATTTCTTTATTTCTGGCTAGTTATCTGTCAAAAAAAAGAGCCGGCGGTTTACAAGCCCGAGTTAATTTTATATAATGGGGGTGATCAAGCGGTCTACCAGTTTTCGCCGGTTCCCGCGTCCAGTTAAAACCGGCTTAGCGGCCGGCGTTTGGTTTTCCCATGAGCCAGAAGGACAAACCCGACCCCCCCGAGGGCTACCGCCTTGGCGAATCGGCCCAGCCGGTGGCCTTGCCGAGATCGCTCGATCGCCGGGCCCTTTTGAGGGTGGCCCTTAAGCTCTTCATCCTTGAGGCCCTGTGGAACCCCAGGGGCCAGCAAAGCCTGGGCCTCTTAACCGTCATCGATAAGCCCCTGGCCGCCATCTACGCGGGCAGGCCCGCGGCCCTCAAAGAGGCCCGGAAAAGAAACCTGGATTTTTTCAACACCAACCCGATCGCCAGCGGCCTGGTCGTCGGGGCGCTCCTGACCCTGGAGGAGGAGCAAGCCGCCGGGCTGATCAGCCCCAAGACGGAAAGGAACCTGGTCCAGGCCCTGGCCTCGACCCTGGCCGCCGAGGGTGACCAGCTTTTCTGGCAATCCTGGCTGCCCCTCTGCTGCCTGACCGGCGTCCTGGTGACGGTCCTAACCGGTTACCTTTGGGCCCCGCTCCTGATACCTGTGCTGTTTTGCGCCCTGGCCTGGCCCGTCCGGGTTTGGGGCGTCTTCAAGGGCTACGAGCTGGGCAGCGACGTCTACCGCATCTACCAGCTCAGCCACGGCGAGCGACTGATCTGGGCCATCCAATGGCTGTGGCTGTTGATCCTGGCCGTTTTGACGGCCATGGCCGTGGTGAGAATCTTCACCCCGCTTGAGGCTACCAGTCGCTGGGCCCTGCCCTGGGTGCTTTTGTCAATATTTGCCTTATGGCTCTATAAACGTGTAACTTTTGGTCATTTGTCGATACTTTCTTGGTTATTATATCCGGTTATGCTCCTTATCTTGCTTGGCTTAACAATAATTTTAGTCTAATAAAACTGCTATACTTCTTCAGTTTAACTACCGTAAGGCTTAAAATTGCATCCTCTTTTTGTCGAATTTGTTCTCACGATTGCTTTTTCTTGCCTAAAACAAGCTTTTCATAGCTTTTTACCGCTTCAACGCATGACGCATTAACGTTATTCGTTGAAAATTGCCGAGCTACGTTGAAACCTCAAAATTGAAATGAATGTTAACAAACAAAACTTTCATTCTTCTTTTTTGATATCTCTTTTACTTTTTAACCAAAGTTTTTGACGTTTCAGTGATTTTGTTGGCGATAACCTAAGGGCGGGTTCACGCCGGCGCCGTGACCCAAACGGCGGCGCGTAAACCCAAAGGCCGGGCCGGCCCGGCCCGGGCCCGGAAACTGGGCCCACGATT
This sequence comes from Deltaproteobacteria bacterium, assembly GCA_031278635.1. Classification (GTDB taxonomy): domain Bacteria; phylum Desulfobacterota; class Desulfarculia; order Adiutricales; family Adiutricaceae; genus JAIRNQ01. Next base: position 12,828 of record JAITKA010000096.1, on the reverse strand, counting down.
TGACGCCTGGGTTATCGAAGGTAAACTTTATGGGGATAAGGCCTGTTTTTTTTAATTTTTTTGGCCGAAAAATTTAATTGGCGGCATTGGGGCGCCATCTTACCGTTAAACGGGTAGCCGTTACCCTGCCGGGACCGTAAGGCCGCCAGCCCATAGGTTGAACCATTTTGGACCATTCCACGCGACGAGGTGAAAACGACAACCAGTTTTAATGCGCGGCGGGTAATTTGACGATCAATACCATAAAGGGTCAGGTCATGGCCAGGCGATTGGCCGGACCGTTGGGGGCAAAAGCCCGAAGGCCCGCGCGTTAAACCCGATCTGGCGCCCCAGGGGCGACGAGAGTCGCGCCAGGGGCCGCGTTAAGGAAAGTAAAGCATGGACGAGGTAGAGACGGAATTGGCGGAAAATTTCATGACGGCACCCTTTGACAACGTCCCGACCACGTTTGCCAAGCTGGTCATCAAAAATCGCCTGGGGCTCCACGCCCGGGCGGCGGGCAAGCTCGTCGAGGCCGCCCAGCCGTTCAAGTCGGAGATCATTTTGGCCAGGGACGATTGCCAGGCCGACGTGAGGAGCATCCTGTCGCTTATCAGCCTCGGCTGCCCCTACAACACCGAGGTCACCCTCACGGCCAGCGGGGAGGACGCCGACGAGGCCGTGGCCGCCGTCGCCGCGATCATCGAGAACCGCTTCGGCGAAACATGATCCTGCCCCCGCCATTCGTTCCGCCTGACACGGTCTTTTACGGCGTCGGGGTGGGCCATGGCGTGGCCATCGGCCCGGTCCACATAATCCACTCCATCAAGATCAGGCACAGCCGCTACAAGCTTACCTCCACCTCCATGATCGAGCCGGAGATCAAAAGGCTTCGCGAGGCAAGGCAAAGCACCCACCAAAAACTCTCCGCCGCCCAGGAGGCGCTGCCGGCCGAGCTCTTATCCAAGGACGGGGACATCTTCAGCACCCACCTGATGCTTTTGAACGACCCCTATCTTTTCACCCAGACCGAAAAGATGATCAAGGAAAAGAGGCTCAACGCCGAGGCCGCCCTCGTGGCCACTTTCGACCAGTACATAAAAACCATCTCTTCCTTCGAGAACGAATACCTCAAAAGCCGCCTCTACGACCTGGAGACCATCTCCAACTCCCTGGTCTCCGCCCTCCAGGAGCGGGAGGACGGCAACCGGGTGTCCATCCAGGAGGGGAGCGTGGTCGTCTCCCTGGAGCTTAACCCCTCGGAGGTGGCCTCGCTGCCCCCGGGCCTCGTCAGGGGCATAGTCACCGAGAGGGGCAGCCAGACCTCCCACAGCGCCCTCGTGGCCCAGGCCATCGGCATACCCATGGTCGTGGGCGTCCAGGGCATCCTGGGCGTCCTTGAGCACGGGGACCTGTTGGTCGTCGACGCCATCGAGGGCCACGTCATCCACAACCCCGACCGGGACGCCACCAATTTCTACAAAAGCCGCAAAAGCGCCCAGGACTCCTACAAGGTCGAGATCAACCGCTGCGCCCATCTCCCGGCCCTGACCCTGGACGACCACAAGGTGGCCGTCATGGGCAACCTGGAGCTGGTCGAGGAGCTCCCGGCCATCATGACCTCCGGGGGCGAGGGCATCGGCCTCTACCGCACCGAGTTCATGTACCTGACGAAACAGGCCCTCCCCACCGAGGAGGAGCTTTTCGGCATCTACCGCCGGGTGGTGGAGACGGCCCACCCCCGGCCCGTGGTCATCCGGACCCTGGACCTGGGGGCCGACAAGATCATGGGCATCACCGGCTCCGAGGGCTCCAAGCAGAGCCAGGCCCTGGGGCTCCGGGCCATAAGGTTTTGCCTGAAGCACCTGGACATCTTCCGGACCCAGCTGCGGGCCATCCTCCGGGCCTCGGTTTTCGGCCGCCTGAGCGTGATGCTCCCCATGATCTCCAGCCTGGACGAGATCCGCATGACCAAGGAGATCCTGGCCGACACGGCCGAGGGGCTGACCCGGGAGGGCCACGGCATCTCCCCGGGGATCCCCATCGGCATCATGATCGAGGTCCCGGCCGCCGTCTCCCTGGTGGACGAGCTGGCCGCGGAGGCCGATTTCCTGTCCATAGGCACCAACGATCTCATCCAGTACAGCCTGGCCCTCGACCGGACCAACCCCGACGTGGCCGATCTCTACCAGCCCTTCCACCCCTCGATCCTCAGGATGGTCAAGGCCACCATCGACGCCGGCCGGGCCAGGGGCCTTTCGGTCTCGGTCTGCGGCGACATGGCCGCCGAGCCGACCAGCGCCCCCATCCTTGTGGGTTTCGGGGCCGACACCCTGTCCATGCCCTCCGGCTCGATACCTACCATCAAAAGAATCATAAGAATGTCTTCGTATGAGGAAATCAAGCAAATAGCCGACGAGATATTGACCTTATCCACCACGGAGGAGTCAAAAAAACTGATAAGGGGCCACCTCAAAAACCGCTTCCGGGAGCTCGACCTGCCCATCCTCACCCGCTGACCGGGCGGCCCCCCCGGGGGCCCGGCCGGCCAGGGCCGGGATTTCAACTAGGTTAGATTCAAAGATTAAACAAATTAAAATTATCGCTTGACATCTTCGATTCTATGTGTCATAATTTCGCAATCAGAAGGTGAGCATATGTAGCTACCAATAAGAAAAGCGCATTTATTTTGCCTTCTAAAGTCAGTATCTCGAATCGTCTTAACATCATTTTCGAAAATACGCCAATCGTAAAACACCGATCAAAAAATTCCGCCCTGGGATTCATTGGCAGTCCCCTGAAACGGCCAATACTCCTACCGGGTGGTACCAGGGTGTATTATTGTTGTTTTTTCTTTGGCCGGGTTAAGCCAACCCCCAAAGAAACCATCGCCGGGGCTCCTTTCCGCTGGCCACGCCAGTTATCGAGGTTTGAAGTCTGCTATTTAAGCGTCATGAACCCCCCCGCTAACCGTACTCCGCGCCTATTCGGCTAACAGGGCCCGTTTTGGTCACGGGCCATACCCCGAGACGGAGATCGTATATACCAACGGGAGACTAAATGCGATACCAAAAGTCTAATTCTTCGATAATAATCATCAGCGCCTTATTCGCTTCGCTCGCCTTGTTCCTGCCTGGCTGCTTTCAATCCGATCACGCCAAAATCATTAAGCAAACCGATCCGGTTACCTCGGTCTACAGCCTTAACCAGCAAAGGGTCAACAGGATCCTCAGGACCGCCTTTTCCCAGATAGGCAACCCCTATCGCTACGGGGGCAACTCCCCGGAAACCGGTTTCGATTGCAGCGGCTTCGTGGGTTGGGTCTACAAACAATACGGCCTCTCGCTCCCCCGCTCCGCCCGCGACATGCTGGCCGTCGGCGAGCCCATCGATCGCTCCGAGCTCAGGCCCGGGGATCTGGTGTTTTTTAACTACGGCTACTCGCACGTGGGCATTTACACCGGGGACGACAAATACATCCACAGCCCCAGGACCGGCAAACGGATCGAGGAGGTTTACCTCTCCGGCCGGGGCCGCGGGGATCGTTTCGTCGGCGCCCGCCGGGTCATCAACAACGTCGGGGTGACCGACATATCCGATCGCCTCAAGAACGAGTGGATCGCCCAGTCGAGGCACCAGACCGACCTGATACTCCAGGCCGCCCTGGCCCAGAAGCGGCCGGCCGTGGCCAAGGGCCCCGGCATAGCCCAGACGGCCTCGAACTCGGTTAGGGCCACCGGCACCCGGAAGTCCCCAACCAGGACGGTGCCCGGTACCGTCGCCAAAAATACCGCCCCCCAAAAAACCGCCTCCAAGAAGGCCACGGCGGGCAAGACCCAGGGCACCTACAAGGTCGTCCCGGGCGACAACCTGGTTACGCTGGCCAAGCGCTACGGCCTCAGCTCCAACGACATAGCCGCCGCCAACAACCTGCAAAACAAAAACAAGCTTAAGCCCGGCCAGAAACTGATCATACCGGCCAAGGCCAAGTCCAAGGGCAAGTCCACGGCCACGGCCAAGTCCAAGGGCAAGGACACCAAAGTCGCCAAAAACGCGGCGACCAAAAAATCTTCCGCCAAGCTTAAGGTAACCAAAAAGAATACCCCGTCTTCCAAGGCCAAGAAAGCCGCGGCCAAAAAGCCCGCGGCCAAGGCCAAGCAAACCAAGTCCAAATCCTGACCGGCAAACGTTCCCGATCCTGGCTTTAAACCCAGGATCGGGATAACGGCCGGAAGCCCACCGGTTAACGGCGAAACGATAACCGTGAGGCCATAACTCGCGTTTTTTCCCGGCTGGGGCCCTACCCCCCGCAAAGCCCCGCCGGTCAACCGTTACGGAACCGGGGGGCCGCCCTTTCCCCAGGGGAAAAGGCGGGGCGCCTTACCTCCAGAGCAATCCTTTTCTTTCTATGATCGCTGGTCGAAAACCTCTAATTTGGCGATAACGAAAAATGGTTTGTCATTTTCAACCGACAGGGGTTTTCGTGGCTCATCATTCATAATTTTATCTAAAAAAACACAATTTAAAATCTAATCCGATAGTAAAACATTAAACTAATATTAAGCTTAAAAAAGAAAGATTAGTTTTTCTTAACATTGACTAACAATGTTTTTATCGGAGTTTCGCCGTTCCCTTCGGGCCAAAAGAGCGTAAGGCCTAGTCGGTAGCCCTTTTTGGGCCCCCGGCCGGCCTTTTGGCTTGGGCCGATCGGGGCGGCGGATGAAGCGCCCGAAAGGGCGCGACTGGGCTTGGGAGGGGGCCGTGGCGGCCTCCCCCCGGACCCGCGACGGGCGCGCCCCATGGATCGCCCGCCTAATTTCGAACGCATCCCAATCATAACGGTAACCGATCGGGCCCCAGCCTTTGGCGGCCCGCCCGGCCCGCCTATCCCCCGGCCGAGGGCCAGGGGTTCGCTTGAGTAACATATATGCTTGATCCAAAGAAACAGCCGACCGGTCCCCCTCCCCACCCGGGGCAGGTGCTTAAGAAGGACTACATTGAACCCATGGGTATTTCGGTGACCGATCTATCCGCCAAACTGGGGGTTTCCAGAAACACCCTGTCCAGCATCATCAACAGGCGCTCCGGCGTCAGCGCCGACATGGCCCTAAGGTTCGCCAGGGCCTTCAAGACCCAGCCGGAGCTCTGGCTGAGACTCGAGTACGCCTTCGAGCTATGGGAGGCCCAGCAGTACGACTCCGGCTGGAGGGAAGTCGAGCCCATCAGGCTCCCCAAGCCGGCCGGCTTCACCGGCGGCCCCCTCAAGCGGGTGGCCAGGGCCAAAAGGGTGCCCAGGCTCAAACCCTAGCCCAACCGCGAACGAGAAAGGCCCCGAAAGGGGCCTTTTTTTATTCGCGGGGGCTAGGCCACGGGCAGGAGGACCGTGAAGGTCGTTTGGGCGTTCGGGGTCGAGCGCACCGAGATGTGGCCGTTCCCCCGGGAGATGATGCCCCAGACCATGGCCAGGCCCAGGCCGTGGCCCTTGGACTTGGTGGAAAAAAAGGGCTCGAAAATTCTCTTTATGTTCTCCTCGCTGATGCCCATCCCCCTGTCCTGTATGGACATGGAGACGTATCCCGGGGAGTGTTGCTGGTAGTTGGTCTTAACCGTGACGTGGGGCCGGACCCCGGGCTCGGCGGCCTCCATGGCGTTCTGGATGAGGTTAAAGACCACCTGGCTCAGCTGCCCGTAGTCGAAGAAGACCTTGGGCACGTGGTTCAGGTGGATCTCGATGTCGGCCTCCTCGCCCTTCCAGCTGGAAAAGATGTGGACCTGATCCTCGATGAGGGCGTTTAGGTCGAGGGCCTGGGGCTTGCCGGCCGTGGGCTTGGCGAAGGACAGGAAGTCCTCGACCAGCTCCTCCAGGCGGTCCATCTCCCGGCCGATGATGTTCATGAGCCTGTTCTGGTCCTCGGACCTTAGCGACTGGTTTAGGATCATGTGCCAGGAGCCGCTCATCGAGGCCAGCGGGGTCCTTATCTCGTGGGCCAGGCCCGCGGCCAGCTGGCCCACGGCGGCCATGTGCTCGCTCCTTTTGATCTCGCTTTCCATCTGGTTCATGGCCGTCTGGTCCTTTATGACCAAAAGGTGTCCCCACTCCTCGTTCTTTACGTCCTTAAGGGTCAGAAAGCTCAGCTCCACGTCCAGCTCGGCCCCGTCGGCCTTGCGGGCGTGCTTTATCCTGACGCTCCTGAAGGGGCGGGGCGACTCGCCGGTATCGCCCCCGGAGGGCGGGCCGACCGATTTATCGAGCTCCGGGAACAGCGAGCGCCAATGGGCGCCGAAGACCGAGCCGGGGGGTATCCTGAGTATGTCCCGGCCGGCCGGGTTGATCGAGAGGATCAGGCCCTCGTTGTCGGTGGTGACCAGGCCCGAGTCTATGCTGCGGATGATGTTGTCGTTCAGCTCGGAGAGGCGGTCCAGGGAGGCCTGGCTGGAGACCAGGGCCTGGCTGGAGAGGTCGAGCTGGGTCGAGAGGTGGCCCGACAGGACGGCCACGAGGTATGTGGCCCCGGTGTTGACCAGGATGTTCAGGGCCAGTTCCGTGGAGCTCATGTAAACGCCAAGGGGCTGGAGCCCGGGGAGGTAGCCGTAGTAGTGGAGATCCAGGATGGCCGCCCAGGCGACCGAGGACAGCGTGGCCGCGATGAACGATATCCTGAGGCCCCCCAGGAAGGCGCTGTTTATGACCACGACCAGGTAGATGAAATTTATCGTGCTATCGAAGCCGCCGGTGAGCACTATGACCGTCGAGGCGATCAGGGTGTCGCTGCACATCTGGACGACTATCTGGGGCCCGGTCCTGAGGATGGTGGGGGAGAGGTAATAATGGAAGAAGGCCAAAAGGTAAGAGAGGGCCAGAACGACCGCGATGGAGGGCGACCAGAAGCTGAAGGCGACGGCGCCCCGGCCGTTTATGTACAGAAGGGTTATGGTGAGCACCAGGAAAGTGCTCGTCAGTAGCCGCAGGACGAAAAGCCATCTCTGGCGGCTATGGTCGATCGTCCGCGGCAACCACATTTGTTCCGTCATCGCTGTCCTTGTTTAGGAAAACGGCCCGGCCCGGGCATCCCGGGGCGGGCCGTTTAAGCCTGTGAGACGATTGGCGGGGCCGGGGCCGTCCCCAAGCCCATGGGGCGGCTCAGCCGACCGCGGCGCCCATGCCGAAGATGGGGAGGTACATGGCTATGATCAGGGTACCGACCGTGCCGCCCAGAAAGACGATCATCATGGGCTCGATCATGGTCATGACCGTCTCGACGGCGGCGTCGACCTCCTCGTCGAAAAAGTCCGCGATCTTAAGGAGCATGATGTCCAGGGCACCCGATTCCTCCCCGACCGCGATCATGGAGGTAACCATGTTGGGGAAAACGGCCGATTCCAGGAGGGGATCGACCAGGGGCCGGCCCTCGGCGATGGCCGCCCTGGAATCGAGGAGGGCCTCCTCGACGACCTTGTTCCCGGCGGTGCCGGCCACGATGTCAAGGCTGGTGATGATGGGGACGCCCGCCTGGAGCATGGTGGCCAGGGTGCGGGTGAACTTGGAGACGGCGACCTTACGGATCAAATCGCCGAAAACCGGCATTTTCAGGGTCCATGAGTCGAAAAGGTACTGGCCGACGGGGGTGCCGACGAATTTCTTGACGGCTATGGCGAAACCTATGATGGCCGGGAGGATGATGAACCACCTGTCCATGATCAAATTCGAGGCGTCTATGACCTTCTGGGTCAGCCAGGGGAGTTCCTTGCCGAAACTGGAGAACATCTCCTCGAAGGTGGGGATGACGAAGATCATGATGACCAGCATGACCACCACGCCGACGCTCAAAACGATCAGCGGGTAGGCCATGGCCGACTTAACCTTCCTCTTGAGCTTCTCGGCCTTCTCGATGTACTCGGCCAGGCGCTTTAGGATGGTGTCCAGGATACCGGCGGTCTCCCCGGCGGCCACGAGGTTGCAGTAGAGGCTGTCGAAATGCTTGGGGTATTTGCGCAAGGCGTCGGAGAGTGTGGCCCCGGACTGGACGGAGTTATTTATGTCCCTGAGCATCGTTTTGAGGGTGGCGTTATCGGTCTGGTCGGCCATGATCTTAAGGCACTGGACCAGGGGCAGGCCCGCGTCGATCATGGTCGAGAACTGCCTCGTGAAAAGCATGACGTCCTTGACCGTGATCTTGGGGGCGAACATGGGGATGCCGGCGAGCAGATCCTTGGGGGCGTCCTTGATGTTGTAGTCAACGATCCTCAGGCGCTTCAGGAAAGCCTCGACTTGCCTGGTGTCCTGGGCCTCCATGGAGCCCTTACGCTTTTTCCCCTTGGCGTTAACCCCACTCCAAACAAAAATCGGCATAATTCCTCCCACTGGCAAAGCCATAACGACTAAAGGGGCTCAACCAATACGTGCCCTTGGCCGGCTTACGGATCGGCCACGGGTTATTCGAAATCTGGCATGACTTGACTGCCAATACTCCATAAGTACGGGGCTAGGAGTTTTAACTTCCTCTGTCCATGATACAATATCGTGACCCGAAATAAAACTAAATTTTGAGGTTTTTGAATTTTAGTTCCACGTTTTCTAAGAAAATTAACCCTCCCTTGTCGCCAATATGGCTGGATCATGCCTACCCCCGGCCAGGCCCGGCCGCGGGGCCAAAGGCGGCCGAAAACGAAAACTTAATTTTGTTTTAAACAAACGTTGCAATTACAGAGCCAATCGTGATATAAAGGCAAGGACTTTGAAAGCCGCCTTACCGGCCCAAAAGTCCCATCGCGGGAATGGCCCGCCCGATAAGGTCAGCGAGCGATTCGGGCCCATAGCTCAATGGTAGAGCCACCGGCTCATAACCGGTAGGTTCCAGGTTCAAGCCCTGGTGGGCCCACCAATTAGTCTAAATTTACACAAAAAGCCTTACTTGCATACCCCTTGCGCCTCAAGGGGTTTAGTTTTTAGTTTTTTAACATTGTTTTTTACTAGGATTTCTTGAATAAATAATTTCAATTATATTGAACAACTAAATTATACTTGGAGATAAAACTACTAATTATATTAAATATAAAATAATGTCTTTTTATGGCATTATTCCCTCATTATGGTTATTATCTTGGTTTTCAACATGCCCATTGAAACTATCGAACATACCCACAGGTTGATTGCATGATAGTTAGGGATTTTCTAGACATAATAGAGTCCCTAGCCCCAAAGGACCTCGCTTTGGAGTGGGACAATTCCGGCTTGCAGGTCGGGGACCCATCGGCCCCGGTCAGGCGAGTCGCCCTGGCCCTGGACGCCACCTCGGACGTCATCCTCCAAGCCACCAAAGCCAAGTGCCAGCTCCTCATAACCCACCACCCCCTCATATTCAAACCCGTTAAACGACTGACCCCCAATGACCCGCGGACGAGGCCCGCCTTTTTGGCCATTGCCGGGGGCCTGGCCGTCATTTCGGCCCACACCAACTGGGACATGGTCGACGTGGCCCAACGCCTGGCCGAGGTCATGGGACTCGTCGATTGCCGGCCTCTTTGCCTGGCCGGGCGAAACATGCTGAAGCTGGTCGTTTTCGTCCCCGGGAGCCACGAGGAAAAAGTCCGCCGGGCGGCCTTCGCCGCCGGGGCGGGGAGGATCGGGAACTACCCGGACTGCTTCTTCAAAGCCCATGGCCTAGGCGGGTTCAAGGTACCCCTGGACGGGAAACCGTTCCTCGGGGAGCCCGGGAAAGAGGAAATCGCCAACGAGGCCCGCCTGGAAATAATCCTCCCCCCCGAGAAAAGGGACGAAGTCGCCCACGCAGTTAAAGCCGCGCATCCTTACGAGGAGCCGGCTTTTGAGTTTTATGGGGTCACGTCCACCGTGCCTGGCCTTGGCGCCGTCGGCCGCTGGGAAAAACCCCTCGCGCCCCGGGAACTGGGGGCCTTCCTTTCGGAAAGGCTAAAAACCCCCGGCCTCTGGGGCGGCGCGCCACCCCAGGGCGAGGTGGCCCGCGTGGCCACACTGCCCGGCTCCGGGGGGGGCGACTTCATCCTTGAGGCCAAGGGGGCCGGGGCCGATCTTTACGTGACCGGCGAAATCAGCCACCACGACTCGCTTCTGGCCAGGGAGGTTAACCTGCCCGTGTTCCTGGCCGGGCATTTCGAGTCAGAGTACCCATCGCTTTCGCGCCTGGCCGAGACGATAACCTCGGCCGCCGCAAAACTTGGCCGGATAACCGTGACGGTTCTCGGGGAGAGCCCGTCCATCCGCCATAACCTTTGAAGAATACTTGTCTATTGGAGCTTCTCGTGCAGGAAACCATTTTAAAACTGATTACCCTTCAAGATCTCGACAACAAAATCAGGACCTGGCGGCTGGCCGCCGAGGAAGGTCCCGCCAAAATCCAGGCCGCCAGGGAAAAACTAACCGCCCTTGAGGCCGAAAAAGCCGTCCTTGACGAAAAGCTGGCCGCCAACGCCAAAGGGCGCCGGGAACTGGAGACCTTGACGGAGGACCTGGCCATGCGCCAAACCACCAACCAGGCCAGGCAGCTCAAGGCCCGGAACAATAACGAGTACCGGGCCGTCATGAAGGAGGCCGACACCATCAACTCCACCCTGGCCGCCAAGGAGGACGAGCTGCTCACCTTCATGGCCGAGGCCGAGAAACTCCAGGCGGTCCTGCCGCCCCTGGCGGCGGACATCGAGGCCGAGGCCAAGATCTTCGCCGAGAGGGAGGCGGCCATCATGGCCGTCATCCAGGAAGGCCAGACCCTCGAGGCCGAGGCCACGCAAAGGCGCCAAGGGATGCTGGCCGGCATACCCCCGGCCTTTCTGGGCCGCTACAACACCATAGCCCAGAACCGCGACGGCCAGGCCATGGCCCCCGTGGTCCAGGGCATGTGCCGCGTCTGCCGGTTAAGTATACCGCCCCAGCTTTACAACGAACTGCAAAAGAATGACAAATTATTAACTTGCCCTAATTGTGCCCGTATTTTATACTGGATGCACCACCCGTACTTTAAAGATTTCTGTACGGAACCCAATCCTCAAGAACTGACGGCAACAACCGATAAGACAGAGAAGAAGAGTAAGGCCGATAACGGCAAGCGCCGTAAGGCCAGCAAACCCAAAGAGCCAAAAGAAGAGGCAAAAAATCTGGAGGATGACGACTCCGATAACCAATCGCCACTCGATGATCGGACGGTCGCTCATTTATAATCTAACGATGCACAAAAAACTAGCCCTGACCCTCATAATTACCATCTTCTTTGCCTTAATAGTAGGTAAAATCGAGGCCTGGGCCGATCCGCCAACCCAACCCCCCGCCGCCCCCGCGGCCGCGCCCGGCCCCAAGGCGCCGAAAACCACCCAGGTGGCCCAAATGGCCCCCCCGGCCCAGCCGGCCGCCCCGGCCCCCGGCCCGCCCCTCCCCGCCGGCATTAAGCCCTACCCCGAGGGCGCCGGGGTCGAGGCCATCCTGAAAGCCTTCCTTGGGGTCCCCTTCAGGGTCGACGGCGTGGTCACCGACGACGGGCGCTGGGCCACCTGGAACAAGCAGGAAACCACCCTCAAAAGCCCCGGCTTCAACTGCAGCGGCTACCTGCTCGAGGCCGTGCGCCACCTCACCGGCCGGGACGTCACCATCGCCCAGGCCATCCGGGACCGGGACGGCGACTCGGGCCCCGACTCCGAGCTGGGCCTGGACTGGGATTACGGCCTGGACATCCTCCTGAACCTCTCGGGCGCCGAGCTCGCCGAGCTGATCCCCGCCCCCCAAAACGGCAAGCTCCGAACCAACGGCTCCGGCCGCCCCGAGGGCCTGGGCGTTGACATAAACGGCCCTGGTTTCCCCGATCTCATCGCCGGCCTGGACCCCGGGACCGTCTACCTTTTCGCCATCTCCAAGCCCGACCGCCGCTTCAAGGGCGGCCTCTCATACTACCACGTGGGCGTGATATACGCCGACGGCGCCTCCAACGTCTGGCTTTACCATGACACGGCCAGGGCCGGGGCCCACCGCCTGAACATAAACAGCCCCTCCGGCGTGGCCTCCATCAGGCGCTACTTCCCGCCCGTCAGGTCCTCCGAGCGCCGCATCGTCCTGGCCAGGCTCAACCCGGGCCGCCTCCCCCCGCCCGCCCCCAGGGCGACGGTGGCCCAGCCCCAGGACGCCCCGGCCGGCGGCCGGCCCGCCTCCCCGCCCCCGCCCGTGGCCGCCAAGGCTGACCCCGCCCTGGCCAAGGCCGGGCCCCAGGCCCCCCCGGCGGCCGAGCCCCCCGCCGAAACCGTCTCGCCCTACGCCCTCGGACCCGCCGACGCCATCGACCCCGGCCTCTGGCTGGACGACAAGGTGGACCCCTGGACCGCCGCCGCCCGCCTGGCCTCGGGCTCCTCGCCCATCGAGGGCGTGGGTGACGGCCTGGGCGGCGAGGCCGAGACCCTTTTCGATTTCGTCCCCAGCGAGCTTGGGGCCCCATCCCAGGCCGCCCCCCCCGCCGGCTCTCCCGCGCCCGACGGGCGTTTTCTCGTGCGGGCCATTTCCCAGCCCACCGTCGGCGCGACCGGCCGCAAGCCAGGCCCCGACAGCCCGCCCACCCCGACCGACAGGGCCAAAAAGGTCGGCCTCGACCTGGGCCTGGCCCAACCCGCGGCCCCCGGCCCGGCCCAAACCGCGACCCCGGCCGAGCCCGCCGTGCCCGGCCCCGCCGTCATAAGCCCCTCCGTTGACCACGCCTCCCTCCCCCCCGGCGAGGACCTGGGTAACGGCGTGAAAGTTTTCACCCTGATAAAATAGCCGCCCCATCGCTTTCCCCCCATCCCGTTTTCCAAAATACCCCTTCCGCGCCATTCACCCGCCCCCCATCCCCTTGCCTTTAG
>JAITKA010000086.1 GCA_031278635.1 Deltaproteobacteria bacterium | reverse complement strand
GAAAAGGTCGACGGCTTCATGAGTTACGTGGGCGAGCTCATCGTGACCGCCGAGACCTTCAACTACCTCCAAAAGACCATCGAGCAAGAAAAGGTCAACCCCAACACCATCAGGGCCTTCAAGAACGCCAACCAGGCCTTCCGGGAGCTCTCCGACGAGCTCCAGGAGAGCCTCATGGAGATCCGCCGGGTGCCCATCAAAGGCATACTCCAGAAGGTCAACATGATGGCGAGGGAGCTGAGCCATCAGCTCGGCAAACAGGTCAAGGTCCAGCTGGACGGCCAGGACGTGCAGCTCGACAAAAGCATCGCCGAGAGCCTTGAGGCGCCGCTGGTCCACGTGGTCAGGAATTCCATGGACCACGGTTTCGAGTCACCCGAGGATCGCCAGGCCGCCGGGAAGACCCCCGAGGGTCTCCTGCGGGTCTCGGCCTCGGCCGACAAGGAATTTTTCTACATGGTCGTCGAGGACGACGGCAAGGGCATCGACCCCGAGAACATGCGGCGGGTGGCCATCAACAAGGGCATGATGTCTGATACCCAGGCCAACTCCCTGACCGACAAGGAGGCCATCGGCCTCATCTTCGGGGCCGGGTTTTCCACGGCCAAGGAGATTACCGACGTCTCCGGCCGGGGCGTGGGCATGGACGTGGTCCGGACCAACATAAACGCCCTGAACGGCTCCATAAACGTCGATTCCAAGGTGGGCCACGGGACGACCATTACCCTTAAAATCCCCCTCTCGGTTACCCTCCAAGTCATAAAAGCCCTCCACGTCAGGGTGGGCAAGGCCAACTTCATAATTTCCCTGGAGGAGATCCTGGAGTCCCTAAGGCCGACCCCCGACGAGCTCTCCACGGTCGAGGGCCGGGGCCTGATCCTGAACCGCAGGGGCCAGATAACCCCCCTCATCAAGCTCTACGAGCTCTTCGATCTGGAGCCGGAGCACACGGATCCATCGGATGGCCTACTGGTCATGGTCGAGACCACGGCGGGCCGCTACGCCCTGCTGGTGGACGAGGTCATGGGCCAGCAGCAAGTGGTGGTCAAGGAACTAGGGGAGCAGTTCAAGCGCCTTAATTTCTTGGCCGGGAGCGCCCTTTTGGGCGACGGCGGCCTGGGACTGGTCCTGGCCGCAGACGGTATCGTCCGCTTGGCCTTTGGCCTCGACGGCTAAACCTACCGCCCTTTCCCCGGGGGCCGGCCCCAGGCGGGCCGGCCCTTGGGGCCGACCGGGCAGAGGCGAAAAAATATGCGTAGTTAAGGATGGCAATTAATGGCAACCGAGATAAACAGGGTTTTTATACTTCCCGGCGAATATTTCATATCAAAGCAACCCCACATAATCTCAACCCTTCTAGGCTCATGCGTGGCCGTGTGCCTATACCACCCCAAGCTTAAATTCGGCGGCATGAACCACTACATGCTACCGACCAGCGCCACCAAGGAAAAATCCGGCAAATATGGCGACTACGCCATCGGCGTCCTCCTCCAGTTCATGGAGCGGACGGTCGGGAACCTTTCCGGCCTCGAGGCCATCATCAGTGGCGGGGCCAACGTGGTCAGCAATATCACCACCGGGGCCCAGATAGGCCCCCGGAACATCGAGATCGCCCGCCAGACCCTCCAAAGGCATAACATCAGGGTCATAGCCGAGCACGTCGGCGGCACCGTGGGCCTGAAGCTGCATTACCAGAACTGGGACAACTCCCTGTCCATCGAGAAGATGGACCGCAAGGTCATGAGCGGCTCGACCATCACCAAAGAGGAGAACAACCGCTTCGCCGCCACCCCCTCGCCCCTTTCCGCCGGCCCCAAGCCCGCGCCGGCCCCGACCTTCGCGGCCCCCAAGGCCCCGGCCCCGTCCCACGCCGGGCGGATAAAGGTTTTGGTGGTCGACGACTCGGCCATAGTCAGGAGCCTGCTTACCAAAGCCATGGCCGACGAGCCCGACATCGCGGTCATCGGGGCGGCCAAGGACGCCTACGAGGCCCGGGAGATGCTCCTGGAGCTGGGCCCCGACGTCATCACCCTGGACATAGTCATGCCCAAAATGGACGGGGTGACCTTCCTCAAAAAGCTCATGGTCTACTACCCCATCCCGGTCATAATCTGCTCCACCATAGCCAAGGCCGGGAGCGCCGCCGAGCTCAGGAGCGACAAGATCGGCGCGGTCGACGTGATCGACAAGGACAGCCTGAACCTCTACCACGGCATGGAGACGGTGAAAAAAATCCTCATCCCCAAAATCCGCGAGGCCGCGAGGACCAGGGTCACCCGCAAGTCCAAAGAGGAAGTGGCCGGCATATAACCCCCCCGGCGGGGGCCCACGGGCCCGCCCCTGGATGGCTTTCCCAGATGAGAATACCCAAACGCCTCGCCCTCACGATCCTCCTCCTGGCCCTCTGGCTCGCCCCGGCCGGCGCCGACGAGCCGGCCCCGGCGGCGGGCCCCCCGCGGGGGCTGGCCTTTACGCCCTCGGCCCCCATCGTCCCGGTGACCATGGAAAAGGAGGTCGAGAGGCCCCAGGGCATGTTCACCCAGGGCCTGGTCTTTTTTGGCCCGAGGCTCTACGAGTCCACGGGCCTGTACCAAAAATCGGCCCTCCATACCTACCCGGCCACCGAGCTTGGCCTCAAGGGCGGCCTGGGGACCGAGGCCCAGCTTAACCTGCCCCCCGAGGTCTTCGCCGAGGGCCTGGCCGAGGCGGGCGGCGACCTCTACCTCCTGACCTGGCAGGAGGGCCTGGTTTTCATAGTCGATCCCTCGACCCTGACGGTCAAGGAGACCATAAGGCAACCCATGGAGGGCTGGGGCCTGGCCCACGACGGGCGCTTCCTCTGGCGCTCGGACGGGAGCGACCGGCTCCAAAAGCACCAGCCGGGCGATTTCGCCCCCACGGGCGACCCCCTTTCGGTCAGGGACGGCCAAAACCCGGTCCGCCAGCTAAACGAGCTGGAGTGGGACGCCCGCTCGGGCCTCATGCTGGCCAACCTCTGGCACAGCGATCTGGTGGCGGCAATCGACCTCGCCTCGGGCCAGGTCAGGTATTACCTGGACCTGGGCCCCATCGCCGCCAAGGAGCGGGCCAGGGCCCAGGGCTCCCCCGCCGAGGCCGTGGCCAACGGCCTGGCCATAGACGGCCAGGGCCGGCTGTGGGTCACCGGGAAGCTCTGGCCGAGCGTTTACCAAATATCATACCCCGCGCCCCAATAAGACCGGGGCGCGGGCTTAAAATTTCATCGAAAACCGGGCCATACGCCGATTGGGGAAACCCCGTGGGGGGTTTTTAAGCCAGGGTTTTGGCCAGGGTTTCGATTCGGGGGGCGACCCATGGGCCCGGCGCGGGGGGCTTACCATCAAAACAGGCTGGGGCTGGTCAAAAAAGCCCTTGAGGCCAACCGATTCGAGGCCACTGTCCACGAAACGCTGGAAGGGGCCGCGGAATACCTGATCGGGACCATCCTCCCCTCCGGCCCATACGCCACGGTCGCTTTCGGGGGCTCGGACACCGTCATCGCCTCCGGCATAGTGGCGACGCTTAGGGCCCTGCCTGGCGTTTCGGTCACCTTCGACCGGAACGACCGCGGCCTGTCGCCCGGGGAATGGCACGCCTTGACCCGGGATTCGATCCTCGTCGATCTTTTCGTGGCCTCGTCAAACGCCGTGACCCAGGACGGGCGGTTGGTCAACGTCGATAGGTACGGCAACCGGGTCGCGGCCATCGCCTACGGGCCCAGGAAAGTCGCCCTCCTGGTCGGCCGGAACAAAATCGTCCCGGACCTCCAGGGGGCCATGGAAAGGGCCAGGTCCACGGCCGCGGCCATGAACGCCATCAGGATAGGGGAGACCACGCCCTGCGCCAAAACGGCCAGGTGCCACGATTGCCATGGGAAGGGCCGCCTGTGCGGGGTCACCTCCATCACCGAGCGCTCCTTCCCGCCGGGCCGCGTCCACGTCCTTTTGATCGACCAGGATCTGGGCTTCTAGGGCGCAAGGCCGAGGCCAGGTTTTTTCACCCATAAACGGGCCATGCGCCATTTCGGAAAATCCCGGGGGTTTTAGGCCAGGGAACCCAATGGGACCCCTGGGGATTTTCCGAAACGGTTTTGGCCAACGATTCGATTCGGGAGGCGATCGATGACCACACCGCAGGAAATTTATTACCAAAACAAATTAGAGCTTGTCAAAAAAGCCCTTGAGGCTAACCAATTCGAGGCCTCGGTTCACGAAACGCTGGAGGGGGCCGAGGAATACCTGATAGGGACCATAGTCCCCTCCGGGCCTCACGTCTCGGCGGCCTTCGGGGGCTCGGCCACCGTCGCCGCCTCAAACATCGTGGCCAGGCTCAGGGCCATCCCCGGCATGGAGGTCATCGACCGCAACGATCCGGCCCTGCCGGCCGAGGAGAGGGCCGCCCTGACCCGCCGGTCGATCATCGTCGATCTTTTCGTGGCCTCGTCCAACGCCGTGACCCAGGACGGCCAGTTGGTCAACATCGATAAATTCGGCAACCGGGTCGCCGCCATCGCCTACGGGCCAAAGAAAGTCGCCCTTTTTGTCGGGCGAAACAAGATAGTCCCGGAGCTCCAAGGGGCCCTGGAGAGGGCCAAGGCCACGGCCGCGGCCATGAACGCCATACGGCTGAAGCAGGACACGCCCTGCGCCAGAACGGCCAAATGCCACGATTGCCACGGGGCGAGCCGCCTGTGCGGGGTCACCGTCATCACCCAGCGCTCCTTCCCGCCGGGGCGCATCCACGTCCTATTGATCAACCAGGATTTGGGCTTTTGAGACGCCGAGAAAGCCTATCTCACCACCGAGGCGAGCATGGCCAACGGTTTCCCACATACGGACGAGGGCCCGTGTTTCGGGCCCAGGGAGCTGCGCGAACTGGACGCCTCGGTCCATCTGGCCGCCGATCTGGTCTCGGAGGCCTTTGGCCTCGACTTTGGCGATTTCCGCCAGTGGCCGGTCGACGTGAGGCATTACCCGCAACTCTCCCCGGAGGAGAAACGGGACGACGCCCTGGCCCAGCTCTTTCGCTACGCCCGCCACGATACCCTCCCCCGCGGGGGAGGGCCCGACTACTGGCGGGTCTGCCTCTACGACCCGGTCATCCTGGCCACCATGCGAAGGGAGGGGTTTTTCCTGAAACCCCTCCTTTGCTACGTCATAACCCACGAGTTCATCCACGTGTCCCGGTTCATCCGTTTCATGGAGCTTTTCTCCCAGGACCACCGGGAACGCCCCAAGGAGGAGACCATAGTCCACGGCCTGACCGCCCGGCTCCTGGCCAAGCAGCCCATAGGGGGGCTGGGCCCGGTCCTTGACTATTTCAGGGCCGGGGGTCACGTCCTGGACCAGGCGCCGGCCAGCCTGGCCGGGGACCCCTTCTGAGCCGGCTTCCCGGAAACGCCGGGGCAAAAAACGCGAGGCCAAAAACGCAGGGGCAAAAAACGCGGGCCCAAAAACGCGGGGGCAAAAAACGCGGGCCCAAAAACGCAACCAGTGGGTTGATAGCAACTGTCCGATTTTACTTAAAAATGTTCAATAAATGCAGACAGTCTGTTTTATCTCCCACATCAACCAGGGCGCTTTACTTTAGGTTTTTAAGAAACGTGGTTATTGCCGTTTTAACTTTTTGTTTGTCTTTTATTCGAACCACTAAAATCTGTCATATATTAGGCCGAGTTGCCGCTTGACATTGACAAGGTTGATCTGAGATAATTATTTGCGCCAAAGGACCATCAGCTCTTTTTAGAGTCCGGTTTTTTCCGAAGGCTACTTAAAAAAATTTTCTTGTTTCACTGATTGCAAGGCGAAAACCATCAAATTGGCTAAACGACAAAATTTTTTGCCAATAATTTTAGGACGTTACTTAGGCCATTTTTCAAAAAAGAGAGACTTTTCACGGACTTTTTGCGGTCTAATCATTAATAGAACTCTATATCTATAGGCCTTAATACAGACGAAACCAGGCCAACTCATTTGGACAATCGTTTTGACATATAATTTTGTTACTTAGAAATACGCTCTTTTCGATTTGATTAGATTAAAAACTAGAAATTATTGTAAAATTTAGGCTTATGGCCATATTTACTTGCTTTATTAGGCCTAAAAATTTTTTTTACTTAATATCTAGCCTTACAAAGTAATTATACCCCTAACTTGAAAAAAACCAATTCTTTTATTGGTTGTTTATTTCATAGCTAAATATGTTTTTTAAAAGACAGGGGTTTTATTATTTTATTAAGTTTAGCTTTTAAGTTCAAGGCGTTAGTCCAGATTTTATGATTTTCAGTTAGTTAATTTAATAGCAAAATTAATTTTAAAATTTGGTTAATTAACTAACGATATACTTTTACAAGCCCATTGCCGGGTTAGAGGGTAATAAAATGAAACTAGGGACTAAAATTATCCTAGGTTTTTTTGTCATCTGCGTCATTTTTATAGCTATCAGTTTGGTGGCTCTATATAGTTTGGTGAATATCCGGAGCGAAACCTCAGATTTACGCGATAAAATTATGCCCAGTAATGACTTGGTATCTTTGGTGCTTGCGGAAATTGAGTTAGAGGCCATAAACATTGTAGAGTATACCTACAATTTTGACAACAACGCTTGGAAAAACGCAACCACCTCCCACGATAAAGTCATCGACGGGATGAACAAGCTAAAGAACATGATCCGGGAAGGCCTGGCCAGCGATAATCCCCAGGTCAGGGATATGGTCAGCCAGGCTGACGCCGATTACGCGGCTTATTACGATTTGAGCGATGATTTGCCAAAATTGGTTACGACTTTGGTCGAAAATCGCACGAACGTGGCTAAACTGTATGGTAGCTTGATGGACCATATCAATTCTTTCGTCACGGAACAAGCCAAGATCCTCGGCCAAGACATAGACAAGGGCGAGGCCGGGGTGACGGATCTGGCCTACAGATATGACCACATGAACCAGTCCATCGGCATACAGGCCAGCGCCTCGGCCATGTACGTCAATATCCTGAGGGGGCTTTATTACCGGGACGTTAACACGCTGGATAAGGGCTCGACCTTCGCCAACGAGACCATCGAAAAGACCAAGGTCTTGCTCGCCGCCTGCAAGACCCCCGGGGAGCGGGAATTGGTCAACAATATCCTGACCGAGTCCCAGCAAATGGCCAGCCTGGTCTTGACCTTTAAGGAGATCTACTCGACCTTCGATGACAACAACACCAAGCGCGTCCCGGCGAGGGAAAAGGTTTTCGGCACCGTCTCCCAGCTAAACGACCAAATCTCCGAGATGACCAACGAGTTCGCCAACGATACCCTGAACCTCTCCACCAACTCGATGTACACCCAGATAATCGGCACCTCCGTCGCCCTTCTGGTAAGCATCTTCCTGGCCATTTTCGTGACCAGGAGCGTCACCCTGCCCATCAACCGCATCATCGGCGTTTTGACCGAGGGCGCCCAGGAGGTCGATAACACCGCTGGCCAGCTCTCCTCCGCCTCCAACACCCTGGCCGAGGGGGCCACCGAGAACGCCGCCTCGCTCGAGGAGACCAGCGCCGCCCTGGAGGAGCTGTCCTCCATGACCAAGCGCAACGCCGACAACGCCGTCGAGGCCAACGCTCTCATGAGCCAGGCGACCGACGCCGTCAGCAAGGCCGAGAACTCCATGTCCAACGTCATCCAGGCCATGGAGCAGATCGCCACCTCCGGTAACGAGATCGGCAAGATCATCAAGACCATCGACGAGATCGCCTTCCAGACCAACCTCCTGGCCCTTAACGCCGCCGTCGAGGCCGCCAGGGCCGGGGAGGCCGGGGCCGGTTTCGCGGTCGTGGCCGACGAGGTCAGGAACCTGGCCATCCGCAGCGCCGACGCCGCCAAGAACACGGCCGACCTGATCGCGGCCACCATCTCCAACATCAATTCCGGTTCCGAGATGGTCAACTCGACCTCCGAGAACTTCCAGACCGTGTCCTCCCACTCCTCGAAGGTGGCCCAGCTGGTTTCCGAGGTCGCCGAGGCCTCCAAGGAGCAGTCACAGGGCATCAACCAGATAACCACGGCCATGGCCCAGATGGACAAGGTCACCCAGTCCAACGCCGCCTCCGCCGAGGAGTCGGCCAGCGCGGCCAGCCAGCTCTCCATCCAGGCCGGTAACCTCATGACCGCCGTGGACGACATAACCACCCTGGTCCACGGCGGCGGCTCCTCCGGCGCCCCGCGCAAGGCCCTGACCGCCCCCCCGCAGTCCCGGCCCCAAAAGGCCATCGCCCCCCCGAAAAAGGGCGGCTACGCCAAGCCCGATCCCAAAACGGCCCTGCCCATGGATAACGACGACGATTTCGAGTTCTAAGGGCCAAGCCACCCAAAATAAAAAGCCCCGCCAATGGCGGGGCTTTTTTCGTCGGGGGCTTAAAAATCGGCCCCCAGCCCTTCCCGCAGCCGCTTTTGCCGGCCCTTTTCGAGGATGGCCTCCCTTCTGGCCAGCTCGGCCCGGACCGCCGCTTCCTTGTCCGCCGGGAGGGGCATGGCCAGGAGCTTTTTGAGGGCCATGACCCTGAACCTGTCGAGGCCCGGGGCCGAGGAGAGCTGATCCGGCCTCCCGCCGTGCCTGACGACCAGCTCCCGGTCGAGGAGCCCCACCGGGCGCGTGAGCGAGACCCGCAGCCAGAGGTCGTAATCCTCGGCCGAGGCCAGTTCCTCGTCGAACAGGCCCACCTCGTCGAACAGCGCCTTGCGGGCTATGGTCGCCGAGGGGCTCACGAGGCACAGGGCCAGCGACTGGAAAAATATGTCGCCGCCCGGTTTGCGGTGCCTCAGGCCCGGGTTTACCCGCCTGCCGGCCCTGATCCAGCGCTCCTGGCACTGGGAAATCAAAAGGTCCGGGTTTTGGGCCATGTACTCGGCCTGGGCCTTGAGCTTGCCCGGCAGCCACTCGTCGTCGCTATCCAAAAAGGCCACCAGATCGCCCCTGGCCGCCCTTATGCCCACGTTCCGGGCCGCGCTCACCCCCCGCCGCCCGGGGTTTCGCAAATACCTTAGCTGGCCGCCGGCCGCCGGCCCGGCCAAAATCCCCGCCGTCCCGTCGTCCGAGCCGTCATCGACCACGATCAGCTCGAAGTCGGCCCCCTTTTGGGCCAGGACCGAGCCCACGGCCCTTTCGATCGACCAGGCCCTGTTCCAGGTCGGTATGATGGCCGTGATCAGGGACCCCGTCATAGGGCCACCCATAGCCAGACGAAAAGGGCCGACAGCAAAAACTGGCCGTCCAGGCAAAAATCGAACAGGTAGCCGCCCATGCCGATGTGCCTAAGGAGATACCTCAGGGTGATGGCGTTCATGGCCGGCCCGGGCAGCAAGAGCGCCAGTATGGGGGAATCGGGCAGGAAAAAGACGTGGGCGAAAACGATGAACAGGGCCCAGCAGGCGATGAGGGCCCAGACCAGCATGGCGGCCCTCCTCCAGCCAAGGAGCGTGACCGAGGTCCGGCTGCCGAACATCCTGTCGCCGAGCCAGTCCTGGAAGTCCATGACCAAGGTCCGGGCGAGGAGGTTAAAAAACACCAGGGCGCAGGCGATGACGGTCAGGGCCAGGCCCTCGACGCTCCTGGGCAGGATCGGGGGGCTTGAGGCTATCAGGGGGACTGAGAGCCAAGCGGCCCAGCCAAGGCTAATGGCCAGGGTTTTGGCCATGGGGAGATCCTTGACGCTGGCCGCGTCGAGGTATTTCAGCCCCCTCCAGGGAAAGGGAATGTTGTACAGGACCCGGCTGACGGTCAGGAAGGCCAGCAGGCCCAGGACCAGCGGACCGGCCAGATAGGCCCCCGAGATCGACAGCATGAACGAGACGAGGCCGCAGAAAATCAAAACCCGCCTATACTTGAGCATGAACACGGCCCTATCGGGATCGTTGGTCCTGGTCGAGGCCCGATCGACGAAGGCGTTCAAAAGGTGCATGAAATGGACGAAGAAAAAAAACAGCCCGAAATAGAAGGCCGATACCGTATAACCCGTGGCCTCGGCCACGGCCAGGCCCAGGCAGCCCGCCCCCAGGCCTATGTATATGTTTGAGAGGACCAAGGTACGAATGAAGCGCTTAATGAAGCTTATTGGCGTACTTTCGCTGGAACGGCTCAGTTCCTCGAGCCTCTGCCTGACCGAGCGGATCTGCCACAGGGGGGTCGAGGCCCCGGCGGCGAGGCCCACCGAGCTTAGGCCCTCGACGAACCCTGGCCCTATGTCCTCGGGGCCCTCGACCACCATGGTCGGGAGCCCGGCCCGTTCCCCCAGAAGGCCAAGCCGTTTGGTGTTGCCGCTGTCCCGGCCCCCCACGATGACGAGGGCCCCGCACTCGGAGGCCAGCCTCCGGGCCTCGGACTGGCGGTTGACCGTGGCCTGGCAAATGGTATCGACCATTTTGGCCGAGGGGAAGCGGGAGGCCACGGCCTCGGTCACCCCCGGCCACATTTCCTTGTCCTGGGTCGTCTGGGCCACCAAAAGGACGTTTTTCAGCTCCGGCAGCGCCAGGGCCTCCCCTGGCCCGGCTATGACCCACCCCAGGCCCCCGGCGTAGCCCAAAAGGCCCTCGACCTCGGGGTGGCCGGCCGAGCCCCAGATGATGACCGAGCCGCCCCCCTCGACGTGATTGGCCACCAGCCGCTGGACCCCGGCCACCCTGGGGCAGGTGGCGTCGACGACTTTCACCCCCGTGGCCCTGAGCTTCCTCTCCTCCACGGGGGCCAGCCCATGGGCCCTCACTATGACCGTGGCCCTGGGATCGACCGGCTCCCCTTCCCCGGGCGGCCAGGCCCGCAGGCCCTTACTCGCCAGCAAATCCAGGGCCCCCCTGTTGTGGATCAGGGGCCCGTGGCTGTAAACCGGCCCCCGCCGCCGCTCCAGGCAGGCGAAGGTCAGGTTCATGGCCCGGCGTACCCCGAAGCAATAACCGATATGGTGAGCCGTCTTGATTCTCACTGCCCCTTAAACCCTTCGCGCCCCCGACCGGATCGGGGGCGCGCCCTTGGATAAACCCTGGATGGACCCCGCGGCCTGGATAAGCCCTTCCCTTACGCCTTTTTTGCCCCCTGGGGCCATTCTTCACTTCTTACCGGGGGCAAAAGATATTATAATACAACACAAGGCGAATGACCCCATGGACCATCTTTCGAGCCCCGATTTCCACGCGACTTACTGTCTTACCCAATATCATCCCCTAGGCGCGAGCCCGTGGGGCCTTAACAGGACGGAATTAATATGAAAACGATCATTTCCATCGTTGGTTACGTAGGCTTGGCGGTATTTTTGATCCTCTGGCTCCTCTCCGGCTCCAAACTCAACGACGCCGAGAAAAACATCTCCAGCCTAAACAACCGGGTCACCGATCTGGAAAGCCAAAACGACAAGCTCAAAAAAGATCTCAGCCAAGCCAACGCCGACTTAGACAAATCCAAGACCGACCTAAGCAAAGCCACCTCCGACGCCCAATCCAAGGATACCGAGATAAGCCGCCTGACCCAGGACGGCGACGTCCTGAAACGAAACCTGGCCGACTCCGAGGCCTCCGTCACCCAGCTTAAGGCCGACCTGGCCGCCGCCCAGGCCGCCCATACCGCCGCCCAGGCGGCGGCCGACAAGGCCACCGAGCAAGCCACCGCCCTGGCGGCGGCCCAGGCCCAGGCCCAGGCGGAACCGGCACCCGCCGGGCCGGCACCCGAGGAACCCGCCCCCGCCGTTGAGCCCCCGGCCGAGCCGGCCCCGGTCGCGGCCGAGGAGCCCCCGGCCGAGCCGGCCGCCGCCGGTGAGGGCCAGGATTACCTGGGGAGGGTGGGGGCCCTGACCGCCAGCCTGACGGCCATAACGGAGGAGCGCGACCTGCTCAAAAACCAGCTGGAGCAGGCCCAAAAAACCCTAGCGGCTTGCCAGGCCCAGACCGCCCAGTGAATACGGGCCGGCCAACGTAAAAAGCCCCCGAGGGTTCTCTTTCGGGGGCTTCGTTTAAGCTACGGCTTGCGAACGGAAGCAAGGCGCTTAATATATCTTGGCCGTGGCTAGGCCTTTGCTTCGCTTTTGGGCAGGACCTTGGTCAGATCCCTGGGCCCTGGCTTTACCACGGCCCCGCTCTTGATGCACTTGGTGCAAACCCTGACCCTCTTGGTGGCCCCGTTCACGACATGGCGAACGGACTGAAGGTTGGGCTGCCAAATCTTCTTGGTTTTGTTGTTGGCGTGCGAGACGTTATTTCCATTCTGCGGGGCTTTGCCGCAAAAATCACAGACGCGGGACATTTCCTTTCCTCCATCCATCCTTGGTCGGCCGCGGCCGTAAGGACGGAGCC
Organism: Deltaproteobacteria bacterium; assembly: GCA_031278635.1. Lineage (GTDB taxonomy): Bacteria > Desulfobacterota > Desulfarculia > Adiutricales > Adiutricaceae > JAIRNQ01. The sequence goes on along the minus strand of JAITKA010000086.1, from coordinate 22,568 downwards.
CTTGGGGCTTAGTGACCGGCTAAAACCGGAAACAGTACTTATATCACAAGCCTCGGTCTCGGGCAAGCTTTTTTTGAGGGCAAGGAAGGGTCTTTTTCGCCTATAGCTAAGGCCCCTCAGTCAAAAAATTTTATTTGTTTGATGCCTTCGGTAATAATAGAGGTAAAAATTTATCACAATTACGACGGTAATTGCGAAATAACGCCGAGAAATAAATTTGCCTTTCGAAGGCATCAATCTCAAAGGGTCGCTTAAGCGTGGCTTGAAGCGCCCAATGGCCTTATTTTAGTTTCGATCGTTTTCGCCACGTGGCTCTGGGCCATTGTCGCCTAGGGCAAGTCCCGTGTCTGGGTCTTTTAATGCCTATCTTAAGGAAGTGGGTAACAAAAGAAACTTGACGGGAACATTAAATACTATTTTTAAGCTTCAGTCAAGAAAAATTTTCCCTTTATTTCACGCATATTTAGGTCCCAGTCACCCAGGCCCGGGGCCGGGGCCTGGGCCGGTTTTGGCCGGAACCAACCGGCCAGGGCTAGCCCTGGCTGATGAACATCAGGGCCTCTTTGACCATGAGGTTGTCTTTTTCCGTTATGGTCCTCACGCTTCCGTTAACCAGGCCGTAGGAAGCCAGGATATTGACGCGTTTTTTGGCGCACCAGTCCATGAAGTCCGAGAAGGTCAGGACCCTGATGTTGGGCGTGTCGTACCACTGGTAAGGGAGGCTCTCGGTGACCGGCATGCGCCCCTTGACGGCAAGGTCGTAGCGGGTCCGCCAGTGGCCGAAATTGGGGAAGGAAACCACGCAGCGCTTACCCACCCTCAGCACCTCGCTTAGGACGTTCATGGGATCCTTGAGGGTCTGGATGGTGCTTTCCAGTATCACGTAATCGAAGCTCTGATCGCTGAAATCGCTTAAAACCTCGGAAATGTCGATGTTTAGCACCGGGACGCCATGCTCCATGGCCACCATGGCCGCCTCGGGGTCCACTTCCACGGCCTGGCCGTGAACGCCCATCCCCCCGATGAGCTGGCCCAACAGCTCCCCCGTGCCGCAGCCCAGGTCCAGGACGTAGGCCCCCTTGGGGATCTCGCTCACGATGACCCTGTCCTGCCAGCGGTGGCGGGCCTCCCCGGCCATGTCCTGGGTCTCGGGGTAGACCCTGGAGATCTCCTCCAGGAGGCCGGGGTCGAGGTTCACGCGATCCCGTGACACGGCCCGCTCAAGGACGGCGAGAACGGCCGGGCGCTTCCCGTCCGGCCCGTTATTTTGGTTTTCTTTTTTCAAGGCGAGGCCCTCCCTTGGGGTCACTTGGGGTTTTTCAGGTAATGGCCGATGAGGCGCTTGACCGTCTCGGTCTCGACCAAAAAGGCGTCGTGGCCGTAGCGGGAGGGCACGTTCACGTAGGTGATGGGTCGCCTGGCCCGGCACATGCCCGAGACCAGCTCCCGGCAGAGCTCGGGCGGGAAGAGCCAGTCCGAGGAGAAGGACACGACCATGACCCGGGCTTTGATGCGCTCGGCCATGACGGCCAGATCCCCGCCGCCCCACTTCTCGGCCGCGTCGTAGTAGTCCATGGCCCTGGTCAGGTAGAGGTAACTGTTGGGATCGTAGCGCTTGACGAAACTTTCCGCCTGGTGGTTTAGGTAACTCTCCAGCTCAAAGTCAACCCCGGTCAGGGTAAAGTCCGGACTGTCCTTGCCCCTGAGCTTCCGGCCGAACTTAAAGCCCATGCTCTCCTCGGAGAGGTAGGTGATCTGGGCCATCATCCTGGCCACGGCCAGGCCCGAGAGGGGGCTGGGACCGTCGTAATAGTCGCCGTCGTTGAAATTCGGGTCGTTCAGGATGGAGTGGCGCCCGATCACGCTAAAGGCCATGCCCTGGGAGGTGCCCCTATGGCCGGCCGAGACGATGATCAGATCGTCCATCAGATCGGGGTAGGCCAGGCCCATCTCCAGGGCCATCTGGCCGCCCATCGAGCCCCCGACTATGGCCCGGACCCTTTTTATGCCCAGCATCCTGAGGAGCTCGTACTGCTGCTTGGCCCAGTCGGCCATCGTGACCACGGGAAAGGCCAGGCCCCAGGGCTTGCCGGTGCCCGGGTTTATGGAGGACGGCCCGGAGGTCCCGTAGCAGCTGCCCAGGACGTTGGCGCAAATGACCATGAAGCGGTCGGTGTCGATGGCCTTGCCGGGGCCGACCATCTGATCCCACCAACCGGGTTTGGTCTTGCGGTAATCCCTCATCGGCCCCTCGGGATTCTCGTCCCAGCCGGCCACGTGGGCGTCCCCGGTCAGGGCGTGGCAGATCAATATGACGTTGTCGCCACGGTTCTCCCCGTATATCTCGTACTCCATCTCGACGGGGCCCAACGTCCCCCCCGCCTCGAAACGGAACGGTTCGTCCTCAAAAAGGACGACTTTATGGGACCTCGTCCAGCCGACCGAATTCGGGTGATCCGGTTTGTGGACGTCTTTGCCCACCTCGCCATCAACGCTCATTGAAACAACCCCAAGAAAATCCCCTCGGCCCGAAGCCAGGGAAATGAAAACCACGGCCAAAAATCCCCCGGCGCGCCGGGGCGGTCACGCTTTGGCCAGGTAGGTGAGCCGGTCGTAGCCGGGCCCCGGCCGGTTGTAACCGGTCGGGCCAAGGTCGCCGTTGACCAGGCGCACCATGGCGCCCCCGGTCGGGAAAAAATCTATCACGTTCAGGCAGGCGTGGTCCTGGGACAAACCCCACATCTGGGTATTGTCAAGACCCAGGGCCTCGGCCAGTATGGCCCGGCAGACCCCCGCATGGCAATAGAGGGCCACGCAACCCTCCGGGTGGCTTTTTTTGAGGGCGGTCAGGGCCTCCCTTATCCGGGCCCGGAAGCCCTCGGCGCCCTCGCCCCCGGGGAACTGGAAGTCCCCGCCGTCCGGCCTCACCAGCCTCCCGGCCACGTCCGCGTACTTGACCTTCATCTCCTCGTAGGTCAGGCCCTCGCACAGCCCGAAGTTGATTTCCTTGAATTTGGGCTCCACCCGGAGGGTCAGGCCCAGCTCCCTGGCCAGGGCCGAGCCGCCGTAGACGGCCCTTCTCAGGTCGCTTGAGTAGACGGCGTCGATCCGCTGGCCCTTCAGGGCCGAGACGGTTTGATCCAGTTGCCGGCGGCCCAGGTCGGATAGATCCACGTCCAACCAGCCGTTAAACGTGATCGCGTCGTAGCTTGCCGTCTGCCCGTGCCGGAGCAAATACAGTCGCAAAAATGGCATTTTTTTATCCCCATCCGTTACGTTCTGGCCGGTTTGCCTTTGGGCCCAAAACCCCGGCGCCCAGGCCAAAAAATAGGACGGCCCTTTAGGCCGTCCGTTAATTCCCGTCGCGATCTTTGGCCTAGAGAGATCTCTTGAGATTCTCGGCCATCTCCATATTATGTTCTTCCTGGCTGGCGTTCCAGATTCTCTGGAGCTCCGGCAGGTCTTCCAGGAAAACGTCGACCACGTCGCAATCGAAGTGGCGCCCGCGGCCCTCTTTTATTATGTTGACGGCCTGGTCGATGGTAAAGGCCGGTTTGTAAGGCCTCCGGCTCATCAGGGCGTCGAAAACGTCGGCCACGGCCACGATGCGGCCGGCCAGGGGGATTTTGTTGCCCTTAAGGCCCCTGGGATAGCCGGTCCCGTCCACCTTTTCGTGGTGGGTGGTGGCGATGACCTCGCCAAGGCGCAAGAACCCGATGTCCGAGTTCTCCAGGATTTGCCCGCCGTAGATGGTGTGGAGACGCATGATGCTCCATTCTTCCTCGTTCAGGGGACCATTCTTGAGCAAAATCCGGTCGGGGATGCCGATTTTCCCGATATCGTGCATGGGCGAGGCGTAGAGGATGCTTTCCACCGTCTGCTCGCTCAGGCCCAGCTTCAGGGCCAGCCGGGCCGAGATGCGGCTCATGCTGATGATGTGGGCCCCGGTATCCTCGTCCTTGAATTCCGCCGCCCGGGACAGCCTAAAGATGGTCTCCAGCGAGGCGCCGCGCAGCTTTTCGTGGGCCTTGGCCAGTTCCAGCGTGCGGCGCTTGACCTCGCTCTCGAGCTCCTGGCGGTAATTGACCATGTGGTCGTTGTAGGCCTTGACCTTCAGGAGCGAGCGCACCCGGGCCCTAAGCTCCATCCGGTCCACGGGCTTGGTCAGAAAATCGTCGGCGCCCTCGTCCAGGGCCTTGACCCTATCGTTCACGTCCTGGAGGGCCGTGACCATGACCACCGGCACCTGGGCCAGCGCCTCTTCCTTCTTCAGGCGGGCGCAGACCTCGAAGCCGTTCATGCCGGGCATCATGATGTCAAGGAGTATGAGATCGGGCGGATCGGCCAAGGCCTTGGCCAAACATTCCTTGCCGTCATTGGCCAAAATGACCTCGTAACCCTGGGGCTTAAGCATGGCGGCGATCAGCTTAAGGTTTAACAGCTCGTCGTCGACCACCATAACCTTGGGGAGTTTGGTCTCGGAAAGGTCAATGGAAGATTTATACTCTGGAGCGGGATCGGTCATTATTGTAATCGCAAGGTTCTTTGCGCCGGAAGACGTTTTATGTCGATAAGAACCGGCGGCGAGAGGATCGCCGCCTCGACGCCGCTAACTATCCAAAAATCTGGGGATAGTTAACAGTAGGCAAAAAATATAATAATTCCCTTAGTCCAAGGGAGCTTGGAGACTCGATGTCCAGCGGGGTGTTTCAAAAAGGCCCGGTTTCCACCGTAAAACGCCATGGAAACCTCATCGTTTTGTATCATTTTTTGCAAGAATCTCTTTTTTTTCGCAACCAAGGTGACCCCGCGTCCCAGATATAATATTACCCTAAAATCGATTTATTTTCCACCTTCAGACTTGATACGGGATTTAGTGCCCCAAGCGGGCCCTTTGCCCCAAAAGGGCCCCTACAAAGGGGCCATTTTGGAATGTCCCCTTTGGCGGCCGGGCCTAATCTATCAGGGAGGTGGCGGAGCTCAGGAGGTATTTAAGCTCGTCGTCGGTAAAAAAGAAGCCGAAACTGACGAACGGCGACCTTCGCCCCTGGTCGCTGATAAAATCGTCGTAGCCGCCGCCAACGTACAGGAATTTCCAGAAATTGTACATGGCCGAGGCCCTTAGGTGGGGACGGTGGTCAAAGTCGCCGCTGAAGGCCTCGAACGACAGCATGAGGTGCTCGACGGCCTCCCAGTCGAGGCCGAAGCCGACCCCGCTCTCGAAGACGCCCGCCCTTATGACCACGTCGTAGTAGCGCTGGGCGATCTGGGCGTTGATCTTGAGCCTGCCCCGGTCGTAGTTTTCCCGCCTCCAGCTGGCGTTGCCGGAACTGTAGTCGGTCCGGGAGTAACTGCCGAAATAGTCCCCGGTGACCCCCAGCACGTAATAGCGGTCGGGGCTGGTGTGGATCTTGATGTTGGCCGTCCCCTTGGCGTACTTGTAGGCGGTCATGTAGTCGGCCCGAAAATCGACGGAAATGTGGGTCTTGCTTTCCTTTTCCATGTAGGCGTTTACGCTGGTCAGGACGTCGTCGATTTTATCTATGGTCTCCTCGTCGTTAACCAGCCTACCCAGGGTGCCCTCGCCGCTGGCCACCTTGTCGGTGATTTCCCTCAGGCTGGCCAGGGCCCCGTGGAACTCCCTCAGAAGCGAGTCGTCGCTTATGAGTTTGCCCAGGGTCCCCTGCCCCGTGTTTAGCTTCTCGCTGATGCTCTCCATGTTGGCGACCGATCGGCCCAACGCGGCCAGGGTTTCCTGGACCCCGGGCCCGGAGGTCTTGACTATGCCGTTGACGGCCTGGCTCAGCTCCTTTAAGTTCAACACGATGTCCTTCAGGTCCTGGCCCCCGCCGTCGGAGGCCAGGGCGCTGGTCAAAACCTTCAGGTCATCGGCCACGGCGCTTAGCTTCTGAAAGAGCTCGGACATGTCGGGCGACTCAAGCGTGCGCTCAATCCTCTCCCCGGAGGACAGGTAATTGCGGGTGTCCTTGCCCGGGGCCAGCTCGATGTACTTGTCGCCCAAAATGCCCTGGGTCTTGATCTGGGCCACCGTGTCGACCGGGAGGGTCACCTCCTTGCGCACGAACATGGCCACCCTGGCCTGATCCCCGAACAGCTCGATGGCCTCGACCCGGCCCACGGCAATGCCGGCCACCTGGACGCTGACCCCCACCTTAAGGCCCGCGGCCTCGGGGAACACGGCGTCCAGCTGGTAATAATTTTGGACGGTTCTCTGGAACCCGCCCAGCTTAAAGGTCATCCAAACCAAGGCGATCAGGGCCAATATAATAAAAAGGCCTACCTTTAATTCCGTTTTAAAACTATACATAGTTATTTAACGCCAACAATATAAAATGTCCCCAAACCTAAACGTTTTCGTTGCCTTTCCAATCCCCGGCAAGGCGGTTAAGCCCGCCGGGGCGGGCTTAACCGCCCTCCCCGCCGGAGAGAAAGTTCACGACCTCGTCGTCCCGGCTGGCCTTGAACTCGTCGGGGCTGCCGCTCAGGACGACCCGGCCCCGATGAAGGAGGGTCACCCGGTCGGCCAAGCTCAGGGTCGCGGCCATATCGTGGCTGACCACGACCACCGTGGCCCTGGAGATCCTAAGGGCATGGCCGATTAGCTCATCGACCTGGGAGCTCAGGAGCGGGTCAAGGCCCGTGGTCGGCTCGTCGAAAAAAACGACCTCGGGATCGACTATCAGGGCCCTGGCCAGGGCCACGCGCTTTTTCTCGCCCGTGGACAGCATGGTCACGCCAAGGTCGTGGTAGCGCTCCATGCCCAGCTCCCCCAGGATGGCCATGGCCTTTTCGCGGGCCGCCTGGGGCTTGGCCAAGCCGTGGAACCACAGGGGGAAAATGACGTTCTGGCCCACGCTCATGGAGTCGAAAAGGGCCCCCTCCTGAAACAACAGGCCCATCCGGAGCCGCAGGCGGTTTAGGTCCTTTTGGCGGGCCTTTACCAGATCGATGGGGCCGTAGCGGACGCTCCCGGAATCGGGCCGGTAGAGGCCGGTCAGGATTTTCAGGAGGACGCTTTTGCCCTCCCCGCTCCGGCCTATGATGAAATTTATCTTGCCCGGTAGCAAATCCAGGCTGACCCCCTTCAGGACCATGAAGGTGCCGAAGGATTTGGTCACGTCCCGGACCTCGATGGCTGGGGCCGGCAAGGCTATGCCCTCAAAACATGATGGCCGTCATCATGAAGTCGCTGACCAGGATGCTCACGTAGCTTATGACCACGGCCTGGGTCGTGGATCGCCCGACGCCCGAGGCCCCGCCCTGGGTGTAGAAGCCCATGTAGCAACCGACGGAACTTATGATGAAGCCAAAGAAAGCGGCTTTGATCAGGCCATTGATGACGTCACCCATGACCACGATGTCGATGATCCTCCCGGTGAACTGCCCGGGATCCAGGCCCCGGCCCACGGCCACGAAAAAACCCCCGATGACCCCGATGGCGTCGGCGATGGCCGTAAGGAGCGGGAGCATGACCACCCCGGCCACCAGCCTGGGCGTGATCAGGTATTTGACGGGATCGGCGGCCATGACCGTGAGGGCGTCCAACTGCTCGGAGACTTTCATGGACGAGAGCTCCGCGGCCATGGCGCTCCCCACCCTCCCGGTAACCATGAGGGCGGTCAGGACCGGCCCCAGCTCCCTGGTCATGGCCGTGGCCACGGTCGGCCCAACCATGCTTTCCGCCGAAAACCGCGAAAAGCCATAAATTATCTGCAGGGTGAAAACGCCCCCCGTGAACAAACCCGTCAGGATGACCACGAAAAGGGAATCCACCCCCACGGTTTCCATCTGCCTGAAATAATTCCTCAGCCTTATGGGGGGAGTAAATAATCCCAGTAAGGCTTTTCCCGTTAATATCCCGTATCGTCCGAGATGGAAGACGACGTTCAAGCCAAGCCGGCCTATCGCGGCCACCACAGACAATAAGGGGTTCAAAGGAAGATTTCCTTCACTTTCGGTAAAAGCTTAATTACCGTAAATACTGGCAAATCTAAAAAACTGTAAAAAAAATTGACAAGAAATCTTACGTCAGCGGTTATTATGACAAAATTAGCCTTTTAAAACAAGGCCGTTAGGGATAATTTTCCTATATGTACCTTCAGAACAACTTGACTAAGTTTTATGTTCTTTAAACTTAATCGCAAAATATTTTTCTACCAAAAAATTTTTCCTGTAAAATTTACGTAAAATTTTTACCAAAAATTTATTAAAAAATCCCCGTCCATTCCAAAACCTATCATTTTCCCACTTTTCACTTAATCAGCCTTATGTAGTATAAATTCTAAGATAATAAAGCCCTCCGTTTATTGTTCTTTTTTAGTGGAACAAATCAACAACTAAATGGTCAATTTAATCATGGGAGTAATGTAACAAAGACAGAGGGCTAAGATTTACCTCAATTGTTTATTTTCTAAATATATAGAAAATTATTGCCTTTTTCCCCATGTTGTGTTATCATATTTGAGGTCTTATCCAGCCAAATTATCTTGGGTCTGACCCCCTAAGGACAGCCGAAAAACTTGGCCGATTCATTTTGGCCAATTACAAGCCGTCCACGTTTTTTTAGTCCCTTGGCGCCATTGGCCCATGCCGCCCAAACCCCCCTCGGGGTTTTCGCCCGGCCGGGACCGAAAATCCTTAAAACGCCCGTTAAGTTAACCCTACGAAACTAAACGTAAAATTATTCACCCTATTTTCGCCCCTTGCGGATTCCGGACCTTTCGCGACGCGATCAAAACAATATTTTGGCTGTGCCCAACATGAACCTGGTTATTTTGGTGGTCAAAAACGAGAAGGTGGCCCAGACAATCCTCGGGGCCTGTCACGACCGGGGCGCGGAGACCCGGCGGCTCGACTCCTTGGCCGGGGCCCTGGAGGCCCTCGGCCCCCAGGCCGGGGACGCTGACCCCGGGGCCGGCGCCCTGATCCTCGATCTGGCCGAGTTTAACACCAAATCGGACAAAAAAATAAACCAAAGCCTGGCCGAGATCTCCCAGAGGGTCAAGATCCTCGGCCTCGGTTCCGGCTATGGCCTAAAATCCGTCACCTCCTTTTTCCGCTCCGGCCTCTCGGACTACCTTAACCTGCCCCTGGACCCCATAGATCTCACCCGCGCCCTGAACAAAATCCTCGGCAGCCTTTCCCGGGAGCCCGCCCCCGGGAAAGCCCGCCCGGCCAGGCCCGCTCCCGTTCAGGCCCCCGCGGAGCCGGCCGCCCCGGTATCGCCCCCGCCCGGCCAGGGCGCCTCGCCCAGGGAAAGCGATCCCGCCTCCTTCGCCTCCATAGTCGGCCAGGACCCCGGCCTCATGGAGATTTTCCGCATCGTCGAGAAGGTGGCCGCGACCGACTCCACGGTCATGGTCCACGGCGAAAGCGGCACGGGCAAAGAGCTCATCGCCAGGGCCATCCATCAGGCCTCGCCCAGAAGGCTCCGGCCCATGATCCCCGTGAACTGCGGGGCCATCCCCGAGGAACTCCTCGAGACCGAGCTATTCGGCCACGAGAAGGGCGCCTTCACCAACGCCATCCGGGACCGGGTGGGCCGCTTCGAGATGGCCGACGGCGGGACCATTTTCCTGGACGAGATCGGGGACATGAGCGCCAAGCTCCAGGTGAAGCTCCTCCGGGTCATCCAGGAGCACGAGTTCGAGCGCGTCGGCGGCGACAAGACCATCTCGGTCGATATCCGCATCATCACGGCCACCCACGTCGACCTGACCAAAGCGGTCCGGGACGGGCGCTTCCGGGAGGACCTCTACTACCGCCTGAACGTCATCCCCCTGACCATACCGCCCCTAAGGGAGCGCTCGGGGGACGTCCCCCTTCTGATCGACTACTTCCTGACCCGCCTAAGGGACACCAGGGGCTCCAAGGTCACGGGCCTGACCGACGAGACCAAGGCCATACTCTCCGCCTACCGCTGGCCCGGTAACGTCAGGGAGCTCGAGAACCTCATGGAGCGCATGGTCATCCTGGCCGACGGCCCCATCCTGACCAAAAACGACATCCCGGCCCGCCTCGTGACCGAGGTGGAGGCCCTTGGCCCCTTCCCCAAGCCCCCAGGCCCCCGGGAGCCCCGCCCCGAGCCCCCGGCCCCCGTGGGCCCGCTAAACCATGCCCATGGGGCCAATTCCAGGTCCCCGGGCCCCGGGGACGATGACACCGGTGACCTTGACGAGGCCGTGGACCACTCCGCCGGGCCCGACTTTTCCAACGTGGCCTCCATGCTGAACCCCACCGGCCCCGACGACCGCGCGGCCCAAAGCCCGCCCAAAGCCCGTGCCGACGAGGCCCAGGAGCTTATCCCCGTGAGCCTGGACCCGGAGCTGGTCAGCATGGTCGAGCCCATTTTAAGCTTCCCCGAGTCGGGCGTGGATCTAAGCTCCGTGGTCAACCGCTTCGAGGACCGCCTCATCAGGGCGGCCCTCGCCGCCACCAACGGGGTAAAAAACCAGGCGGCCAGGGCCTTGGGCCTCAACCGGACCACCTTCCTCGAAAAGCTCAAAAAGAAAGGTATCGAGTGAAGCCTTTGGCAAGGCCCCCCACCGGGGAGGATAAATAAGAAAATTACGGTACTTAACGAACCACTTGAGAGAAACCCTAACCAATGGCTAAACTTAAACCACGGATTTTCTAGCCTTGAAATAATAAATTCCCTAAATTTTTGGCATTAACGTTGCAAAGTCAATCCATGGAGAAATATTGTCCCAGCGCCCCGGAATGCCCCTGGCTCCCCGGCCACAATTAACGCAAAATCGCCCCCGGTACCCGATGGTTACGCCCCATCGCCCCAACGATGTCGCCCCAACGATGTCGCCCCCTTGGGGACCCTCGGCGATTGAAACACGAAATGGCCGCGAAACCCCTACCGGGGGTTTTCGCCACGAGCCCATATAATAATTTCACAATCCTGTCAAAATGCCGATAAAATAAGGGGAACCTTTGCCCGGCCTATCCGGTAAAACCGGCAAGCCCGGGCCCCCGGCCCGGGCCCCCCGGCCCCACGGCCCCGGCGCTTCGGCGTTTTATAACCTCGCTATTTTCCTTGGGAACGTTCCATGAAGGCCCGGTTGGATAAAAGCACTGGCGAACGCGTTAAGGGTTTAAGCTTCCCCGCGCCAAGCCTCGCCTTTTTTCTGCTCCTGTTTTGGCTGACCGTTCCCATGGCCCTCCTGGCGCCGACCAACCTCCTGGCCAATTCGCTCAAAAACGTCTCCCTGGGGACCATGGACGAGTATTCCCGCCTCGTCTTTACCTTCGATGACCACATCGAGGACGTCATCCTCCGCCGGGACGATGTGGACACATTTGTCCTGGACTTCGGGGAGATAGACGCCAGCGGCCAGACCGCGGGCCCCACCGACGCCCTGGTCAAAAGCGTCGCCCTGGAAAGGGACGGCCAGAGGCTGGTGGCCAGGGTCACCCTGAACACCAACAAGTTCGAGGTGAGGCATTTCCTGAGCCGGGACACCTACTCCTGCATAGTCGATTTCAAAAACCTTCAGGCCCCCGATCAAGCCCCCGCCACCGACGAGACCGGCCAGCCGATACTGACCCCCGAGGAGCGCCTTCAGCTCCACCCGCCCGATTTCGCCGAGGTGGTCAAAGGCCTCTCATTATTCATGGTCAGCACCCCCGACCAGGGCCCGGCGGAAAGGCTGGTCCAGTCGGCCTTGTCCGATCTCAGTAACGGCAGGATAGATACCGGGATACAGAAACTCGAGCGCTTTAAGGCCGATTACCCCAACCACCATTACGCCGACCCGGCCTGGTTTTTGATCGGCGACGCTTATTTCGCCAAAGGGCTCCCGGATAATTTCCTTAACGCCACCGACGCCTGGCGGCTGGCCATTGAGGCCTTCCCGGACAGCTTCGCCGCCCCCAGGGCCGCTTTCATGATTGGCGAGGCCAACCGCCTCATGGACTTCACCAGCGAGGCGGCGGGCTTTTACAAACTCGCGGCCGAGAATTACCCCGAGTCCAATTACGCCTCCCTCTCCCTCCTAAAGGCCGCCGACATGCAGCTGGCCATGGGCATGACCACCGAGGCCCGCCAGACCCTGGCCCCCTTGCTTGAGGAGGGCGTAGCCACGGCCTTCGGGCGCCTCGCCATGGCCCGGGAGGGCATGGCCGATTACCTGGACACCCTCTACAGCCAGGCCTGCGAGAAGTTCAGGATGGTCCTTAACCTGGACCCCAACCTGTACCTCCTCTACCCCGATATCCTCTACGCCCTGGGCGATAGCTACTCTTACCTGAACCGGCCGGACCTGACCGTCCTTTTCATGGAACATGCCTTAAACCTGATGCCCGATCACCCCAAAGCGGACGTCATGCTGGCCAGGATCGGTAACGCCTACCAGGACCTCAATAACCAAAACGAGTCCATCAGCTTTTTTAACGTGGCCAGGGACAGGTACCCCGACCGGGACGGCGGGCTGGTCAGCGAGATCAGGCTCGCCGACATGGGGGCCCTGAGGGCCTTCTTTTCCCCCGAGCGGGTCTTTGACGCCCTTGAGAGGGGGGCAAGGCAGGCCACCGTCAAGATGTACGACGACATCATCTCCCAGGCCTCCGAGTCCCCGCTCCTCCAGCTGGCCTACCTGAAAATAGGCCAGGCCCAGGCGGCCGACGGGGAAAATTCCGAGGCCATAAAATGGCTCTCCGAGCTGGTCTCCAAATACCCCAAAGGCGTCCTCTTCGAGGAGGCCAGGCCCATCCTCAGCCGGGTGGTCGTCAACGAGGCCCAGGAACGCTTCGATCTAGGCCAGTACGATCAGGTGGACAGGCTGAACGCTTCCAACGAGAGCTACCTTGAGGGCCCGGATCTCATACGCTTTAAGCGGCTCCTGGCCCAGTCCTACGAAAACTTGGGCCAAAACGACAAGGCCCTTGAGGTCTGGAAATTCATCGAGGATCAGTCCCCGGAAAAGCGCCTGGCCGACCAGCAGGCCCTGGTGGAGGCGGCCCTGAAAAGCGGCCAGCCCATGGAGGCCTTCAAGCAGCTTAAAAGCACCCTGGCCGAGTTCCCCGAGACCGAGGACTACGTGACCGGCGAACTGGCCAAGGTGGAGAAACTCCTGGCCAACCTAAGCGGCAACGGGGACGTGACCGACCTCATAACCTTCCGGAACGACCCAGCCGTCCTGACCCTGACCCCGGTCAGCCAGGCGGCCCTCTCCGACGCCATATACATCCTGGTTGACAAAAAACGCTACGATCAGGCCTCGGCCCTTATGGACACCTACCGGGACCAGTACCCCGACGACGAGCTGAGCCCCGAGTATGTCCTGACCCAGTCCAAAATGGACAGAAGGCAAAGGAGGTACGAGAAAAGCTGGGACAGGCTGGCCGATTTTAGGATCCAGTACCCCGAGGACCCCAGGGTCCCGCAAACCATACTCGATACCATAGCCGACGCCAGATCCCTCGAGCGCCTGCCCGACGCCTATCGCTACGAGGAGCTCTTCCGCCAGCTCTACCCCGACGACATCCGCTCCCGCAACATGATCCTGGACCGGGCCACCGAGCAGTTTAACCTAGGCCAGACCCAGGCGGGCCTGGACACGCTCAAATATTTCCAGACCGAGTACCCCGGCGACCCGGGGACCCCGGCCACCTACCTCTCGGCCTACCGTAAGCTCATGGACACGGATCGCCCCGACGAGGCCAGGGCCGCCCTGGCCGAGCTCCGGGCCAAGTACCCCTCCGATCCCCTGACCAAAGAATCCTACGCCATGGAGTACAAGGACCTGATCGCCCTCGACCGGCCCCAGCAAGCCATCGATGTCATGGCCGCCTTCGAACGGCTCTACCCCAACGACGGCATGACTAGGGATTCCTACGTAACCCAGTACCGCGACCTGATTAACCTAAACGTGCCCGACCAGGCTTTCGAGATCCTGGGCCGCTTCGAGCAAACTTACCCCGACGACCCCAGACAGCCCGATCTCCTCCTCGAGAAGGCCAAAGATCTCTTCGCCCTGGGCCGTAACCGGGAAGGGCTGCAAGCCTGGAACGAGTTTCTCTCCCTATACCCCAACGACGAAAGGATCCCCGAGCTCACCCTCCTCACGGCCCGCATGGAGATCAGGGAAGGCCTTAACCAACAGGGCATAGACCATTACCACCAGTTCACGAACAACTACCCGCAACGCCAGGACCGGCCCGACGTCATGCTGGAGCTCGCGGCCATCGAAACCGACATCGGGGCCTACCCACAAGCCTTCGAGGATCTGTCCAATTACCGCCGCGACTACCCCGACAGCCCCCAGGAGGCCCAGGTCCTCCTGGACCAGGTCAACCTGGCCAAGTCCATGGGCCGGATAGACGACGTCGGCAACCTCTATGACATCTATAGGTCGAAATTCACCGCCAACCCCCAGTTCGGCGAGACCTTCCTCGACCAAACCCGCGTCGAGATGGCCGCCGGCCGAAACGCCCAGGCCCTGGCCACCCTGGAGAGGGGCATAGTGGCCGACGAGGGCCTGGACGACACCAAACAGGTCCAGGATTTGCTGCTCGGCCTATACCTTGAGGAAGGGCGGGTCGAGGACTGGGCCGGGGCCATGGAGGAATTCCTGAGGCGGACCCCCAACGGCGAGGGCGACCTGGCCGACCGCTTCGCCAAATACTCCCAGGTGGCCCAGGTCTACCAGGAACTGGGCCGCTCCCAGGACGCCCAAAGGAACTTCGAGCTGGCCCTGGCCAACCGCCCGCCCGAGGTCAGCGGCGAGTCGCTCTACACCATCGCCGGGGCCTACAAACGCATGGGCCTCCAGGAACAGTACAAGTCGGTCCTGCAAATCATCGCAACCTTGCCCGACCCCCTCTGGCAAAACGTGGCCAACCAGGAACTCGGTAACCTAAGCTAAACCCAAAAACACCCGCGGAACGCCCCCACCTGGGCCCTTCCGCGGGTATTTTTTTCCCTGCCTAAAACCCCTCGCCAAGCCATCCCTTGTGGACCGCCAAGCGACAAACGCTCACTTTGCCCCGCCGGACAGGGCCTTTTCTTCCATGAGCCGTTCCAAAAGCCTTTCCTTGACGTTGAAGTCCACGTCCTGAAACGGTTTCCTTCTCATCCTATGCGGCAGGGCCAGCTCCGCCGCCCTGATTATCGTCTCCTCGCCTATGGGCTCATCCTCCCAGGCCGACAGGGTCAGGGCCGTTTTGATCACGGTCAAATCCCCCCTGTGGCCGTCCACGCCAAGCTTCAGGCAAATATCCACGGCCTTTTCCAAGGCCCCTTCGCTTACCTCCACGCCCCTCAGCCGCTCCGTGGCCTCCTCAATCCTCAGCCCTAAATTTTTCTCCTCCCGCTCCCACTTCTCAACGAAGGCCCTCGGATCTTTCTCGAACAGAAGCCTTTGGCTTATGACCTCCATCCGTTTTTCCGGCTCCAAAAGCCCCTTCACCTCAACGCACAGGCCAAAACGGTCCAACAACTGTGGCCTCAACTCCCCCTCTTCCGGGTTCATCGTGCCGACCAAGGTAAAAAGCGCCGGGTGGGTGACGGACATGCCTTCCCTTTCCACGAAGTTTCGCCCCATGGCCGCCGCGTCCAATATCACGTCAACCAAAAAATCGTCCAGCAGGTTGACCTCATCCACGTACAAAACGCCCCTGTTGGAAGCCGCCAACAGCCCTGGCTCGAAGACGCTCTCGCCCTTGACCATGGCCCTTTCCAGGTTCAGGCTTCCCAGTAACCTGTCCTCGGTGGCCCCTATGGGCAACTCCACCAATGGCCTGCGCCTACTCTCAATCCCTGGGCCGCTTTCGCCCCCGCCAAGCCCTTGTCCTTGGCCCTGGCCATATTTTTCCTGACATTCCTCGCACCACTTGTCCCTGGAGAACGGGTCGCAACCAAACACGCAACCCGCGACAACCTTTTGCTGCGGCAACAACTCGGCCAGGGCCCTCACGGCCGTTGACTTGGCGGTTCCCTTCTCCCCCCTTATTAACACTCCCCCTAAAGACGGATTAATCACCGCCAAAATTAACGATATCTTCATTTTTTCTTGGCCTACAATAGCCAAGAATGGATAGTTATAGCTCATTAATTACTCTTTATTAAAATTTAATATAATTGTTACTCACACGGGTCACATGGGCTTTAACAACTTTTAAACAATTTTTTTAACTTCCGACTGGGTTTTTCCCTGTCAATCAACCCTCAAAAAACCCACTTTTGAACGGCCCAGGCTCCCCGACCCCCTCAAAACCCTCAAAGCCGTAGAGAGAATCTCAAAAACCCGTAGAACGTAACCCAGCGGCATTTATAACAAAAACCGACTTTTGAACGATTGACGGCCCCCTATACTACGACAACTACTTTTTTTAAAAAGGGTTTTCGAAAACCGAAGAAGCCCTTTAAAAAAACGATTGATCCACCCGACCCGAAAGCCGGTCCCGCCAGCCCCCAACCTTTCAGAACAGACCTCCAAGCCTTGATAACCAACCCAAAGCCTCAATCCCAAACTGGGCCAGGCCATGACGGCGTCGCCAATCATTCCAAACCCTAACCCAAGGGTTTCTTCCTTAAGGAAACCCATTGGCCTTACGCTCAACCCACGCGCATCACGCCGCCGGGTTCCCCTAACCCTCAGGTTCGCCAATCCATGTCGTCCACAAGCGCCCGCTCTGGGCTTATGCGCGGTACAAAAATCCGGCTAGGCCATTAACCTCAGGCTGGTAAGCCCTTTATTACAATAACCTATTAAACTGTATATTATTGCAACGTATATTTATTTGTTTTTCCATAAAATAATTTAATTTTATATATGGCAATTTCACGACCATAAAAAACTAAAATATTTTACTTTTTTTTACTATTTTCATTAAAAGGGACATGTTTGGACTTTAACAACTTTTAAACAATTTTTTTAGATCCCGGCTACGGTTTTGCTTGTCAATGGATTCTCAAAAACTCGACTTTTGAACGGGCGGCGCCTCCGGAGGCTTTCAAAACCGTAGAAGCCGTAGAGAGAATCTCAAAAACCCGTGTACGGTAATACAGCAAAATTAAACGGGAAAAAGGGGTTTTGAACGATTGACAAACCCCTTTACTACGACAACTACTTTTTAAATCTGGCTATCAGAAAACGAAGAAGATAGCCAGGCTGATCGATGGGGCAACCCGGTTTGAAAGCGAGGATCATAACCATCACCGGCAAAACGGCCAAGATGGTCACGAAGACGGCATAGCTTGGGTTTTTCACGGCCAGCCGGGCCATGGGGTTTAGCCAAAACAACGTGGTGCAGATTATGAAGCAACTGACCCTCCAATGCCCGAATATGGCCGCCGCCTTATGGAAGGCGTGTTCTTTATGGGCTTTAAAGATCTGTTGTTTCCTTAAAAATCTGCGTCCAAGGGTCAAGCTGGCGTCAATCCAGAAAAACGACATTATGATTATGAAAGCGTATATAAAATAGTTACCAAACTGTAGTCCCCTTATACCCAAACCAAAGAACAAGAATCCCAAAAAAGTGCTACCGGTATCGCCCATGAATATTTTAGCTGGGCTCCAGTTAAAAATTAGAAAAGGCATGGTTATGTAAACCAATTGAGAATAAATCTCCAGATTCCAAGGCTCCACCCGTATCGTCGTTCTTAAGCAAAACAAAAAACCAATAGCGGCCACGTTGGCGTAACCGCCAGCCAAACCATCTATCCCGTCCATAAAATTGTATATATTTATAAACCAAACGCCGGAAAAAAATAGAATGATCTTAATTACGTCGATGGGGATGCCCACGATTGGGGCCGTTGAGGGGAGATAGATGACGGCCAGGCCAACGGTCACGACTTGAACCAATAACCTTGGCAATACCGGAAGGGTTCTAATATCGTCGATCAAGCCAACGACCGCGATTAACAACCCCCCAAAAAACAACTCAGGGCAAATCTTGACTAATTTGGTGTTAGCTGCCAAAATGATAATGACGATAGCTAAACCACCGCCACTAGGGGTAGGATTCTTGTGGGAACTCCTGTCGTTTGGAATGTCTAATAATCCCGTATATTTAGCCGTTTTCGTTAGTAAAAATAGTATAAGTACACAACTAAAGAAGTAAGCGTAATTTTTATAAAAGCTAAATATGTAAATATTTGCTAAATGTTCAAAATAATTAAGCATACACGCTTAAGACTGGACAGTAACATTAAATATTTTTAATAGGTATTCTAAATTTTCGTTATTAATGTAGTTGATAATAACTTGTTTTTTTCTGCCTTGATAAACTATCTCCACCTTTAGGCCATTAATGGCGTCAGAGATACTCCTAGCCAACGATTCAAAGTAGGCCGCTTTTTCTTCTTGATCCCGATTTACGCTTTTCCTCTTCCCTTTGTTGACATATTTTTTTACCAGGGCAGTTGATTGCCTGACGGTCAGGGATTTACTTAGTATTATGTTTCTGCATGCCATCAGGTCATCTTCACGGTCATCCAACGAAAGAAGCACTTTGCCATGACCGGACGAAAGCCTGCCTTCCCTTATGTCCTGTTTGACGGGTTCAGGGAGTTTCAGTAACCTGATTGAATTCTTAACCGTTGTGGTATCTTTGCCAACCAACCTGGCGATGCTTAAGGTTTCTTTTTTATATTGATTTTCCAGCTTTTCCAGGGCCTCGGCTTCCTCTATCGGGTTTAGGTCTTGCCTGATGATATTCTCGATAAGGCCCAGTTCAAGGTCTTCAGTGGCCTCGCCTTTTCTATCCCTGATGATTACGGGCACGGTTTCAAACCCGGCCTGTTGGGCGGCCATTAAACGACGATGACCGGCCACCAATTGGTAACCGGTATCTGTTTTAAACGCGATTAAAGGTTCTAATATGCCTTTATCTTTAATAGAATGAACTAACTTACTTAGCTCGTCGGCAGGAAAGTTCTTCCTTGGCTGGTCCGGGTTAGCTTTTATATCCGAGACTCTGATTTCCAAGGGTTTCCCGGAAGGCAAGCTTTCACGTTCGGTATCCGATTCCAACTTTTCAACATCGGTTTCTTCCGGTGTGGTTCGAATCAACGTTTCCATTCCGGTGCCTAAAGCTTTTTTCTTATTTTTTGACATACAACTATCCTTTTAATTTTTTATTGTGTAATCTTTCTAAAAATTCTTGTGTGAATTCTTTATATTTAATCGATCCAATGCATTTTGGATCGTAGTAAATTACTGGTTGTTTATGACTTGGACTTTCTGCTATTTTTATATTTTGAGGAATTTTTGTTTTATAAACAAGTTCTTTTAAATTAAATAAAATATTATCTTCAACTTCTTTAGATAAATTTGTAGATATATTATACATATTAAGTAATACACCATTGAGGTATAGATTTGGGTTTAAATATGTCTTCATTTTATGATAAGAATCTAATAATACAGCTACGCCTTGTAACGATAAAAAATCAGCTTTTAAAGGTATAAGGATAGAATCTGAAGCAGTCATTATATTTACTGATAAAGTACCTAAATTAGGAGGTCCATCCATAATTATAAAATCGTAATAATTTCTGTAATTTTGTATTCTATCTCGTAATATAAATTCTCTTCTAGATTTAGTAGAAAAAATAATATCTAAAGCATATAATACTTCACTGCCTAAAATTATATGATAATTATCATAACAAGTTTTTACAATATATTTATTATTATCAAATTCTTTTTCATCGTCTAAAAGTAAATTATAAAGAGTTCCTTCTTGATTGGTATCGTTTAATCCAAGGCTTACGCTAGCGTTACACTGCGGATCGGCATCAATCAAGAGAGTCTTATAACCTTCTTGAGCTAGACTGGCTGATAGAGATACGGCCGTTGTCGTTTTACCAACGCCACCTTTTTGGTTTAATACAGCAAGTACGTAACCCAAGTTACACCCTTATTTTTTATGAAACAATTACTTAAAGACAGTTTAGTTAAACTTGGAATGTGGTTTCCTGAAACTAACATTGATTCTTTGTTATATTTTTGGAAACTTTTAACAGACTATAATAAAAATGTTAATTTAATAAGCCGTAACACCACTGATACAAATGGTTTTATTGCCCATATAGTGGATAGCCTTTGTCCTATGATTTTTCCTTTTCCCACTAACTTAACCTATATGGATCTTGGTAGTGGAGGGGGACTTCCGGCCATTCCCCTCAAAATTGTCCGCCCTGGCTGGAAGACGGTTTTGGTTGAGTCTACCGGTAAAAAAGCTAAATTTCTTAAAATGGCCACTGAAAAACTCGATTTACAAGATACTACAGTTTTAAATTTATTTCTAGATTTCAACACCGTTTTGAATCCGTGCGAATTTGACTTAATAACTACAAGAGGTTTTGCTACTTTAGATTTTATTATACCCCGAATTACAAAATTTTTACATCAAGGATCATATTTTTTATATTATACGGCTAAAAATGGAGTTCAAGAGATAAAGCAATCTCAAACTAAATTTATTTTACAAAAATATAATCTAGTCATCGATAGTGCAATAGATTTTTCTTTACCTTTTATAGAGCGTTTTAGGGCACTCATATTATTTAGAAAATTATAAATTTGTTGTATATTACTTATATATAAATTTTTTTTTACCATTAGCTAAATCACAAAAAAATTTACGCATCAATTACAAAACGCCGGGCAAATATTCATTGGCCTTACGGGAAGATATTGGTCCCCTTGGGTTTTTATGACCAATATGTTTCTTACCGTTTTTTCCCATGGGCTACCTTGAGAGGTAGTCCAGTTGACCTTGTATCTGGCCTCGTACTCCAAACAAACGCAATATACTTCTTTCGGATCTTGCAGTTCGATTAAAACGCCGGTTGGGGCCATGGGCGTCGCCGACTTGACCTCAACTTTTTGGATTTGCCACATCGTACTTTCTTTGTAGCTTGTTATCAAGCCCTGCACAGCGGCTCTCTCTAAAGGGTTACCCGGTAAGGTAATTTCCTCGGGTTCCTTTTCGGCGCCGGTCAGCGAATCTATGGCCCCGCAGCCAGAAACAAACCACAAAGCCATCAAGAGTAAAAATATTTTTTTTAACATACCGTATTACCCTTTTATATAATTTATAATTTCATTATAAAAAATAAGCATAAATTTTATCTGCTTCTCGTTTAATTCTCCACCGCCTACGTTAGTTAAAGACTCAGATCTGATAAGTAACTCAAATCTGACCCATGTTTTTCCAACTTCAATTGCTATTTTTAGTTGATTATTATTTTTAACGTAATTTTTTTGATCATTATCCAGAATATCATCAGGTAACTCAAGCCAAAATAAATCATTTATTGGCGATTTTACCGTATTTATATTTAAATATTCCCTTGCTTTATTGACCTCAGCTTCCAATAATTCGTCTATTAGTAAAACTTTTATCATAAACCAGCCGCTTCCACAAAGCCCATTTGCTGCTTGAAAAATACCCATTTTTTGGCAACCCAGTATCGTTACCAGGCCCAGAAAAAGCCGATTCAAAAAAATTTTCATCAAATTCGGCTTAATTTTTCACTTACGATTTGTTTGACCCAGCTCCATCTTAAACCTTTCCGCCTACCGGTCAGATTTTAAAATGATTCCAAAACAAACTGAGAAAATTTTAACATTTTTTTCCCGCTTTGCCTATAGCCAAAAAATAGAACTTTTTTCTTTTTCTTCCCGAAACTAATCGATTTTTGATTTTATCCACTTCCACATGGCCAAAACCGCCACTAAGTTACAACATTTGCAAAAAATAGGCCATAATATTTTTTTCTTCCCAAATTTTTTTCTCTCTCTCAGTTTGTTCAAATCCACGCAACCCCTTCGCCGGGGGAAGCTCCTATATCTCACGTTTATCTTGACGTTAACTTCCATAACTTTCCAAGCTTGGATAGCTGCAATCTCCCAACACGAATATCACACACTCCTCACTCCTCGGCTATCGGCTAGCTGACCCCAAAAACCAAAGACCAATTTTTTGACGCCTTACAGTTAGATGGTACACCATCAAGCAACCTACGACCTACGAACATTACCAAACTAACAGGCTTAGTTTTTTTTTCGTGCTTTTGACAACACGTAAAATACGGCCGCTTATTACGGCAACATCAAGCGGCCGTCCATTGGTATTTTACCCTCCCATATTTCATCTCAGGTTACTAAACATCTACACGCCGATCAATTAAAAATCAATCCCTTTATCTCTGATAATTATTCCTTGCATGAAACGACTCGTTATTTAACGCTGGCCGGTCCTATCCCAGAGGTATGGTTAAATCTATTATTCTAAATCTATGGTTGTCCTCAACTTGAAGCGATGCAAAAAAATACCCCTCACAGAAACGTTAGTCTTCTTCACGAGTCTCTCGATGCATTGATGCGATTTTTAGATACCATCCAAGCTCGCCCTCCATTTCGCCCCAGTGTCGGTGACTTGGCCTTTTGGTACCAGAAACTTACCTCTCCAACGAAGCAAGCCTGGCTTTCCACCTAGTTCCCGACCGGCCCAGTCATCGCTGGACCTTTTCGGGCACTAGCCAACGCCACAAGCCCTGATGGCCTTAGTTACTTTATCTGTCA
>JAITKA010000072.1 GCA_031278635.1 Deltaproteobacteria bacterium | reverse complement strand
CCAGGGTCCCCAAACTAGAGTTTGGCGCCTAAGATCACTTGACATTCTCATGAGTTGAGGCGGGTAAGTGAGGTGGGTAGGTTCCGGCCTGGCTAGCCGGGACCGCCCCCGGCCGGGCCAGGGGCGGCGAAAGGGGCTTTCAGTCGTCGGCTTGGGGTTTTTTGGCCTTGTCCGCCGGCCGGGAGGGCTTCCGATTGGCTTGCGCCATCGGGGCCTGCGCCTTGGCCCGCGCCATCGAGGCCGCCGCCTTGGCCGGCGCCTTGGCCGCCGCCTTGGCCGCCGCCTTGGCCGGCGCCTTCGGGGCCAGCGCCTTGGCCCACGACCGGCCAGGGGTTTTACCCGCGAGCGTTTTGGCGGGCCCCGGAGGGGCCTGGGCGCCCTCGGCGAAGGACTCGAGGATCAAGTTAACGTTTTTGGGGTCCCTTAGGCCTTCACCCACTTGCCTAAGGAGCGGGGCGTCCAGGCCGAGGGAAATATCCACCACCTCGTCGAGCCATTTCAGCTTCGTGGGATGGGGCCTCGGTCCCGCGTCGCGGGAACCTTTGGCCTCCCCTGGGATCTCCGGGGCGGGGTCGGCGGGGAGCGCCTTGGGATCGGGGCCAGGCTTCGTTGACCCCAAGCCCTTGGCCAGTTCCAGGACCGAGCGGGTAAAGTCACGGATTTGGCCCTCGTCCAGATCGGTATCCCCGGCGGTGATGGTGAGCTCGAGGCCGGGGGCCAGGTACAGGTGGCTTTTGACCTCAAGGGACCCGGGCTGGCGGGTCTTGGGCGGCACGGGGGTCGGCCCCCCGGCCAGGACCTCCCGGACCCTGTCCAGGGAAACCCCCGCCGAGGTGAGCATCTTGATTTTGAGCAGGCATTCGAGGTGGCCCTTGAGGTAGTAGGAAGCCCTGCCCTCGCCAAGGGGCCGGGGCACGAGCTTGAGCTGTATGTAATACCTGATCGTTCTTTTGCTTAAATCCGTAAGCGAACTTAAGTTGTCCAAGCTAAAACGGTAATCAAACACTTTGGGCGCTCCGGCGAATGGTTCTGTAACGGCCTCGGGGCGCGCTGGGAATCCGGCAAGGTCTCCCAAAAACGACCTGGACCCCCGCGACGAAAAAACGAAAAGGGACGAGGGAAAAATCTAAGCGGCATAGCCATTATACTGTTTGACTTAGGTAGGGTCAAATCGCCCGCTAAAACGCGCTTTTGTCCGCCCTGATTTATGGCAAAATGGCGACTGATCTGGGAATTTGGGGGTTTTTTCCAGGGGGGCGGGAGGCGTTTCGCCTGAAAGGGCGCGGCCCCGGGGGGAGAGTTCGCTTGGCCATGGCGTTCAGGTAAATTTGGCGCGCGGCGAAAGGCCCGGCCCGGCCAAAAAGGGGGATGGTTTGGCCCAGATTATAAGGGCTTTGCCGGACCGGCTTCCCGGTGGGGGCGGCCCCGCGGTCCCATGGTTTTTTCGCGACCGTCAAAAATTATTGTCATTCGAATTTGTCTAGTATATAATTGCCAGGTTATAACATTATGGCGTATCTACCTAGAAAAGCTAGGTCCATAGCATGTCCGGGGCCGTTCCGGTCCCGGGTGAAACCCGTTTCATTCAAGTGAGGCTATTCCATGGTAATTTTGGTCATTAACGCTGGCAGTTCTTCAGTCAAGTTCACCTGTTTCAACATGGCAGACAACAAAAAGGTGTTGGCTAGCGGGTTGGTGGAGCGCATCGGTATCGAAGGCACCACCATGAAGTACACCAACCACAAGGGCGACGAGGTCAAGGGCGAGGTAAACGTAAAAAACCCTACGGACGCCATCAAACTCATCTCCGAGCGCCTGCTTGACGCGAAGCACGGCGTTTTATCCAAGCTCGATGAAATCAAGGCCATAGGTCATAGGGTAGTCCATGGCGGCGAGAAGATAAAGGATCCCATCATCATAACCCCCGAGGTTAAGGACGTCATCAAGGGCTGCTTTTCCATGAGCCCCTTGCATAACCCGCACAACCTTAACGGCATCGAGGCCTGCGAGGGAGTCCTGCCGGGCGTCCCCAACGTCGGCGTCTTTGACACCGCCTTCCACGCGACCATGCCGCCCAACGCCTTTCTCTACGGCCTGCCCTACGAGTTCTACTCCGAGCACTCCATCCGCCGTTACGGCTTCCATGGTACCAGCCACGCCTACGTCTCCAAGGCCGCGGCCGCCCTCGACGGCCGCCCCTACGAGAGCCTTAAGATCGTTACCTGCCACCTTGGCAACGGCGGCTCGGTCGCGGCCATCAAGGACGGCAAGTGCCAGGACACCTCCATGGTCCTCACCCCCATGGAAGGCCTCCTGATGGGCACCCGCCTGGGCGACGTTGACCCCGCCGTGGTCCTCTACGTGATGAAACTCAAGAACCTCTCCATCGAGCAGATGGACAACCTGATGAACAAGCAGAGCGGCGTCCTCGGCCTCGCCGGTATCGGCTCCTCCGACCTAAGGGACGTGGAGAAGGCCCAGGATTCCGGGAACGCCCAGTGCCGCCAAGCCCTGGAGGTTTACGCCTACAGGGTCCGCAAATACATCGGCGCCTACACCGCGGCCCTCGGCGGCCTTGACATCCTGGTCTTCACCGCCGGCGTGGGCGAGAACTCGAGCACCATGAGGGCCTCGATCACCCAAGGCCTCGAAGGCATGGGCATTAAAATCGATGCCGAGAAGAACAAGGTTCGCTCCCCCGAGCCCAGGGTCATAAGCGCCCCCGACAGCGCCGTGAAGGTCCAGGTCGTCCCGACCAACGAGGAACTGGCCATCGCCGAGTTCACCCTGGGGCTGGTCGCCAAGTAATCCCCCCGGCCCCTCCCAAACCCCCCTTTGGGTGGCCTTTGGGAGCCCTTAAGGCTTAAACATGAGAAACCGCCATTATCGGGAACGATAGTGGCGGTTTTTCTCATATGCCCGTAGGCCATTTTGGGCCACTTTCTCAGGCCAAAGTGGGCCACCCACTTTGCGTTTGGCCAAAAGTTCTCGCCAAAGTTTGCCAGCCCAGATTTCCATCCCCAAAACAAGCAAAGCCCAAAACAAGCAAAGCCCAACACAAGCAAAGCTTCATCGGGCAAAAGTCTAAAAATTAATAAGCCATTTTCTTTCGTGCGTTTATTACGTAAGCGCCTTTTACGGAAATTATGCATGTCTATGTATATTTACGGATAAAAAAATATCATCTATAAATAGATAAAATAAAAACGAAAAAATATTTTATGTATTTAGACTTAATAATTGGACGATAAAAGAATTTATATGCTGTAAGTATATTAAAAAATAGTTACAATTTATGAATACTGCCAATGGTGAGGGGCAGTGGGGAGGCCGTAGGGAGCGAAATTGAGGGGAGGTTCAGGTAAGCGTGTGGTGATTGCCGTTGAAAATAGATAATATTTAAGTTGCGCCAAAAACATCACTATCAAAGCAGCAAAACACCACACATGTTAAATATACCACCAAGAACGAAAAATCCGACAACCCATACCCGACGGCCCCAACGCCGTCGGCGGTTTGGTACCGTCGGCTGTTTTGTTTAACCGATTCCCTGGCTTCGGGGAATGTTTGGCCATATTTAGATGTTAGGTTCTTTTAGGTTGAATGAATTAAGTATACGTTTTTGAATGGAGCTTATTGGGCTTAAAAAAATAGATTCTTTGACATGGGTTACTTCAAGGCTTTCCATTTCTTGGATTAACGAATTTATAGTAAAGTTAGGATATAAATTATTTTGTGACATAGTTTTATGTATGTGAGAAAGAAGAATTAAAGAAATAAAAGTAAGCAATAATTTAGTATGGGTAACTTGATCGCTATGACCAATTAGTCGTTTTAAACCTAGTTGGGCGTTGAACTTAAAAAAACCGATCTTAAGAATATCTTTAGTTTTGTAGAGATGTAAAAGGTCTGTTTTATCACTTATAAAGTTGCTTAATAATAAAAACCAACCAGCCGTGGTTGTGGAATGAATAATTTTGGCTTCATTTAGGTGAAATATCTTGGCCTGATTTTTATCATGGCTAACCGTGCCCCATTTTTTTAATTCTTTATCGCTACAGTTAGCTATACCCTCCGTGGTTAATTTGGCCAGTAAGCCCTCGACCTCGGAATGGATTCCATAAGTATCCTTATGATTTTTCCGGGCATTGAAATAAGCGTGTAAATAAACGGGACAACCGTTTGGCCAGACGTCTTCTAGCGTCGTGGCCCATATATGTCTGGCCGAGGTTAAGACATTGGCATGTTTCACGATGGAATCGGATAAGGCGAGGACGGTTTTTTTGGCATAATTTAGCGTAAAAGGCAATGAAATTAAAAAATTAATTTTTTGAGGTTCCGTTAACATTTCGTTGACAGTTAACATTTCGTTGATATTATTTATGCTTGCAAAGCCTTTATCCATTATTAACGATATTTTCGTGTTATCTAAGTTGCCAATGGTTTCTTTTAGTGCGCTTAGGTCTGTAATAGAGCCAGAATAAGGCTTAAAATAAATGGGTAATTTTGATGTTTGGCCTAATAATAAATAGGCATTTATCTTGCCTAATGTATCATTTTTACGATTATAAACATATTCAACTTTAGAAATTTGCGACGAATAAGAAGATATAGGCGTTATGTCAAGGGCGAGAAGCTCAGTCTCAGATCTGAGATTACCCCATATAGCATAAAAATTATTGATTTTGTCAAGACTTATGCCAGTCAACAATTCGTTTATGTCTTTCGGGGTTAGCGTTACCGGTAACCCTTCCACTTTATTAAGCCAATTTTGGCAATACATTACCTCATCGTCAGTGGAAATAAGATAACAAGCCAGCATGAATATTTTTTTCCAGTCATATGGGAATGCCATTTTAAGCGCTTCTTTTAATCTTATTTGCTCGCTTATCCCATCAAATAGGTAAAATAGGCCATATTTCTTTTTTACCGATAATTTTATGTCGTTTAATGAAAATAATGGTTTGTTATGGTCAATTAAATTTGCCTGTTGAGTATTTTTAGATAATTTATCGTTATTCAATTCAAGAACTTCTTTTAATAAAGCTATCGTATAAGGAGAAATTTCCCTTTTCTCGTTGTCGGTTAGATTTAATATTTTCTTGGCATCATTTATCATATTTGTTAATGCGTTAGCTTGTAATTCGCTTGGGATATCTATACCCATAAGTTCTTTTTGCTTGAAAAAATTAATATCATATACTGGAATTTTTAGCGTGGGGTCTATTTTCCCAATCCTTACCCTTTTATTAACAGTTTTCTTGTCTTTATCTCTATAAGTATAACCTAAATATATATACCGATGTGGATGCTTACCGGCCTCAAATATAAACGACATTGGGCGAGTGACCTCACGTGGTTAAATATTTTTTAACCATCGATGGCTTGTTTCGCGGGAACCAAAAATTCGATCCCTAACCATGCGGGTTGCGATTATTGCCGAGAAAAACCTGGAAAGGCCCAAAGATAACGGGCTTTGGGCGCCAGGGGATTAAAATGGAAATGGTTTGGCCAGGTAAGGGGGAAAAACGCCCATGGCCGGGGAAGGGGTGTCAGTCAAGGTATATCTCAAGGACGTCCAGGGGGAACTTAAACTCGGCCCAGCTTAGGCCTTTCGAGCGGTGGGAGACGATTTTTTCCCAAAGGTAGCGGGCCCTGGCCACGAACTGGCCGGCCATGCGATCGTCCAGGACCACGCGGGTCGACGTCAGGAAGGATCTGGCCAGGCCAAAGGCCAGGCGGGCCCGGTAGTTCTCGTCGTTTTCCTCCTGGGCGAAAGCCCTGGCCAGCGACTCGGCCATCCTGGCCGTCTGGTAGAGGCGCAGGCGGGCCTGGTGGCCGGTGACCGGCAGGCGGATGATCGAGACCAGCATGACCGAGACGTCCTGGACGTAATCCGTCTCCCGGCTCCGGTAGATATCGACGAAGGTCAGTTTCTGGGTCTCCGGGTTGTAGAGGAGGTTCGAGAGGTTGAAGTCGCCGTGGATCCGGGCCGTGAAGGGCACCTTCAGGCTTTCCTCGGCCGCCTTGGCCTTGGAGAGGGACTCGGCCACGGTTTGCAGCCGCCATTCGCCCACGGCGCCCTGGTGCCGGATTATGCGGGGGTACTGCATGGTGGCCTCGGGGAGGCGATCCTCGGTTTGCCGGCAGAAGGTCGAGGCGACCTCGCGCTCGATTTTGGTCTCCCGCCAGAGGGCGAACATGGTCCTGAAGGCGGCCCTCAGGCCCTGTGTGGCCCCCTCGGTGGCGTTGTCGAGCAAAAGGGCCTGGAGGTTCCGGCTGTTCACGAACTCCATGATCAGGGCGGCCTCGTTCCCGGCCTCGGCGGGGATGAAGGCCTTGACCTTGGGCGTCAGCCCCGGCCTCATCTCCTCCCACAGGGCCAGGTTGTCCCGCTCGCGGGTCATCTTGGAGGCCGGCCCGTGCTTGAAGACGACGGTTTGGTCGTTTTGGCCGTTTTCGCCCAGATGGCCTATGACCCCTATGCGGCAGCCCGAGCGGCCACCCCAGATGGAGCGGAAATCGAGGCTGGCCGGTTCCATCGATTCCCCGGTGGCCTTAAGCCCCTCGCCCAGGGCCTTGTACTGCTCCAGCTTGATCTTCTCGCCCATGCTTATGTAGATTATCTTTTCGCCGATCTCCAGGAATATGTCGCCGATGCGCTCCAGGTAATGGACGATCATCAAAACCGTGACCAAATCCTCGGCCGAGGACCCGGTCCCGAATTCCTTGATCAGGCGGGCGAAGCGATTGGCGTAGCACGAGTCGAGCCTTTCCTCGATCTGCCCCAGCTTAACGGCCAGGCTCACGTTTCTCTGGACCAGGGCCGGGTAGATCGTTTCCACCCCGTATAGGATTTCCTTAAAGAACTCGTCGAGGTTGTAGGGGTACAGGACGCTTATGCGGGTAAGGTAACCGGCCTGGCGATCCAGGTTCAACAGCAGATCGCTGATGCGTTCCATGCGGGAGGAGACGGAGGCCAGGCCCTGCAGGTAAAGGCTCTCGCGGTTCGGGCCCTTGCGCAGGGCCTTTTCCATGGCCAGCTTTTGCAGCTGGGCCACCTGGTTGGATACGTAGGTGACCCTGTTGAACAGCGACCGGCTCTTCGAGGGATCCCGCCTGAACAAAAGATCCCTCGCGTCCGTGGCCGACTGCAAGACCTCGTTGGTCAAGATCTTAAAATATACTTCCAGCTCGTCCACTGGCATGCGGTCACCAACGAAACCCCAGGCTCGCCTGGGGAGAATCATGACTTAATTCGATGAAGCAAACCCAACGGGTCGGTCTATCGCCAAAAATTCCTTGGATCATATCGCTAATACGTTCCCTTAAGGTTAACGTCGTGTTTATTGGGCGTCTTGATCTTAAACGTTAAGCTATAATAATTTTTTCGTGGCATTGCGAGGCAAAATTTAAACGGTATTGTTGAAATTTAATTACCGGATTCGCGCCGTCAATCGATATTAATTTATTAGGTTAATAATAATAATTTAACCGTGCCTTAGTCCACCTAAGGCATTGTACTATAAAATGGGCCCGTCCCAAAGGAAGCGAGCTGGGCGAAGGCGGGCCCCAATGGGGGCCGGCTACCGGTTTGCCGGCCTGAAAACAAAAATTCGCGCAAATTGTACCGCAAAAAGCGTACCGGATTTACGCGCGGCGAAAATAAGCGGGATCGAAAGACCCTTTGGGACGGTGTCACCGTAGGGTAACGTGAAATAATTTAAAAAAAATTAATTCGTGGAAACCGGTACGCCGGTATCGTTGCATGGTAAACATAAACGTCATTTTAGAACCACTTAGGCCGAAAGCGTCCTTGGGGCCAGCGATGGGCTTTGCGGCCATTGGCGCGGGGTTCTAACTTTCGTCGCTTTCGGGCTTTTTGGGCCTGAGATCGGAAAAAAGGTCCCGTTTGGGATAGGCATCCACCTCCGTCCAGCTTATGGAGAGGCTCAGGCGGACCCGGCCCTTGCGGTGGGCGGTTTCCAGGGCCATCTCGAGGACCTCGGCGGGGATCATGACCTGGTCCTTGTGGTCGGAGGAGATGGTCAGCTTGCGTTTCTTGAAGCCCTCGATCAGGGCCTGGAAAAAACCGGCCACCTCGTCGGGGTCGGAGACGAACTTGTGGGTTAGGCTGTTTTTGGACATTGGGTTACCGTTTACGATTTTTTTAACGTTTCTTTAATGATTTTTAACGATAAAATAACGAAAAAAATACCTACGAGGCGTTCCATCGTTTCCGGCGGCCATCCGGGCTCGTTGGCCTGACTGTCGCCTGCGATGGAATACCCTTTGGGAATAACGTTTTAGCGCAAAATGCGGTTTTTGTCGAGAAAAATCAAAAAACCAAAAATTTGTCGGGTTGGGGCTGGGCGGCCCGAAATCCGTCAGACAATCCTGGCCCGGTACTCGTCCATGGTCCTCTCGCGGCCCTGGCCGGTTTTTTTGAGGGCCTCGGCCACCTTGGGATCCCACCAGGGCGGCTGGAAACCGATCTCCCGCCCGCGGCCGTTTTTGTCCTCGGTCACGTTGGCCCGGATCTTGGAGGACATATGCGTGTCGTCGCCCATGAAGGCCAGAAGGGGGCGTTTGTAGCGGCCCTGGGCCCTGGCCAGGCTCTCGATCAGGAAAAGGGCGTGGTTGGGGGTGGAGGGGTTCCATACCTCCCAGCCGTCGACGTCCAGGTCGTCGAGCAGGGCCGGCCAGAACTGGGGCGGGTGGGGTATGACTATGCCGGCCCCCAGGCCGCGGGCCTCCTCGATCACGTCCTGGGCCTCGCTGAAACGCTGGTAATTGAGGCGGTGCTTGACGAAGGACTTGACTATGTTGGCCACCGACAGGCTGCTCCCGAACAGGGTCGGGTCCAGGCCCTGGCAGCGGGCCAGCATGAAGTCGGTGAGCAGGCGGTTTTTGAGCATCTCGGAGCGGTCGGTGTCCTGGACCTCCCGGCCATGGATGAGCTGCTTTAGCCGGCTGGCGAAGAAACCGGTAAGGTCAAGGGCCTGATGGTCGAGCCCGTTATTGTTTATCTCCTGGCGAATCGATTCGTCGGGGTTGGTCAGGGCCTCCAGCACCTCCAGGAGCTGGTGGGCCCTGTAGCGGTAGGTCCTTTCCATCATGTCCAGGAATTTGGTCGCCCTGGGCATTTTCGAGCTTCTGAAATGGATGAGCAGCTGGATCTTCTGGCCGAGGTTGGCATCGTAGCAATCGGCCTCGACGCCCGCCCACTGGCCCATGACGGTGACCCGGTTATGCTGGGTGGGGATGACCAGGCGATCGACGGCGGCGGGGAAGGCCCTGGACAGGCGGGTCTCGATCAGGGGCAGGGGCACCCACTCGGGGTGGAAATGCAGGGCCAGGAGGCGTTTTTCCTTGGGGGCGACGCAGTCGGGATTTTCGGCGATCTCCACCTCCTTGGGGGAAAGGGCCACGGAGGTAAGGCGATCAAAGGCTTCGATATCGGCTTGGCTAATGTCCTTGCCCAAAGGGGTTAAGGTTGATGAGTCGAGATTGTTCAGATCCATTTTTAGTCTCCCGTAGGCGCCCAGTGAATAGGGGCGGGCGGGTAAAGCATCTCTTAAGGGAACCTCCCACGATTTCTTACAGACGATATCTTATTTATAGTCATGTTGGGCCCGATTCCCACCCCTTGGGAAGGAAATTAGACCCTATTTTGCGGTTCGCCGCGGGCATGGCCAGGCTCGCGGCTTAATTTGGCCTCATCTCGGCAGTTTGGCAACGGGCTCGGTCATGCGCTTGCTTAACTGGGCCATCTCCTCGTTTATCATGGCTTGGGCGTCGGCCAGGGCCTGGTTGCTGGCGGCTATGATCAGATCGGTCAGCATCTCGATGTCGTCGGGGTTGACCACCTGACGGTCGAGTTTTATGGCCACGATCTGGTTGAGCCCGTTGGCCGAGACGTGGACCGCCCCCCCGCCGGCACTGGCCGTGACCACTTTGTTGGGGGCGTCCTGGAGGATACCCTGGATTTTCACTTTGATCGATTCGGCTTGCTGGATTAAGTCAGAGTAATCCGAGGCGTCATCGTTCGGCATGTTTAAGTCTCCGGGATGCGAGGTCGCCAAACGACCGGGGACCGGTAAGGCTTGTCCCGGCGATGGCGTTATTGGTTTCGGCTCCCCTGGGGGCCGAAACCGGCCGGCCTGGGTCGTCAAGGTTTATCATAGCACAAATTTTGGCGTTTTGTTATACGGCCGGCGGCCCGCCCCAAACCGGCCCGGTAAGGGCCAGGGGCCACAACCCAACGAAGGCCAAAAGTCGATAAAACCAGGGTT
>JAITKA010000067.1 GCA_031278635.1 Deltaproteobacteria bacterium | reverse complement strand
CAAGCAACTGTTCCAATCGTTTCCA
This sequence comes from Deltaproteobacteria bacterium, assembly GCA_031278635.1. Lineage (GTDB taxonomy): Bacteria > Desulfobacterota > Desulfarculia > Adiutricales > Adiutricaceae > JAIRNQ01. Next base: position 12,313 of record JAITKA010000067.1, on the reverse strand, counting down.
AAACGAGGTAAATAACTTACGTTTGAGCTTGACCTTACCTCGTAGGTTATATGATGGCCGGAGGCAATGATGGGCCCGAACACATGCAACCAACTGAGCAATCGTTTCCAAAACCAGGCAAGCAACTTACCGTTAAGGCTAAAATCGCCGCGTAGGTTATATGATGGGCGGCGGAAATGGCTGGCCCGAATAGATGCAAGCAACTGTTCCAATCGTTTCCAAAACGAGGTAAATAACTTACGTTTGAGCTTGACCATACCTCGTAGGTTATATAATGGCCAGAGGCAATGGTGGGCCCGAACACACGCAACCAACTTGGCAATCGTTTCCAAAACCAGGCAAGCCAATTACCGTTAAGGCTGAAATCGCCGCGTAGGTTATATGATGGGCGGCGGCTATGACTGGCCTGAAAACACGTAGGGCGACGGCTGCAATCGTTTCCAAAACTAGGCAAACAACCTCGGTTGAGGCTGAAATCGCTGCGTAGGTTATATGATTGGCGGCGGGAATGGCTGGCCCAATAACACGAAACTAACGGCTGCAATCGTTTCCAAAATCATACAATCATGTTTGGGTTGAAGTTGGTACGTAGGTGATATCACGGTCGTCGGCAATAGCCAATCCCAATCCACGAATGGGGGTAAGCAAATTCGGTTCCAAACTGTTCAATGCAGGAGTCAGTGGCCGATCCCAAGGACGGGAATATTGACTTTCCGTATCAAAACGTCCCAATTATGCTCAGGCTGAAGATGTCCTTGGCAAGTAGGTCAAACAAGGTGTCAGTGCCCAATCCCAAACCAGGGATGGGAATATGGACTATCCGTAATAAAAACGTGACAATGAAGCTACGATCAATTATAATATTAGCATTCTTGTAACTGGACGCCAGACGTCGGTGGTCGATCCTAAACCAAGGATGGGGACTTTCCGTACCAAAACGTCCCAATCATGCTCCGGCTGAGGATGCCCTTGGCAAGTAGGTCAAACAAGGCAGACATCAGTTTCCGATCTCAAACCAAGGATGGGAATAAGGAGATTTATCAAAGAATAAAAACATAATTAATTAGTAATCTTTTAAGGCTGTCAATAACGTTATTAAAGCTTTATAATAGATTGCAATTTTATAGATTTTATAACAAAGGAGCTGGGTATAATGTTGATCATATTCCCAAACAATGGTATTTTTTCTGCGAAACAGGCAAAGTTGACCGGTATGTCATACATGCGACTTTCCCGGCTTGCGAAGTCCGGGAAATTGCAGCGTATGGCCAGAGGGGTTTATGAATCTGTCGATAAGTTTGACGACTTGTTGTGCATTGAACAACTTCGTCGCCCAAGGATTGTCTATTCACATGACACAGCGTTGTATTTGCACGATCTGATCGATCGAGACCCTAGTAACTTTTCGGTAACCGTCCCAACAGGATACAACACAAAGGGATTGCGGAATGAAGGTTTTAAGGTCTTTTCGTTAAAATCTGACCTTTATGAAAGCGATATTCTCCAGTTGCCCACAAAGTACGACCATTTGGTCAATGTTTACACCGCTGAACGGACTATCGTTGATTGTGTTCGAAGCCGAAACAGGATGTGCCGGGAGATCTTAACCAATGCTCTCAAATGGTATGCTATGAGTAGAAATAGGAATCTCCCTCAATTAATGAGAATAGCGAAACAATTCGGCGTGGCAAATCTAATGTCAACGTATATGGAAGTGCTTGCCTGAAATAGTGTCACTGTCAGCGGAGAAAATTTTAAATTGATAGTTTACTATGGTGAAAATTTGTCATTTGTTTGGTGATTAATTGGTTTACTTAAATAATAAGTTTTTTTACGTCAATTAAAGTGACTATTTAAACTTTTTTAATGTATTTTACGTTTTGAATTTATCCTTTAGAAAATAAAATTTCTATTAGTATATTTACTAGGTTATTTTTTTGTGTATCATTAATATTTTATGTACGATATAGTATATAAAGATATTATAAAAAACAAAATAAATGTATGAAATATGAAAGAAGTCGAGAAAACCTCTCTTTAACTGACCAAAATTATAGCTTAGACCCAATTGATTAGAAGCGGTCAGCCCATAACCTTCGCCGATACGGTACACGGCCTTCGGACTCTTCGCCAATGGGCCGTCGATTAAAGCCGTACGGCCTTGAAACTTAACACCCTTGGGCTTGCCGGGGTTACGATTCCTCAAATATTTATTCGCGGCCGGGCTGACCTGGCTGGCTACTTACCTTTGCTACCTTCCGCCTGGGCCCGGGGACTGTCCTTTACGCATAAGGGCGACAAAAAAGCCTCCCCCTAGGGGGAGGCATTTTCGTGATGGTGGGCGAAGGGGTTGGTAAGGCCTTTCGGCTATTCCTTCTCCTCCTGGGGCTTGTACTCGGAGATGACCTTTTCCTTGACCTGGATGGGGGCCTCGTCGTAGTGGGCGAATTCCATGGTAAAGGAGCCCCGGCCGCCGGTCATGGAGGTCAGGGCGGGGGAGTAGCTGAGGAGTTCCATCTGGGGCACGTTGGCGCTGATGATCTGTTTGCGGCCGTGGCTTTCGGTGCCCAGGAGTTTCCCCCGGCGGCTGGAGATGTCGCCCATGATGTCGCCCATGCAGTCGTCGGGGGTTTCCACGGTCAGGAGCATGATTGGCTCGAGGATGGTGGGCTGGCACTCCACGAAGGCCTTCTTGAAGGCCATGGAGCCGGCGATCTTGAAGGCCATTTCCGAGGAGTCCACGTCGTGGTAGGAGCCGAAAACGAGGGAGACCTTGCAGTCGACCACGGGGTTGCCGCTGACCACGCCGCCGGCCATGGCCTCCACGATGCCCTTTTCCACGGCGGGGATGTACTGCCTGGGGATGACGCCGCCGACGATCTTGTCCTCGAAGATGAAGCCCTCGCCGCGGGGCAGGGGTTCCAGCTCGATGACGGCGTCGCCGTACTGGCCCTTGCCGCCGGTCTGCTTTTTGTACTTGCCCTGGACCTTGGCCCTGCCCTTTATGGTTTCCTTGAAGGCCACTTTGGGCGATTTCAGGATGACCTCGACGTTGTATTTGCGCTTGATCTTTTCCAGGGTGGCGTCGATGTGGATTTGGCCCATGCCGGAAATGATCATCTCCTTGGTCTGGGCGTTGCGGGTGAGCTTCAGGGTCACGTCCTCGATGGCCATTTTGTTGATGGCGGCGAAGACCTTCTCCTCGTCGCCTTTGACCTTGGCCTCCACGGCGAAGGAGACCACGGGTTCCATGGGCTGGCTGGCCCAGAAGACTATGGGGGAGGCCTCGTCGGTCACGCTGTCGCCGGTAAAGGTGTTTTTAAGCTTCGAGACGGCCACGATGTCACCGGGGCCGGCCTCCTCGATGGCCTTCTGGGCCTTGCCCTCGAGGGCGAAGAGCTGGCCGAAGCGCTCCTTCTGGCCCCGGTTCACGTTGAGGAAACCGCTGTCCGGGCGCAGTGTGCCCGAGTTGATCCTGAATATGGTCAGCTGGCCGGCGAAGGGATCGACCACGGTTTTGATGACCAGGCCGCCGAAGGGGTCATCGGGGTTGGGCTGGCGGGTCAGCTCCTTCGTGTCGTCCTCGGGGGGATGGCCGGTGACCGGGCCCCGCTCGATGGGCGAGGGCAGGCAGTTGACTATCTGGTCCAGGAGGTTGGAGAGGCCTATGAGCTTCAGGCCCGAGACCGGGGTGACCGGGGCCAGCTGGCCCTCGAAGATGGCCTTTTTCATGGTGGTTTCCAGCCGGTCCACGGGGATGTCCTCGCCCTCGAGGAACTTCTCCAGGAGCTCGTCGTCGGCCTCGCTGATGGCCTCGATGAGCTTTTCCCTGTGGGTGGCCACGAGGTCGGCCATGTCGTCGGGGACCGGGGCCTCGGTGGCCTTGCCGGAGGCGTCGTAGACGTAGGCCTTCTGGCTCAGGAGATCGACTATGCCCTTAAACGAGTCCTCGGAACCGATGGGCAGGGCCACCGCGGCGGTCTTGGGGCTGGAAAAGGACTCGGACAGGCTCTCCAGGGCCTTGTAGAAATCGGCCCGCTCCCGGTCCATTTTATTGACTATGACCAGCCTGGGGAGTTTTAGCTCGTCGGCGAAAGCCCAGCCCTTTTCGGTGGAGACTTTCACCAGGTCCACGGCGTCGACCAGGACCAGGGCGGCGTCGACGCCGTACAGGACGGTCCTGGTGTCGTTTAGGAAGTTCTCGCCGCCGGGGGTGTCCACGAAGGTAATTTGGTGCTTTTTCCAGGGAAAGGAGTGGAAGGACGAGCTTAGGCTGCTTTTGCGCTTGACCTCCTCGGGCTCGAAGTCCAGGACGCTGGTGTTGTCGCTAACCGAGCCTAAACGGGAGGTGACTTTGGTCAGGAACAAAAAGGCCTCGGCCAGCGAAGTTTTGCCGGCCCCGCCGTGAGATATTAGAGCTATGGTCCTTTGTTTGGAGACATCTTTCATTTTAACTTCCAGGCAGCGGCCAAAGGCCGCGGTTTCGTTTGGTTGGCGGCGATTTCGCGAAAAAAACCCGGAACCGGGCTCCGGGTCGGGGCGATCTCCCATAGATCCTTTTTCGCTCGCGGACAAAAAGGGGACTGAAATCCGTCCCTTAAAAGCTTGGCCCGGTTTTTCGGCCCGGTTTCCCAGGCCGCGGGGCCTTTTCTTGGCTTGGCGACTTGTATGGCGGCCATCTGGGCCGCGCGGGTATGCGATTTAACCTTTAGATTATGGACTTTTAATATTATTTTGTCAAGCCTTAAAAAAATTAACCTGAAAACAAACGGCTTTGCCTTACGATAACGCAAGGGAGGGGCGGCCCAGGCGACCGGGCCTGGCCGGGGTGGCGGGCAAAAAAAAACGCCACGCTGGGAAGCGTGGCGGTTTAAAAGCCTTACGCGGTGAGGCTTATATTATTTAATGCCCTAGCGGCCTGGCCTAATTGGCCCAGGCCGCGTTGAGAGCGGGCGAGGGTGAGACTAGAGACACGTATGTCTCTCCGGGGACCCTGGTAGGGGTAACCAATTCCAATAACCCAGGGGTATTTAATATGGTCGCCAGGAACTTATGGTTCAAAGAGTGGCCGGATTTCACAACCGTGAAGCGTCCTAAGATAGGGGCCTCAGCCAAGGTCATATCCCCATAAAAATCCAAGATTTTATGGCGGACGCATTCATCCGGGAATCTTAGGCCCTCTCGGTTTAATATGATACCATTTCCTGAGACGACCACGGCGTTGTCCAGACCGCCGCCAAGGGCTTTTCCCGCCGCCTGCATCTTTTCGACATCGGAAAGAAGGCAGAAGGTCCTGGCCGGCGATATGTCTGAGACGAAACCGTTTTCGGTGAAAGTGAAAGACTTGCGCTGGTTCTGGATAAAGCCAGGAAAGTCTATGGTAAAATCGATGACCAGCTCATGGTCCGGGACCATGGCGATCATTTTATCCCCTAAGGTCATCTCGAAGGGGCGACGGACGGCGTAATAAGGCCTGAGGGAATTCAGGGTCCTAAGGCCCGCGTTGCGCAGGAGCTCGATCCAGGGGAGGGACGACCCGTCAAAGACAGGGGTTTCCGGCCCGTTTATCTCAATAAACAGATTGTTTATGCCTAAACAACCTAAAGCGGACATAAAGTGTTCAATGGTGCTAACGCTTTCGGGACCTTGACCTACGGTTGTGGCTAAAATGGTATCCGAGACGTTCTGGGAAGTGACTTTCACGGGTTTGTTACCGGGTTTATCGGTCCGTAAAAACCATATTCCTGAGTTTATTGAGCCAGGGCACAGGGTCATATCAATCTGACGATTGGTATGAAGGCCTTTGCCACTGATCTGGACTTTCTGTTTTATCGTTTTTTGGTGATAGTGCATTTTTCCCACAGTCCTTAACGAGACCCGGCCATAAATCAAGCCGAACCGTTGTCGGGGTACATACAAAGCAATTTACGTGCCAGTGGCAAAAAGTCAATTCAATGAACGCTAATTTTACAAATTTATCTTTTTTTTGATAATTTTTAACTTAATCTCAAAAATTATCGCTTGCCCAGGCGCTCGCCTTGTGGCGTTCCAACCACACTGAAGAGCTTGGTCGACATGTAGCGGCGGGGATGACAGCCATAAAAACCTAAATTTAGCGTAAATCAAAGATATTCTTAAGAAAAATTTAGCTTTAACTTTAAAAATATTAGATGATAATTTTAAATATCTATATTTAAAGCTAAAAATCCAAGGATGCGTTATCGTTATTCCTTTTTCCATCGCCTAAGTTAATGGCCACTTTAGGCTAATTTAGCTCCCCTTGGACTGGCCTAAGCCACGTTAGCTCTACCCACGGGCCTGCCTAAGGGTAGAGACAAAGGGTTGTCGATTTAATTTGATTTTTAACCCATTCGTGCTAACATTAGGCCTAATTTAGCCCCATGCGATAGGCTAGGCGCCATCGCCAAGGGCATGTACAAGGAAAGGAAAGTACGAAAATGTTATTGGATTTGAAGCCTGAGGTAAAACAATTGACCGACCGTTTAGCGACATTAAGGGGGTATCTTTGACCTCGATGCCCTGGACTCAAGACTAAACGAGTTAAACGACGAGCTAAGCCGGCCGGATATCTGGTCCGACCCTAAGAACGCCCAGGCCCTTGGGCAGGAGCGCACGAGGCTTTCCGATAAACTGAACGCTTGGCGCAAGCTCGATTCCGAGGGCGAGGATCTGGCCCTTTTGCTGGAGCTGGCCCTGGAGGAAAACGACGAGTCCCAGTCCCGGGACATCTCCGAGCAGATAGACGCCCTGAAGGCGGACCTGGCCCAGTACGAGATACGGCGGACGTTGTCGGAACCCAACGATTCCAACGACGCCATAATGGACATCCATGCCGGGGCCGGGGGCACCGAGGCCCAGGACTGGGCCCAGATGTTGCTCCGGATGTACCTTCGTTACGCCGACCGCAACAATTTCAAGACCCAGATCATCGACAGGCTCGACGGGGACGAGGCCGGCCTGAAAAGCGTCACCCTGACCATCGCCGGGCCTTACGCCTACGGCCTTTTGCGCACCGAGGTGGGCATCCACCGGCTGGTCAGGATCTCGCCCTTCGATTCCCAAAGCCGCCGCCACACCTCCTTCGCCAGCGTTTTCGTCACCCCGGAAATAGACGACGACATCGTAATCGAGATTAACGAGAAAGACATACGCGTGGACACCTACCGGGCCAGCGGCTCGGGCGGCCAGCACGTCAACAAAACCAGCTCGGCCGTCCGGATTACCCACCTGCCCACCAATATAGTGGTCCAGTGCCAGGACGACAAAAGCCAGCACCGGAACAAGGACATGGCCATGAAAGTCCTGAGGGCCAGGCTTTACCAGCACGAGCAGGAAAAAAAGGCCGCCGAGGTGAAAAAAATCCACGACAACAAGAAGGAGATCGCCTGGGGCAGCCAGATTAGGTCCTATACCCTGCAACCCTACAGGCTGATCAAGGACCACCGCACGGGGGTCGAGACCGGTAACGTGGACGCAACCCTTGACGGCGACATCTCCGGCTTCATCCAGGCCTACCTATTGGACCAGGCGGCCCAAGTCGATAAGTCGGCCTAAAACCTAGTTTTTACAGAAAACCTCGCCCCCAGGGCCAGGCCTTCCCCCGCCTTTGGGCGCCCGGTGGAGATTCCCTTGAGCGATTGGCTGTCATTGTTGGTTCATGAGGTTTCCGAGGGCCGGGAGCCGATCCTGACCCTGGCCGAGATTAGGAACGTCGCCCGGACCGCCGTCCTTGACGAGCGCGGCCAATACCTGTCCAGCGACCTGGGAAGCGACGACGTTGAGCGGGCCGTGTCCAACCAGGCCCAACACCTTAAGGGCGGGGAGACCTCCGTCCTGGAGGTGGGCGGCGTGACGGCGGTCAGCGAGCGGCTGACCAAAGCGGCCATCCCCTTTTGGAAGGAGGCCGTCAAAAGCCGCGACGAGTCCTGGGCCTCATGGCTTTTGACCATGACCGACGGCGCTACCCCCAATGCCAAGGTCACCCGGCATATCCTCTCGGCCCTGGGCCCGTTCACCGCGCCCAGGCTGCCCGAGGGCGCCAGTTTTTCCCTCTTGCCGCTGAACCCCGGGCTGGGGAAGCTTTTCGTCTTCGGCGATGACGATGTGGCCCTGGAGACCTCGGCCCTGGCGGCCAGGGCCGGCCTTAAGGTCACCCTGGTATCGGCCAACGCCTTGGAACTGGATCTGCGCCCGGCCCAGCGGGTGGGCCCCTTCGAGCTTACGCCCCTTTCCGATTGGTCGGACTTGACGGCCGAGGCCCTGGAAGGCATGGGCTTCAGGGCCGGGGTCGCCGCGCTGGTGACCACCGCCCAGGCCCCGCTTTTCCTTGAGGCCATAAAAAGTTTCAAGGTCGGCTGGCTGGGCCTTGTGGGCGAGGCCGCCGGCGAGGAAACCGAGCCCGGCCTCTTTCCCCTGGCCCCGGCCCCGGCCCTGAAGGCCCTGGGTTTGGTGGCCGCGATTCTGGGCCGGCCCTGAAAAGGCCGGGCCAACGGCGCCTCGCTTGAGGCCTGACCGGAGGTGACCTGGCCATGTTTATCCTCGCCGCCATCGTTTTGCTCGTCTCGGCCTTTTTCGTCCCTTACGAGTTCAGGAAACTCGTGGGTAGGCCAAAACGGATCTGGCCCTATCAGGCCCTGTGCCTACTTTTCGACGTGGGCTACCTGGCCCTGATCGCCAGCCGGCTTTTCATCGAGCCGAGCCTCGTTTGGGCCGGGGTCTATGATTTCCTGGGCCTGTTTTTCATCTTTCAGGTATATCTGTTTTTTCTCATGGCCGTGGCCTGGCTTTTGGGCCTGGCCAAAAAACTCGCCTGGCGAAAGAAAGCCGCCGCCCCCGACAGGGGACCGACGGCTTTTTCTAGGTTCGCGGGCGTGGCCGCGCTCGTTTTGTGCGCCGCCCTGGTCATATACGGGACGGCCAGGGCCAGGTTTTTCACGGTCACCGAATTCGAGGTCGCTTTGCCTGGGCTGGACAAACCGGTAACGGTCGTCCACGCGCCGGATCTCCACCTTGGGAACAGCCGAGGCAAGGCCTATCTGGAATCGGTCATCGCCGCCATCAAAAGCCAAAACCCGGACTTGGTCCTCTATAACGGGGATCTGGTTGACTCGAGACTGGCTTTGAGGGATGACGTTTTCGGGCTTTTCAAAACCATCCCCGCCGAGCAGTATTTCACCACCGGCAACCACGAGTATTACGTGGGCCCCGATCTGGTCATCGATTGGGTCAAAAAGGCCGGCATCAAAACCCTGCGCTCGGAGATGGTCGTGACCCACGGCATCCAGCTGATTGGCCTGGAGTACATGAACGCCGACCGGGAGAGCTCCGATCCCCACCAGGTGAACCAACTGGCCATGGACGAGGAATTGCCCAAAATAGCCAGAAGCCCGGACCTCCCGGTGGTCGTGGTCCACCACAGCCCCGTTGGCCTGAGATACGTCGAGGAAGGAGGGGCCGCGGCCATGCTCTCCGGCCATACCCACGGCGGGCAGCTCTTCCCCGGGACGCTCATGATCAGATCCCGCTTCCCGCAATACAGGGGCCGGTACCAGGTTGGGCGAACCACCGTGATCGTCTCCCAGGGCGCGGGCACGTTTGGGCCGATGATGAGGCTGGGGACGGAAAACGAGATCCAGACGATCAGGTTCCTGCCCGCCCCATGGGCCGACTAGCCGCCGTTATCGGCCCGCCCGGCCGGCTCGCCCCGCGGGCCGGCTTCCCCAGGCTCGCCAGGGTCCCCAGGCTCGCCAGGGTCCCCTGGCTCCCCGGGATCTTGCGGGCCCCCGGCGGGGCGGCGCGAACGGTCGGCCCTATCGGCCTCGGCCAGGGCCTCCATCTCGTCCTCGGTCAGGTTGGCCACCCAATCGCCCGGGCTCCATTCCCAGACGGGTACCCCGGATTGTTCCCGGTTGGCCAAGGTCATGGCGGTCCACTCGCCCAGGGTGGATGAGTCCAGGACGCGCAAGCCGTTGCGGGAAGCCGCCCTGACGGCCAGGGCGATCTGGCCCCCCAGGCGGACGCCGGCCATGATCAGCCGCCCGCGGACGGGGGCGAGCCAACCGGCCGCCGCCTTGAGAAGCCTTGCCGAAAGGTAAGGCGAGAGGTTGACCGAGATCAGGTCGAAGCGCCCCGCCCACCTGGCGGCCAGCTCCTTGCGAAAGGGCGGCGGGCCGGCCACCGTGACGTTAAGTTTTTCCCCCATCCCGTTCAGGCGGGCCAGTTCCTCGGCCTCGCCGGCAAAACCGTATTGGGAACAGACGGCCTCGACCTGGCCCGCGCCCATGGCCAGGGCCGTGGCCGCCAAAAGGCCAGGGTTCTCGTCAAATAGCAAAACCCTCCCGCCCTTGGTCTCCGGGGCCCCCAGCGGCGGGGTGAAATACTCGGTTATGGCCGAGGCGGCCATCTCGGCCCAGGCCCTAAGCCTGGGGCTTGGCCTGGGACGGCGCGGGACGATCAGGGCCCTCGCGGCCATCGGCAGGCCGGGCCCGGGGTCCTCGCCGGGCGTAATAAGCTTTAGGGCGCCCAAGCCGTTCAGTGGCTCGGGCCGGCCCGTCCGGCCCGGCCGCCAACGCAACCGGGTCTTGGAATGGCCATGCCGGCCGCGGGAAACCATGGCCTGGATTTCCTTGATCTTGGCCAGCGGCGACGCCTTCGAGCCGTCGATCCCCGCGGTGTCCATGCGTGGCCCCATAACCGGGTCAAAGGCGGCGGCCACCCCGTTTTCGGTCGGGTAGGCGTCCCACCATGGCCTCGCCGCCAGGAGCCTGGCCATTAGTTCCGGGCGCGACCCGGGCGGGGCCGGGATCTCCAGTATCCAGGGCGCCTCCCTGGGATCCCCTCCCTGGTCGGCGCCTTGGTCGAAATCGCTCGTTTGGGTTAGCCCCGCTCCGGCTTGCGGATCGGGGCCCTGGCCTGACTGGCTCATGTGGGCGTTCTCCAAAAGAAAGCGGGTTTTGGCCGCGCCGCCCGCCGGGGCGGTGGCGGGCCAAACCATCGTTCGCCGATTTTACCATTTCCGGGCCAGCGGTTTCAGCCGAATTTTAACCGACAAAAAAACCACCCAAACGCCCCAACTCGGCCACCCCTTTGAGTTTTTAAAGATCTGCTAAAAAATAACTGTAAAATTCATCCTAATGCGATATAATGGCAACATGGTCGAAGCCAAAACGTATTTCGCGACTTCGAACCGCACCTGGATGAAAAAACGCGGCGAATCATCGCCGCCGCTTTTCGTTGGGCAAAGAGGTTGGCCTTAAGGAAGGGGTCCCAAAAGATACTGGCGTGCCATACGGGGCGATTAAGCGCTGTCTTCAAAAGCTGGAACACGGCATCATGAAAGATATGGGGCCAGCTTCAGTTGGGCCAGCTTCAGTTCGTACCCTAAGGAGGTACAGAAAATCAGGTCAAAGTCCCTTTTTGGTTGAAACCTTATTATTTTAATGTAAATAATATCTACGCAAGAAATATTGGTTAAAAATAGATGACATTATTGAGTATTGTACAGTTTTGGTTTTGATGGCGATAAAGTATTAAACCAAAAAAACAAAAGTAATTTTTTTTTGATATATGACAGAATTAAGACATGGGGGAGACAGAAAATGTTGAGACCAAACAGACATTCACACCCGGATAAAACAGTAATTCACTTATCAACGCTGTTGCTTGAACGCATAAAGTTCAAAAAAATAGAAGGATATGTAGAATTACTTGAATATGCCAAAAAAAATGTTGATGGAGGATATTTTTTATTCCAGCCTGCCTTAAATTTATTATTTTTACTTGGCCTTATTGAATATCACCCCAAAATTGATTCTTTTGAATATATTGGCCGAAATGAAACTTTCTAAATTATACTCTAATAAGCCTCAATTGTTTGAGCCAATAATTTTCAGTCCTGGCTTAAACGTCCTATCGCCAGAAATCCGTCTTACCGAGACCAAGGAAAAAGACAACCATAACCACGGTAAAACCACCCTTGGCCAGCTTATTGATTTTAACCTCCTATCGGATAAAAATAATAAATTTTTATCATTTAAACATGGCGATAGGTTCCAAGATGTAATCTTAATTCTTGAAATAGAATTACATGACAATAATTATTTAACTATTAGTAGAAGCATTAGTGAACCAAATAAAATTGGATTTAATAGCCATCAAATCGCTAAACAAGACTATACTACGCTACCAGAATCACAATGGGACCATGTAGATATACCTTTTGATCGCGCGAAACGGTTACTGGATGACCTTTTAGATCTGACTGGCCTTGCGCCTTGGAATTATGGTAAAGGAT
>JAITKA010000065.1 GCA_031278635.1 Deltaproteobacteria bacterium | reverse complement strand
GGCCATGGGTTTTTCCCTGGACTCATTTTATGGGTTTTTTTGGTAGGTTATGTTGACTGATTCGACGGAGAGACCGGTAGCTGATTTGCTCAGGGAGGCCGAAAGCGGCTCCCCCGAGGCCATGTGTCTGTTGGCTGAGGCTTATTGCAGGGGTCTGGACGGGCTTGACATCGATCATGCCGCGGCCGTGACCTGGTGGAGAAAGGCGGCCGAGGCCGGGTTTCCGAAGGCGATGAACGAATTGGCCATCTCGCTGGCTTTAGGCCATGGCGTGGCCAAGGATGCCGAGGAAGCCAAACGCTGGTGGCTGCTTGCGGCCGAAAAGGGCTTTCCGGATGCGATGTTTAGCCTCGGTTGCTCCTACTTAAAGGGCATAGGGTTGCCAAAAGATATGGACATGGGCGTCGAGTGGTTGCTAAAAGCGGCCAAGCTAGGGTTTCCCGCCGCCATGTACCAACTCGGAATGGCCTACGCCCAGGGGCATGGGGTTCCGAGGGATCCTGCCCAGGCCGCGAGCTGGTATCGGGAGGCTGCCGAAGGGGGCGACCCCGAGGCCATGACGAGCCTTGGGGAGGTCCTGTACGCGGGCAAAGGCGTCGCCATGGACAAGGTCCAGGCCTTCCAGTGGTGGGAAAAGGCCGGCGAGCTTGAACAGCCCAAGGCCTTGCACAACCTAGGCCTGGCCTATCTTAAGCCAGATGAATTGGGCGTTAAGCAGCAAAAGGCCGTGGAATGTTGGATAAGGTCGTTGAGCAAAGGCGGACAAAATTCCTTGCTTAGCCTTCAGTCACCCGCTTTATCCCGATACATAACCAAAGAGACCAAGATATGGCGGCGAAAGGCCGAAAACGGTGATACGGAAGCCCAAATGGTCATGGCCGCGGTCGCCTTCAACGGGGTCGACCGCCCAGCCAACACAACCAAGGCGCTCGAATGGTGGCACATGGCCGCGGCTAACGGTCACGTTAAGGCCATGCTCCAACTTGCGGCGAAGCATTTAGACGGGATTGACGGTCATAAGGACGTTAACGAAGCCATTATGTGGTTACGCAAGGCAGCCAAACTTGGATCCCAGGAGGCCACGACCATGCTAATGTACTTAAAATATGGCCAAAGCTAGTCCTTAAGTCCCGAGAAATGCCTTATACCAGCCCGGTTTCGCCCCCCGAAACCGGGCTTTCTTATTTTGACCAAGCGCACTCAAAGCGCAGCCAAAGCGCATAACAATCGCTCCTTGATTGCGCTTTGGTTTCCCGTCCTTCACGCCCCGGCCGCCGGGGCGTGAAGGACGGGTCAAAAACCGAGGGCCCTACCACATGACCCTATTTCGCTACGGCATCCGCTACCTGCCCGGTGGCGCCTTGAATTAAATGACCTTTACTGATTAGGGACTGGCATTAAATAATTGTAAGATATTACTATAAAACAAAGAAAGTAAATCAATGCACTAATTCAAGTCTATTTCGCTTAAATCTATGTCTTCTAGGCCTATATCGCTCAACTCCAAGTTATCCGAGACCTCCACCACGGGGGCCGCCTGAGCGGCTTGGGCCGGAACCGAGCCGGCGGCGGGCGGGGGTGGGACCGCTGGCCCGGGAATCGGGTCGGCGGTTCGCGGCGGGGGCGTTTTCGCCAGGGAGGTCCCGCCCCCGTCTAACCGGCCAGCTTCCTGGCGGGCGATATGAAGTTCCAGGGCCGGGTCGACGGGCGGTTTCTTCCCGGGATCAATGTAATGTATCACGCCTGGGCCCTCGAAAGGATTGCTGAGAATTAAGTTAACCAGTTCCTCGTCAAACTCGCCCTGGCTTCCTTCCTTTAGCAACCCGTAGACCTCTTCCGGCGGCATGCCCTCCTTATATTGGCGCTTACTGATTAAGGCATCGAAGACGTCGGCTATCCTGAGTATCCTGCCAACCAGGCTGATTGAGTCTCCCTTGAGCCGGTTGGGGTAGCCCTGGCCGTCCAACCTCTCGTGGTGCTCGTTAATGGCCCTCATGACCTCCTCGGGTAGCTTTATTTCTTTCATGATGTCGACCCCGATGCTCGGGTGTCTACGCATCACGTCCATCTCTTCGTCGGAAAGCCGGCCCGGTTTGTTAAGGATGCTGTCCGGGATGCCCAGTTTGCCCACGTCATGGAGAAGCCCGCCCAGATAGATGTTCTCGATGTCCACGGGAGTCAAGCCCACCTTTGAGGCCAGCTCCTTGGCTAGCTCGGCCACCCTGGTCGAGTGACCGGCCGTGGTGGGATCTTTCGCGTCGACGGCGCCCATTATGATGCGGATGAGCCCCATGAACAGCTCTTGCCTGGCCCGGTACTCCTCAAGGGCCTTGAAATGCATCGCCGCCGACAGGACCAGGGCCGCCAGGCTCTTTAGGATTTCCGGGCTCTTGCGGCCCACCCAGCCCAGGACGGTATACTGCCCGACCCGGGACTCCAAGTCCGGAAGGCCTATGAGAAGCCGGTTCACGCCGCTCTTTGCGTAAACCACCGAGGCCTCAAGGCTCTGAGCGCCCAGCCTTTCCGGGGCGGGCAATTGGTTTAGGGCCGACTGGATATCCTTGTCCTGGGCGGATACCGTGGCCGACAGGAGCGAGACGCCGCTCCATTTCTCGATTTCGGGCCAATGGTCGCTCAAATAAGCCGGAAAGGTGGTAACGACGTCGGTAAAGTCCAAACGGCCCATGAAAAGGACCGAGTCTATGGAGAGCCTCTGGACTTGCCAGTCGGCGGTCAGAAACCTAAGCTTAACGAGCACCATCAGGCCGAATGACACCAGGCAAAGTATCAGGGGACCCAGCGGGGCCAGCCAAACCATGGACGAGACGAAAAGGATATAGGTAAGCCCCGTCCAGGCCGCCATGGAGAGGATCAGCCAAAGGACGGAAAGATTCAGCCTACGCCGGTAACTGGCCTTAGCGTTTAAGGCCCCGGTTAAGGCACCCAAAAGGGCCATAAACCCGGCGCAAAGGGCCGCCCAAAGCCTCGACGCCGGGAAGGGGATCCAGCCGTGCATCAAAGTCTGGGCGGCATGGGC
The DNA here is from genome assembly GCA_031278635.1 of Deltaproteobacteria bacterium. Classification (GTDB taxonomy): domain Bacteria; phylum Desulfobacterota; class Desulfarculia; order Adiutricales; family Adiutricaceae; genus JAIRNQ01. The sequence goes on along the minus strand of JAITKA010000065.1, from coordinate 17,510 downwards.
CACGTACAGGGAGCCTGGGATGACCCGGCCCATCCCGATGGAATAATAGTCCGAGGCCCCGCCGGCGTTGACTCCCATGATGACCACCGCATCCTTGAAGACCTCGGGGGGAACCAAGCCCTTTAATACGTCCACGTACTCATAAACCGGAAATTCGGTGGCAGGGTGGTGGATCTTGTAACCAAAGTCCTCGGTTAGCTGGATACTTTTGTCCCCCGTAGCCATAAGGTAGCCGCGCTCGTTTTTTTTGATCGATTTGATTTCCCTTCCCGTCCTTTGGAATATGACTAAGGGAAGCGACGGTACCGAACTATCCCCGAATGAAAACATAAGCTTGTAGTCCCGCGTGATTCCGTCCGGCTCCGTCTGGACGTTGGCCATGCCTATGTCCATGACCGAGCGGGCCATGTTCTCGTAAGGCAAAAGAAGCTCAGTCTCGTTGTTGACCTCGTTGAAAACCACCAAACCAGCGGCGATGACCTTGCCCAGGTTAGCCGCCATGGCGGCCAATATGGCGTCGTCCTCGGGATTTGACAGCTCAGGGAAAAGGATATCCAGGACCACCAGCTTGGCCTGGGCCACCCTTCCCAGGACTTGGGCGTGAAGCTGCCTGGGCCACGGCCAGTTCTGGATGTCCTGAAAACTTCTCTCCCTGGCCAGGATGACCACGAATTTCTCCCGCACGGGTTGCGGCTTAACCATGGACTGGTAGCGGTCAAAGATGGCCATCTCCTGGCGCCCCAGGGCCCCGGGAAAAGCGAGCGTAAACCCGGCCCCGATGATGGCGCAAGCGAGAGCTAAAATTACCGTGCCCAGTGTACTGCGGAAAATATTATACATTTACATTCAACGTTTTATTAAAATTTTTGTTATATTCATCGAGTAATAATTTAACTTATAGATATTTAATAAATATTATTAGTTCAATTGGTAATTGCAACTTACATTCCTCCGGTGACATGTTAAATCGACGTTTTATTTACCCAGCGACCACTCGACCGAATGCCTAAAGGCCCCCTTGGGCCTTTCGCCAAGGCGAGGTTACCCTCGGACGCTTGCCCGTGGCTTGGCGAAAAAAAGCTGCCTTTACCTCAAATGGATGGCCCGGCCTTGTCATTTAAGCCCCGTGCCTAACCTTGCCCGCCGCTCGCTTAGCCCGTCAGTCCGGGGGTGTTAGTCTGGAAGGTAGAAATCTAGGCGAAAGCTAAATCGTTCCAGAAGTTTCAAATTTATGTAAATGCGGTTGCTTATCAGCTGCGTAAATAATAATATTGATAAGCGTATTAATGATAAATGGACTAATATTAGACAGATACATTTCTATAAATATTATCAATAAAAGTACTAAATTTAATTAGAGTCAGTTTACATAAATTTAAACATTCAAAAAAAATTTTTTGGAATGTATAAGTCTTATAAATCTTTGTTTTAAGACAACTACGGCACTAATTTACTTCTTTGACCGAGGCCTGTCAAGAGATATTTTTAGACAAAACAATCACCAGTAGATATTATTAACACATAAGAATTTCTGTCATTTAATAATTATCTCTAAAGATATTAAATTAGAAACTAAGCTTTATGATTTTCATCGGGTTAAGGTTTTCGCGTGTGTCACTTCACGCGGAAACGTCCGGTAGGGGGTCGTTAAGCTGACAATGGAAATGTCCCACGGTGGCTCGCGGCAAACGCCAAGTTTGGGAATGATCCTCTCAAGGGGGGGGAGAACCGTGGCCCGAAAACACGAGCCGGCAACCCCAACGTTACTGGCATAGGCCCAAAAGCGGCCCAAGGGTGGATGGGGCAAAGGGTGGTCAGAACCGGAGGGACATTTCGATTTGGCTTTGAAAAACGGAACTTTGAACGCCTTGGCAAAGCAAGGGTTCCTGTTTTTGGAACAGGTGTTAATTTATTGACATTAACAAGCCTAATAATTATTTAGCAGAAACTTTACAATTCTGGTACAATAAATTGAAGGCAAAGAGATATCATCGTGATAAGTTCATAGGCTTGGTAAAAAGACAAAACGGCGTTAGCGGTTCAATATGCCCGACACTCGCAACCCAGGGATGGGCGCGACGGGTCGGCCCTCGCGTAAGACTTAGGCAAGGGGGTTCCAAAACGGGAACGAGGTCGCCCTAAAAAGCCCCGACCCTTGCCGCCCGCCTTAGGCCTCACCATTTTGGCTTAGCTCAAATCCTTTGGCTGCCGGGGTCGCTTCCCCGGGGGCGAAGCTTCCAGTTAAAAGAACCGGGATTCCGATGGATAGGGGGGTGGACCCATGGCGACCGCCATGGGTCCCGATGAATCCCAAAAGGCCACTTTTCCCGTTGGGTTAAGGCAATACCCTGAAAATCCTTACATGACGTTATGAGCGCTGAAAGACAAAGTTTGCCATGGGTGCTTATCCCGGCCTACCAACCCGATCAAAAATTGGTCGATTTGGTTGACCGGTTAGCCGAGTTGGGGGCTTTCGCGAGAATCCTCGTGGTAAACGATGGTTCCTCGAGTGATCGGGACGGGATATTCGAGTCTTTGGCTGCCCGGGATGGGGACGTTACCGTGCTTAGGCATGCCGTCAACCGGGGGAAGGGCCAAGCCTTAAAAACCGGCCTCAACCATTATCTGTTGGAGTCCGACCCGTCGTCCACGGGCATGGTCTGTTGCGACGCGGACGGGCAGCACCTGGCCAAGGACGTGGCCAACGTGGCCCAAAAAGGGGCCGTCGACGGGCGTTTCACCCTGGGGGTCAGGACGTTCGGCCCCGAGGTCCCATTTCGGAGCAAGCTTGGCAACACCATAACCAGCGTTCTTTTTGGGCTTTTTACCGGCTATCGCCTGGGCGACACCCAGACCGGCCTAAGGTTTTTCCCAAGGGACAAGGTGGGTTTTTTCATACAGGTGCCTTACGACCGCTTCGATTACGAATTCTGCACGCTGGTGCGGATAACCAACGAATACCCAAACTCGATCCTCCAGGTGCCCATCGAAACGGTCTACTTCGAGGGAAACGCCGGTTCCCACTATCGGACGATCAAAGACTCGATTACCATAGGCTCGATTTTTTTCAGGTTTTTCTTCACTTCCATTTTAACCACCCTAATCGACTACGTGGTTTTCGCTCTCGTTTATTTCAATACCAATAACATACTGTTATCATTTATATTCGCTAGAATCGCTTCAATCATATATAATTTTACAGCATCAAGATATTACGTCTTTAAAGTAGCCACGGATTTTGTCAAACAAATTACCAAATACCTGACGCTCGTAGCCATGTTTATGCTTATTTCCTGGGGCATAACCGAATTGTTTTTTCACCTGTTCGGCGGCTACGTGATTCTGATCAAGGCCATCTCCGAGGCCAGTTTGTTCTTCCTGAGCTGGTTTATCCAAAGGCGCTTTATATTCGTTCCCAAAAAAGTCGATATTCAAAAAAATAGCCTGTAAATATAATCAAATATACCATTTGCTTTATTTCAACCATCCCTCCTCTTGAAACATCGCTAAAGCTTTCCATGAATTAGGTATAATATACTTTTTACGGCTTAATGGGTTACCGTACCAAGAGTCCTAGACGTTACGACTGAACCGGAAGCTAAGACATAAACTTGTTGGCCACGGGAAATGGTGAAACGTTAAAAGACGCAAACGACGTTAGGTATGTTGTAATTAACTCTGTTTGATGTCTCTTCGGCACCAACCCTTAGACCGACATTAGTAGCCAAAAAATATCCCGCCCCCATCATATTGATTGGATTAGACCAATATCTATAAACACCCGCACCTAGTCCGTCATCAGGCCAACCCGCCGCTAAAGCCGCCCCTTTTCTAGGTATCCCTGGATTATGCGTAGTACTGTACATAGATACCGCGATTAGTTGATCGTAGTGAGGTAGCTTAGAATTAAGCGCCCGACTCAAGCTAGCCCATTTAATGTCTTGTTCCCACCCGGACCCAGGGGTATAGTCGAAACCCGCATTGTGGGACCCCGGCACCGTGGTGGTTGACGTAATCGCCGAGACGTTGATCGAGCCCCCGCAAATTTGGACCGCCGCCGGGAAATCGGCCCCGCTGTTCCCATTTAACGCCAACATATTTCCGTCATTGCCGGGGTCAGCGGCCGTGGCGGCGTTACCGGCGGAGCGAGCCCATTTGACCCCAACCGCCGGTGCCGTTCTAAAAACCGAAAGTGGCCCGGGGCCAAAGGTGACATCCATGGTTTCGGAATACATCACGCCGTCTATGGTCGTCTCGGCCTTCAAAGTCACCGATCTCGATCCCACCACGTCCGTAATCTGCGCCACCGGGCCGGTCGGGGCCGTTCCCCTGACGGTGTCGGGCCAGTTGCCGGCCCCGGTGTAAGCGGCTGGATCCGCCGCCAGGCCCCAGGTCAAGCCCGCGTAAGAGGTCCCGGACCTGAGCCACCAAGGGTGCGTCGGGTTCCGGATACTCTCCACCGTCCAGGTGACGGGATTGGTCGGCGTCAAACCCCCGAAAAAGGGCGTTACCGTAGCCACGCTCTGATATCCCGTGGCCGGGTCGTTGAAATTGACGTAATCTAAAATCACCTGGGCGTTGCCTTGAACGGGCGCCAGGTCCACCAAATAGTCCTGGCCGCCTATGTTTATGGCTACCTCCGTCTGTCCCGGGGCCCCTTGTATCCCGATGAAAACCTCGCCCTGATCGTTTGCGGTAAACGAGTCTTCCGGCAGGCCGGTCCCGGGATCGATGACGGTGATGTTGCCAAGGAGAGTGCCGACATTATCCACCGGTTTGGCCTGGGTCCCCTCGCCGGTGAGGCTCCCGGTGGTCACCCCGGCGGTTCCCATGGCGGCGGCCGATCCCACGGAGGGGGCCGCCTGGGCGATGACGCTCCCCACGGTGCTCGCGGTCGCCGAGCCCACGGTGCCGGTGCCCGTAGCCACCCCAGTGGCCGCGCCGGTCGCGGTCGAGGTGGTCGCCGAGGTGGCGGTGGTCGCCGTCGAGGTCGCCGCCGAGGTTGAGGCGGAAGTGGAGGCCGAGGTAGTCGCCGAGGTAGTCGCCGAGGTGGAGGCCGAGGTTGAGGCGGAAGAGGTGGCCGTCGTTGGGGTGGTCGTGGCCGTGGTGGTCGGGGTGGAAGCCGCCGAGGTGGTCGGGGTGGTGGTAGAGGTGGTAGGGGTCGAGGTTGCGCTTCCCGAGCCGGCCCCGGCCTCGCCGCCGGACGAGCTCACCGCGTCGCTGAAAGTCTGCGGGTCCAGTTTATCCAAGGTGCCCGCGTCCAGCCCTTGCCAATTCCCGCTGGGCACGTTGACCCCGCTTTGCTGGAGGAAGGTCGCGTACTGGCCCGAGGTAAGCTGGACGCTCCCCCCGGCCCCGACCAGCTGGGAAACGCCGGTACGGCTTAGGGCCAGGACCTGGCCCTCTATGGTGGAGAGGGAGGAACTGCCGTCAACGGCTACCGAGACGATGAAATGCGTCCCCCTGACCGCGGCGGCGATCAAGGGCGTCACCACCCGAAGGGGCTGCCCCGGTACCACGGTCATCTCGGCCTCGCCCTTCGAAACCGAGAACTGGCGGGCCTTCCGCCCTCCCTGGTCGGCCGGGGCCGAGGCCGCCGTGGTTGGCTGGCCATCATTCCAGGGCCTGCTGTTTGGGTCCACGTCCCCGTCGTAACTGACCATGGTGTCGGTCTTGACGTTGACCGTCACCTGGCCTTCGTCCGACGACAGGCTGGCTTCCCCCTCCCCTATCACCAAAATGGCATCCCCGGGCTTGATGAAGTCCCCCGTCTTGGCCGGCCGCCACTTTCCCGCGGACAGTATCTCCGCCTGGCCCATAAGCTTGACCACCTCGGGTCCCGATTGGGCCAAAAGCCGGGGCGCGAAAAAAAGCTGGGCCAGGATAAACGTCTGGGCGAGAAAGGTGGAAAAGATCACCCGTAAAATTATCAGTCTGAGGAAGCTATTGCTCAATTACTATAATTCCTTTCAGATAAAGATATTTAATTTTATAGATAATTTTTTAGAGAAAAATATAAATTTATGGCCATATTGTTATCGAGTAACAAATGATTTCCACCCAGTTAAAATTATTGTTTAGTTTGCACTAAACAGGAAGATAATTCCTATAATGGGTTTGATATTTCGAAAATATTTCCCCAGGCGCATCAAGATCCTCCCTCAGGTACGGAATTTTACTTTCACGCCTACGGCCGGCTTCCCGAAATAATCGGTGATTACTATCTTGAACATGTTATTGCCCATGTTTACGGCCCTTACGATGTAGGTGCCGGGCTTGGCCCGATACTCAAGGATCATCTCGTTCTGCCGGTTGACGAAATCGTGCCTGGAGCCGTCTATGGATCGCAGTTCCGTCACGGCGGCGGGGCTCAGCTGGTCCGCCATCGGCACCCCGAAATAGTAATTCAGCGACAGTCCCAGCCTGACCTCGGTATGGGTCTTGGCCGTGCGGGTCTCGCCGTTAAGGGAGAACAGCGGCACAGGGGTCCAGCTCATGCCCATGACCCAGACCTCGGGATTGGAGGCCAGGCGATCGTGTTGGCCGAACGGGGCCACCATTTCCCCGAACCATTTCTCCATGGCCGCGTTTACCGCGAGGTGCTTATAGAACGGGAGGTACCCGGTTAGCCGGGCGTCAAAACCCTCGGCCGGCCTCTCCTGGACGTAACGGGCGTCGTAGTCGGTCGAGTCTTTCCAGCCCGAGAGAGGCCGGTAATAGTTGCCGGCGAACCTAAGCCAATCGTACCAGAGCTCCAGGCCCAGCCCGCCGCGGGCGTGGCCCCTGGTAAAATCCTGGTCGAGGAAAACGTTGTAGCCGAAGGCCATCTGGTCCCTGAACAGCCTATGGGCGATGCCCATGTTGCCGATGACGCGCTTGCCTGGCATGGTCCGGACGCTAAACTGGCTCAAAACCGCGGTCGCCTCGCTGTCGTAGATGGCCGTCAGGAAATCTATCGAGCCGGTGACCTCCCCGTCGAGGCTGGGGGTGACGTTGACCTTGGCCCGTCCGTAACCGGAGAGCCAGCCCTCGGCCCAGGTATTGAGGGCGGCGGAACCGGCCGAGACTCCCTCCCGGAGGACGTTTTCGGTAAAGCGCTCGAGGTCTACGTCTATGGGCGAGGAGCCCTGGGGGCCGTACGAGCCGTCCTTGTTACGGTTTAGGCGCTCATACTTACCGGTGGTTTTGTCGATGTGATCCGGCTGGGCGTTGGGCATGTCCCGGACCGGGGTCCCGTCGGGGATAATGGCCGGTATACCGGCCAGGGAAAGGACCCTGTTGGCCGCCCTGGCTTCCCTGGAGGGCAGGGGATCGACCGAACCCCGGCTTGGCCGGGCCGCCAGCTCCTCCTGGGACGGCCTGGCCGGGTCACCTTGCGAGTCGCCCGTACCCCCCGCCCGTGGCCGCGCGGCCTTTTCCGCCCGCGGTTGGCTTAGGCGCTCCCGATCGACCACCCCGCATGTGGTCGAGAATAGAAATGTGACCACCAGAAGCGTCACCATCAGAACCTTTTTCATAGCGCACCCACACGACACAAAGGCATGGTTCGGTTATAAAGCCTAACCTGAACCAAAATAGACATACTTTATAACTTAAATCCCGTCCATTGGTACGTTAAATCTGCTCCGTTTAAGGCCCCCTGGCCTTTTTAGTAGCGATCTCGCCGTTACCGGGACGAAAATATCCCCGCCTTGGGTTACCCAAGTTCAGGGGGCATCCATGGTTAGCCGTCCCGTCAATCGCCTACGGGCCAGCTAAAGGATGTGGGTTTTTGGCCAAACGGGCCCGGCGGTCGCCTGCCGGGGCCGGCTTACCCGAGGCCGTTTACGGTTATACCGACCTAACGGCCAAAGACGGGCGTTATCGCTAATATACGCGCCCGCCGATTGCCTTAACCGTCAGGTTTGACCTGGCGGGTTAGCCAAGGGGCTGATTTTTCGGCGTTCGCCAAATGTCTGTAGGTTTTTCCAAATTACTTTAGTTGCGGTTAATTCATCCCTAGATAAAGACCAATGGCACTGACCGTACAAAATTCTTTTTTCGTAAATTATCAATAATTTTTAGTTTTAATTTTTGATATAAAAAAAATATATTATAAAATCTAATATTACCATATATAAATAACGCAAAAACTTTGTTTTTATGATCTGACTGCATTAAATTACTTCATTTACGGGAGCCAGTCAAGAGAATTCTTTAGTTAAAACAAAGATTAAGAAAGGTTTTTGACATGTAAAGGCACCAGGCATCCCAAACCTAGTTCTTAACCACTGGAATTCATTGGCTAAGTATTTTGACTTCACGTGGGGTAAGGAAATTATGCGGGCCAATCAAGTAGCTTTGGCTGGCGGTGGCTGGCGAAACGTGTTTGATAGGGGTCAGATTGTGGCGTTTAAATTTATATGGTTTTCTTTGGCCAGTAAAAATCTAATATTTAATAAAAATATCAATAATTATCTGCATTTATTAGGTAGGGGCAACCGTAGGCAGGGGCCCGGCCCCTGGCCCGGACCTTGGCCGGGACGGGTGGTCCCGTTTTTCCAGGGTCGGCTTTTTTTGAGGCCACTATCAACATAATTCGCGTCAAACCCTTGTTTAAACGTCAACCTTGATGTTAGAATTATCAACCGTCGCGGGGGGTATGGCTTGGTGGGGTTGGCTGACCGTGCCCTTGGCCGTTAGGAGGCCAGGGACGGAAAGGGCGCCCGCTTGCCAAGATTGGCCGGCGGGCTTGTCAGGCAAAGCTGACAGGCAAGGTCGGAGGTTTGTTGTGGCTAGGCCGGTTATCGTCGCCTTGGACGTGGGGGAAAAGCGCGTCGGCGTGGCCGGGACCGACCCCCTGGGCCTGACGGCCCAGCCCCTGACCGTGCTTAAGCGAAAACCCCACGGGCCTTTTTTGGAGGCGGTGAGGGAATTGGCCGAGGGGCGGGGGGCCAGCCTGATCGTTTTGGGGCTTCCCAGGCGGCAGGACGGGTCCGTCGGGCCCGAGGCCCAGAGGGTTTTGGCCCTGGCCCACGAGCTAAGGTCGCGTTTTGGCTTCACCGTGGAGACCCACGATGAGAGGCTGACCACGGCCATGGCCGACAGGGTTTTCGACCAAGCCGGTTTGAGCCGCAAGGAGCGGCTGAAAGCGGTCGATAAGACCGCGGCGGCCATCATCCTGGAGGGCTATCTGGCCGTAAGGGAGAGGGAACGGCCGGGGGAATCGGGGGCCTAGGTCCCGCCGGGCGCTTTTGGGTCGGCGGGGGCCACCGCGTTTATTTTTTTTTGCCCAAGATCCGTTGGTTTATTTCACGTTGGGACACCATGGCTGACAAGCAGAAGGGCATGCCCCTAAAATCGCTAAAACTCCCGCCGGGGAAGATCAGGACCGGGCCGAGCCACGTCGGGAGGCTCATAGGCGTGATCGGCATAGTGATCGTTGTCGGCCTGCTGCTCGCCTTCCTGGCCGTTTTGAACTACGGCAAGAATTTTCTCCCCCCGGAGGAAACGAGCCGGGAGATACTGGTCACCATCCCCCAGGGCGCCACCAACGCCCAGACGGCCGACATTTTGCTCAAGGCCGGGGTCATAAAATCCGCCGACGCCTTCATGTGGGCGGTCAGGATCCGTTCCAAGCTCAGGAAACCGGTAAACGTCAAGGCCGGGGAGCAGGTCCTCGATCCCTCCCTGAGCGTCTGGGAAAACATCTCGACCCTGGAAAAGGGCAACTTCAAGTTCTATCCCTTCACCGTCCCGGAGGGCTGGAACATGGCCGACATCGCGAGGTCCGTGGAGACGTCGGGCCTGGGCGACGCCAGGGAATTTTTGGCCCTGTGCCGGGACCCGGGCTTCATATCCTCGCTGGGCCTTACGGCCAACAGCCTGGAAGGCTACCTTTTTCCCGAGACCTACAGTTTCCCCAAGGGCACGCCGCTTAAATCGATCATCAAGGCCATGACCGACCAGTTCAAGAAGGTCTGGGAGAAGTACGACGCGGTGGCCGCCACCAAAGGCCTAAGCCTCAACGAGGTCCTGACCATGGCCTCGATCGTGGAAAAGGAGACCGGCGCGGCGGACGAAAGGCCCATGATCGCCTCGGTGTTCTATAACCGGCTCAAGAGGAAAATGCGCCTCCAGACGGACCCCACGGTCATATACGGGCTACCGAATTTCAACGGGAACCTCACCAGGGCCGACCTTGAGACCAAGCACGAGTACAACACCTACGTTATAGCCGGCTTGCCGCCGGGGCCCATAGCCAATCCCGGCGAGGAGGCGATCAAGGCCGTCCTAAACCCTTCCCCAGGCAAATACCTCTACTTCGTCTCCAAGAACGACGGCACGCACCACTTCTCGGAAACGCTGGCCGAGCATAACCGCATGGTCAACAGATACCAACGGGGCGGCTCCTAAGCCAGGTCGCCCTGGCCCGCCCTTGGGCGCGAGTCTCCATCACCCCTAACAGCAGCCGAGGCCAAGGGATGCGCCCAAGCGTAATCAACAACAGCATACTGAGCGAGATAATCCCTTCCTTCCTGGTCAACCTGTTGATCTTCTCGTTCGTGTTGTTGATGGCCAGGTTCATGTCCCTGACCGACCTCGTGTTAAACAAGGGCGTGGGGACGGAGGTGGTCCTAAGGATCTTCGTTTTGATCCTGCCGAGGATGCTGGATTATTCCGTGCCCATGGCCACGCTCCTGGCCTGCCTCACGACCTTCCTGCGCATGAGCGCCGACTCGGAGCTCACGGTCCTTAAGAGCTCGGGGCTGTCCCTCTACCAGCTTTTGCCCCCCGTGGCCATCTTCGGCCTGGTCGCGGCCCTGCTGACGGCCCTGTTCAACCTTTACGTCACCCCCGCCGCCAACACGAAATTCAGGATCGAGCTCCTGACCCTGGCCAAGGCCAGGGCCGATCTGGCCATCAAGGAGCAGGTTTTCGTCAGGGATTTCCCGGGCCTGACCATCTACGTGGGCCAGCTGCCCACCTCCACCAACGAGACCATGAGTAACGTCCTCATAAACGACCGGCGCTCGACTTTCGAGAATTCCATAATAGTGGCCCGGGCCGGCATCCTGGACGTGGACGCGGCCTCGAACCTTCTGCTCTTCCGGCTATTCGACGGGGTGATCGACAGGTTTTACACGGAAAAATCATCCGTTGACAGCATTTTCTTTGACGTCTACGAGCTAAAAATCTCCCCTGGCCCGGAATTCGCGACCGGGACGGTCTCCGGCCCCGGCCGGAGGCAGGACCTCCCGACGGGCAGGCTCCTGGCCGAGGCCGACCGGCTGGCCCGGATTAACTTCCCCTACCCGCAAATCTTCCGCATGGAGTACCACCGCCGCTTTTCCCTGCCGCTGGCCTGTTTCCTGATGGCCATAATCGGCATGCCCCTTGGGGCCAGTTTCACCTCCAAGGGCAGGAATTTCGGGCTGGCCATAGGCCTCGCCATATTCGTGGCCTACTATTTCCTGTTTACCCTGGGCTGGACCCTGGGGGAGACCACCTACGTCTCGCCGGCCAAATCCATCTGGTCCCCCATAGTCGTCGTGGCCCTGGCCGCCGTCTGGCTACTTTCCGGCATAAACAAGTCCTCGCCCCTGGACCTCAAGGTAACGCTCAGCCATTTCAAGGAATTTTTCTCACGCCTCACCAGGTGGAAGGGCGGCGCCAGGAGGGCTCCCAGATGAGCATCATCTCCCGCTACCTGTCCACCCTGTTCTTCAAGCACCTGGCCACCTGCCTCTGCGGCTTCGTGACCCTGTACCTGGTCGTCGATTTCATAGAAAAAATATCCGACTTCATCACCCAAAAGATACCTATACTCACTATAATACTCTTTTTCCTAGCCCAAATACCCTCTATTTTGGTTCTTTTGGCCCCGGTGGGCACCCTGGCCTCGGTCCTCATAAGCCTGGTCCTGATGGCCAGGAACTCCGAGATCATCGCCTTCAAGGGCAGCGGGATAAGTCTCTACCGGTTGTCCCAGCCCCTGCTCGTCTCGGGCCTGGCCCTGAGCGTCGCGGTCTTCCTGGTCGGGAACCTGGTGACCCCCCTGACCAGCCGCTACACCAACCAACTCTGGGACGTCCAGGTCAAAAACAGGCAGCCGGCCGACTCCAACCAGACGGTCGAGAACGTTTGGCTAAAGGATCTGCGGCTTTACGAGCACATGGATTCCTATGACGAGGCCAGGAAACTGGGTTTGGGCCTGACCATCATAATATTGGATCCAAATTTATACCTTAACAGAAGGATAGAGGCCGAAAGGGGCTTTTTCTCACCCAATGGCCTAAGGTTATTTGGGGTAAAAGAAAAACTATACCAATACAACCTTAATAACCGTCCCCTAACTTACATATTCAATGAATTCGAGGAAATCTTTCTCCCGGAACATCCCACCCCGCCGCCCGGCCTGGGCCGCAGGGCCGACCAAAACACCAACGAGATGAACGTGTTGGCCCTAAACGAGACCATCCATAACCTGGAATCCGAGGGCTTCAACCCCGTCAGGCAGGTGGTCGACCTCCAGTTCAAGCTGGCCACGCCCTTCATCTCGCTGATCATGGTTTTGGTGGGTCTGCCCATAGGCTTCTGGCGGGAAAAGGGCGGGAGCGTGGCCCTGGGGCTGGTCTGGGGCCTGACGCTGTCCTTCGTCTACATGGTGGCCCAGGAGGTCTCCCGCTCGCTGGGTTACGCGGGCCTTATCCCGCCCATCATGTCGGCCTGGCTGCCCAACTGCTTTTTCGGCCTCCTGAGCCTCTACCTGTTCTCCTACGTCAGGCAGTGACCGGAAAGCCTCCCTTGGGGCGCCTTGGGGCGAAAAACCGCGACCCGGCCGGGGCCGCGGAGGGACGTGGACGGGAGTCGGCGAAAAGAGGACAAAAACGCTCAAAGCGCTTGACTATCTCGTGCCCAGATTGTATATTTGGGCTATCCCGCAATGCCTCCCCAGAGGCCCGACGGCCATCGCTAACCGGGTGGGACTTTTGGTCCGATTCCGCATTGGCCATCATCATTCCCGCGAGCGGAAGGTAAACGAGAGACTGGGTTTTCCTTTTAAAGCCTACCCGACCGGGTGGCTTTTTTTGAGCCGTGAGGCGGAAACCCGGTTTAGGGACTTCCCAGGCGGCGTCGGGCGCTTTTGCCGATTCGCCGGGCCTATTTTCGCCCCGGTGGGCCGGGACCGGGACGCCCCCAACCCCTTTGGATCCAGGTATAACGTCACGTCGAAAAAATTTTACTTTAAATCGTCATAGTTTCGTTCGCTAAAAAACGTCTAAACGGAAGCAATAATCTGTTTTTTGATGTTTTTTAGGGCAAAAATACTGTTTATTTAGATCGCATTGATATAACGATGCCTTAACGATCTCTTTCGGACAGGTGTCTTTCGGATAGGTCTTTCGGATAGGTGCTTTCGGATAGGTCTTTCGGATAGGTTTTGAGCGGCAAATTGCTTTGGTATCAAGTTAATGACCACGTTCCGGGTTTTAAAATTTATAGCCATGTAAAAACCCCGAAATCGGCAAAACGGTGAAAAATTAGCAAATAATTTCTGGTATTTAAGGAATAAGTTTACGAAAAATTAGGGGTTTGCGGCTCGATCAAATTCTCATATGCGAAATAATAGCTAGAAAATAGCTAATCAATAAATTTTATACATATTGACAGTAATTTTGGCCATGATGGTGTCCATAATCGTCTCCACGATAGCCGCCATCATGATTCAAGAGCGATTAAATTTTACCTTTCCAGTTTACTCTGGAATTTCGGGGAAAAGACATGAAAAAATTGATTCTGACTCTCTTATGTTCGGCGATCGCCCTGGCCGCCATGCCGGCCCTGGCCTTTGACATTTCCATCATACAGCACGCCCTGCACCCCTCCCTGGACGCCTCCGCCCAGGGCTTCCAGGACACGCTGAAGGAATCCGGCCTGGACGTTAAGTTCACCCCAATCCACTACTCCCAGGGCAACAGCACCACCTCCCAGCAGAACGTGAACGACATCATCGACGAGAGGCCCGCCCTGATCCTGGCCATATCCACCCCCAGCGCCCAGCACGTGGTGGCCAAGGTCAAGGACACCCCGGTCCTTTTCACGGCGGTGACCGACCCGGTCGCGGCCGAGCTCGTGACCAGCCTCGAGAAGCCGGGCGGTAACGTGACCGGCACCAGCGACATGTCGCCCCTGGCCGATTTGGTGGCCATCGTCAGGGAGATCCACCCGGACGCCAAGACCATGGGCACCATCTATAACCCCGGCGAGATCAACAGCGTCGTCCAGGTCGAGATAGTCAAGAAGGCCGCCGAGGCCAATGGCTTCACCCTGATCGAGGCCACGACCGCCGATAACGCGGGCGTCACCCAGGCCGCCCAGAGCCTGATCGGCAAGGCCGACGTCATCCTGATCGTCACCGACAACACGGCCATCTCCTCCTACGAGGCCATCCTGAAGGTCTCGACCGATCACAAGATCCCCCTCTACCCCGCCGAGGCCGACTCGCTGGCCAAGGGCGGCTGCCTGACCCTTTCCCTGGATTATTACGAGCTGGGCCGCCAGACCGGCGACATCGCCGTTAAAATCCTCAAGGACGGCGTTAAGCCGGCCGACATCCCGGTCGAGCTCCAGAAGAATTTCAAGCTCGTCTATAACCCCGCCTACCTGGGGCAAATCGGGCTTACCCTTCCCAAATCCGTCCAAGATCGGGCCACAGAAGTCTCCAAGTGAGTTTTTATGCCTTTACAGGGGCCATAGAGCAGGGACTGGTCTATGGCCTCATGACCCTAGGGGTTTTCATAACCTTCCGGGTCCTGGATTTTCCCGACTTGACCGTTGACGGGAGCCTGCCCCTGGGGGCGGCGGTCTCCGCGGTGTGCATCACCAAAGGGATTAACCCCTGGCTGTCGCTGCTCCCGGCCATGGGCGCGGGCTTTCTGGCCGGCATGATCACCGGCATACTGACGACCAGGCTCAAGATCCTCCATCTCCTGGCCTCCATCCTAACCATGACCGCCCTGTACTCCATAAACATCAGGGTCATGGGCGGTCGCCCCAACGTGCCCCTGATCACCAAGCCCACGGTCATCGGCCCGGTCAGGGAGCTCGTCTCCTCTTTCGGCATAAACCCTTGGCTGGCCTCAAGCTTTTTGTTTTTGGTCCTGGTGATCGTGGTCGTGGCCGCCCTGATCTGGCTGATGCGGACCGAGTTCGGCCAGGCGCTCCTCGCGACCGGCGACAACCCCAGGATGATAACGAGCCTGGGGGTCAACACCAGCTTCACCATCGTGGTGGGCGTCGGCCTCTCCAACTCGCTGGTCTCCCTGTGCGGGGCCCTGGTCGCCCAAAACCAGGGGACGGCGGAGGTCTCCATGGGCGTGGGCACCATAGTCGCCGGCCTCGCCTCCATCGTCGTCGGCGAGACCCTCTTCGGCGGCCGCCGCATAGTCAGCAAGATCATAAGCGTGGTCCTGGGTTCCGTTATCTACCGCCTGGCCATCGCCATGGCCCTCTCCATGAATTTCTTCAGGCCCTCGGACTTAAACCTGATTACCGCCACGATCGTGGTCGCTTCCCTGTGCCTACCCAGGATAAAGGAATATTTCCGGAACCGGAGCTATCGCGGCAAAAATGCGTAACCTCTCCACATTCGAGGCCCCGGCCTTGGAAGCGCCCCTGGCCCCCTTCGCCGGGGTCTCCTACGAAAAAATGCTAGAAGCCACCTCCTTGGTTAAATACTTCTACCGCGGGACGGTCAACGAGGTCCTGGCCTTGGATCACGTGGATCTTAAGGTGAGGGCGGGCGAGTTCGTCTGCATCATCGGCTCCAACGGGGCCGGGAAATCGACCCTCATGGGCTGCGTCTCCGGCTACTCGCTCCCCGACATGGGCACGACCGTCCTGGACGGCAAGGACATCACCATGTGGCCCGAGCATCGCCGCTCGAAATTGATCGGCCGGGTCTTCCAGGACCCCCTGGCCGGGACCTGCGCCTCCATGACCATCGAGGAGAACATGGCCCTGGCCCTGAGGAGGGGCAAACCCCGGGGCTTCAGGCGCGGGGTGACCAAAAGCGAGCGGGAACTCTTCCGGGCCAGCCTCGCCAAGCTCGACCTGGGCCTCGAGACCAGGCTGACCGATCAGGTGGGCCTCCTCTCCGGCGGCCAAAGGCAGTCGATCACGTTGCTCATGGCCACGCTGATAAAGCCCAAGCTCCTCTTGCTCGACGAGCACACGGCCTCCCTGGACCCCAAGACGGCCGAGCTCATAATGAAAATGACCCGGCAGCTGGTCGAGGAGGAGCGCATCACCACCCTCATGATCACCCACAACATGCAGCAGGCCATAACCTACGGCCACCGGCTGATCATGCTCCACCAGGGCCGGGTGATACTTGATTTCGACAGCGACTCCAAAATGAAACTCACGGTAAGGGATCTGCTGCAGCACTTCCACACCGCCGCCGCCAACGGCACCGACGGCATCTCCGACAGGTTGGTGCTCGGCTAGGCCGCGCCATGCCGACGGACGCCATGCCCACCCTGGCCGGCCCCGGCCCCAACCCGCCCGGGGGCTGGCCCTCCCTGAAGGCCGGGTTCCTGGCCGGCTCCCCGCTGCTCCTGGGCATCGTCCCTTTCGGGATCATCTACGGGGCCACGGCCAGATCGGCCGGCCTCTCCATCGCCCAGTCGATCTCCATGAGCCTTACGGTCTTCGCCGGCTCGGCCCAGCTTTTCTTCGTGAACCTCTGGGCCTCCCGGGTGGCCGTGCCCATACTTATCCTAACCTGCCTCGCCCTGAACCTGCGCCTTCTGATCTACGGGGCCTCCATAGGCCTTAAGCTTGGCCCCCCGCCTTCGGGACCCATGGCCCTCCTGCGCTCCTACATCCTGACCGACGAGAGCTACGCCGTGACCACGGCGGCCTTACTCCGCCCTGGCTTCAAATGGGGAAAGGCGTGGTTTTTCATTGGCTCCGGCCTCCCGACCTGGCTGGGCTGGCAGACCACCTGCGTCATGGGCTACCTCCTGGGCTCGATCATCCCCGAAAGCTGGCCCCTGGGCCTGGCCGTGCCCCTCCTCTTCCTGTCGCTGCTCATCTCCATCCTCCGGGCGGGCCACGAAAAGTCCTCCCCCAAACTCGTCTCCGCCGCCGTGGCCGGCCTCTCCGCCGTGGCCCTCGCCGGCATCCCCCTCAACCTGGGCCTCCTCGCGGCCATCGCCCTGGGCGTGACCGCGGGCATGATCCACGACAAAACCCACAAGCCCAAGGGGGCCCGGCCATGAGCCCCCGGGCCTATTGGGTGGCCCTGGCCATGGTGGCCCTGGGGACCCTCCTCTTCCGCCTTGTCTTCCTGGGCTCCAAGCATAGCCCCAGCCTCCCGCCAATACTCAAGCGGGCCATGGACTTCGTTCCCACCGCCGTCCTCGCCGCCCTGGTCATCCCCCAGTTCGTCCGCCTGCCCAACCCCGACTGGCCGGTCCTGGGCTCCGGCATCGTCGCCGCCCTGGCCGCCTGGTTCCTGAAAC
>JAITKA010000152.1 GCA_031278635.1 Deltaproteobacteria bacterium | reverse complement strand
ATGTTATATATGACTTATTATTTAGACAATATCTATCGAGTTTATATTTATCATAATAATCTTTAAATCCTGAAAAAAGGTGTCTTATGACGATTAACCAACCCAAGCAATTTAACGTCGCCGGCCCCTGCATACCGTCAAAACATTATATGCTCCCGGCCTTGCCCCGGCTGACCGAGATACCCAGTCTGATAGACGGGGAGAATTATTTTGTCCTGCATGCCCCCCGCCAGTCAGGCAAGACTACCTCTATGATGGCCTTTGTGAACGAAATTAACGAAGAGGGCCGGTATTACGCCCTGTACTGTTCACTGGACAAACTCAGCCATATAACCGACGTCGACAGTGGTGGGAAGATCATCATAGAATTTTTGGATGACGCCTTAAAAGATATCAGTTCACTGAAAAAAAAAGCGATCGATTACAATGAATTTTGTACCTCCCTGAAACCCCAAAGCGCCCATCTCTATCAGGTCCAACTATGGTTGAGTTCTCTGGCTACGAGATCAGACAAAGATTTAGTCATTTTTTTTGATGAGGCGGACTCCCTTGAGGGGCAAGTACTTTTGTCTTTTTTAAGGCAACTCAGGGACGGTTATATTAAAAAAATGAATAGACCCTTTCCACGCTCCATAGCCCTGATTGGTTTGCGCAACATTCGGGATTACAAGGCCAAGTTAAGGTCAGACTCCGAGTCCATGGGCACATCAAGCCCCTTTAACATCATAACCAAGGCATTGACCCTACTGGATTTCACCCAGACCGAGATCGGGACCTTATATGCCCAGCATACCAAGGCTACCGGTCAGTTTTTTGAGGACGACGCGGTTCAGAGAGCCTGGTATTGGTCCGAGGGACAACCCTGGCTGGTCAATGCCCTGGCCCGAGAAGTCGTGATGGAAATATTTGCCAATGATTATCGAAAGACCATTACGGTCGCTCACATCGATCAGGCGGCCGAGAACCTGATAAAGAGGCGGGACACCCATATCGATTCCCTGTTGGCTCGTCTTCACGAACCGAGGGTGAGCCGTGTTATTTGGCCAATCATTTATGGGAATTGGCCCGTAAAAGACATGGCAACGAAAGATGACATTGATTTTGTTTTGGATCTGGGGATTTTGAAAAGGGATTTGGCGTCGAACGACTTGAGGCCGGCCAACCCTATTTACCGAGAGGTCATCATTAGGACCTTGGCCTTTGAGTACGAAAACTCCTTCACTATTCAGGCGTCTCAGGCCAGGGGAAACAGATGGGTTGGCGGTGACAAACTTGCGATGACCTTACTGCTAAAAGCCTTTCAGGAGTACTGGCGGGAAAACTCCGGAACCCTGACCGGACTTGACGGCTACACCGAGGTTTTGCCTCATTTAGTCTTGAATGCCTATCTCCAGAGACTTATAAACGGCGGGGTGGAATTCCTTCACCGAGAGTATGCTCTGGGTACGCTTCGCCTCGATCTTCTGGTGCGGTATAAGGGAGTGGCTTACCCGATCGAACTTAAGATAAAAGCCAACCAGAGGTCTGAAGATGAAAGCCTGGCCCAACTCCGTCGCTACATGGATGTTTGCGGAGCCAAAGAAGGCTGGCTGG
This sequence comes from Deltaproteobacteria bacterium, assembly GCA_031278635.1. Classification (GTDB taxonomy): domain Bacteria; phylum Desulfobacterota; class Desulfarculia; order Adiutricales; family Adiutricaceae; genus JAIRNQ01. The sequence goes on along the minus strand of JAITKA010000152.1, from coordinate 36,215 downwards.
TAATTTTCGATAATGATAAGAAAGTCCCGTGGGAGAAGAAAATTTCGTGGGAACCCTTGGAATACGAGGGAGTAACTATCCATCGGGTCGGTTGCTGACCAAGAGCCCAGCAATTTTCCGGTCTGGAAAGAAATCCTTTGCTGTAATGTATCGTTGATATATGATACATATAAAGCGTTAAATGATTGGACACCATTTTATTTCTCTTTTCTTCTCGATTTCAAAAAGACCGATAGACGGCCAAAAAGGCCCCTTGGAGCCATTTTTTTTAAAATGGCTCCTTTACGGTTCCCGTGGATAACCAAAAGCCTCCCAGCGGTCCCCTATGGCCGTTAATTTCGTTTTTGTGTCTGCTCCGGCCTCTTCAGGGCAAACTTGTTTGACCTCCCTCCTCCTCGCCCCCCCGGTGGGGTGAATTAAAAGAACTAAGGAATTAGGTAATTATTCAGGTGTGTGATACAGACCTCCAACTGAATAATTATAAAATATTTATAGTTGATGTTGAGAAATTTCTTCAGTTTATCGTATATTTACGACATTTAATTTTTGGTATCAATAATTTAAATTTTATTCGTATTATTTAATATCTTTAATTTTCATTATTTTATTAATAAACAAACTTGGATAAATGTATTTGGTAAGATCAAGTAACAGTATATGTAAATGGCATAGTTTTGGTGTTTAAATTTAGTCTTTATATATTTTATTTAAAATAATATATCGTTCTTAGATAAATATGTCTTAATAAAGAAATTATCTTTTAAACAGAGATTTAGGTTTTTTAATCTCAAAATAAAGACTAGTTATAAAGCTATAGATTTTTAAGTCGTTTATTATGGTGCTATATAGCTTTGTTATTATGAACATTTTTATTATAAAATTACAAAATTATGTTTATGTCAATGCTCATGAATGTACAAATTTTCTTTATTGAAATATAAAGTGCTTATATTTTCTTTATACATATATTAGATTACCAAATTACCTGCCAAATAGTTTATTATTATAAATATCGATAGCTAATTCAGCTTCATATGAAGATAATACTACTTTAGCATTTATTGTTTTTACAATTTTAATTGAGTTAGAAATTGAATATTTTAATCAATCGGCGTAAACATCTGTTACATCAAGTTTATTATATTATTTATAACTAATTTCATGTAGATTAAATATAATATCGTATATACATCCTAAAAGTTATTTATATTAGTATTTGAACATAATTGGGTTGCTATAAGCTTGTATAACAAATTTAATATCCATAAAATGCCATTAATTACATCTTTTGGGCAAAAAACCAACTCTGAATATTCCTCAGACAAATCTAGCATCGTAATATTTCAGATAATTAAATTATCGTATTTTCCTAAGTAACGGTATAGGTCTTTTGTAAGATACCGTTTAAGGGATTTTTGCATCCTCCAGGGTTGATCAAAATGCGAAATTCTTTATGTATTTGAGCTTTTAGATTGTTCAAGCAGTCTGAATTAGAACCTATACCACGATCCTTAGGAGCTTGACGGTATCAACTAAGGTCGGTTTTCTCAACGCTTAGTTTGACCAACTTTTGGGATTTTTTTTGGGATTTTTATTAAACGAAAGGTAAATAGTGGGCTATATACTTAAAAATATATTAGTGTATAAATATACAAAATTCAATAATCCACTTGACCATATCAGGCAAAATGATCTTGTCAAGTAAAAATTCATTCAAGCAAAATAATCGATTTTGACAAGAAAATAATGGATTTGTTGGAATACTGCACTTAATTAAGAAAATAAATTTGACAGCAATGGCTATTTTTATACATTTCAGTTGCAAGGGCATGTGAATTATTAATTCATGATAGGGTTATCGCATCGGGCGATTGAGCCGCCTTGGGGGTTGGGAAATTGGAGGTGGGGTTGGCGAAGCGGCGGGGGATTATGCATGATATTTCGATTTGTTATGGGCATTTTGGGTCGCTCAAACGATCGGGCGGGGTAGGCCAGGATTGAAACTTGCCAGGTCGATTAAGGGTCATATCATGTGACCTTGACTCGTTGGGGCAAACAAAAATGGCCTATGGGAATTGTGGCGCCGGGGGGGGAAAAATTTGACCCGGTCGCGGTTCGTTAAGCCTTGGCTTGGCTCGCCTTGGGCGATTGGCCGGGGGAAATCGGCCAAAGGTGCGGGTGAAAGAGGCTTGGGGCCAATGGGTTTCTTGGGAGCGTTACGCGCGGTTGTGGTTCGGGGTTGATTTTGTTTGGATCTCCTTGGGGTCCGGAGGGGTGGGCGTCAGGGAAGGGAATCCCGAAAACGGCGCCCGCGGGCGATTGTGGGTTTTTTTGAGGCCATGGCAAATAGGGTTGGCCCAAAGGGGGGAAGGTTAAGGGTTAGGACACGTTGCTTTTCCCGGGATTTTCCAGCCGCCGGTTTTTTGCCGCTCTTGCCAGAGGGCGAAATAGGGGCCCTTTGCGGCCAAGAGTCGGTCGTGGGTACCGAGTTCGCTTATGCGGCCCCTTTCGAGGACGACGATTTGGTTGGCCGAGGCCACGGTTTTGAGCCTATGGGCTATGACCACAAGGGTTTTGTCTTTGACCAGGGCCGAGATGGCCATTTGGACGCTCAGTTCGTTTTCCGGGTCCAGGGAGGCCGTGGCCTCGTCCAGGACGACTATGGGGGCGTTTTTCAGTATGGCCCTGGCGATGGAGATCCTTTGTCTCTCGCCGCCTGAGAGGGTGGCCCCGCCCTCGCCGACCATGGTCAGGTAGCCGTGTTCCATGTCCATGATGAAATCGTGGCAGTGGGCCAGTTTGGCCGCTTGGGTGATGGCCTCGGGGGAGGCGAACCTGTTACCGACCTTGATGTTATTCAGGATAGTATCCTGAAACAGGTACACGTCCTGAAAGACGAAGCTAAAGAGGGAATTTAGTTTATCGTTTTGCATGTTTTTTATGTCGCAACCGCCGATGGAAATCGTGCCGGCGTCCGGGTCCCAGAAGCGGGCCATGAGACCGGCCATGGTGGTCTTGCCGCCGCCGGAGGGGCCGACCAGGGCGGTCATGGCCCCCTGGGGGATGGTTAGGCTTAGATCGGAGATAACCGGCTGGCCGGGGTTGTAAGCGAAGCTGACTCTGTCGAAGACGATGTCGTGGCCCGTTGGGCCGGAGGGCGTGTCGCTTTCCTTGAGGGGTTTTTCGGCGAAGACCGCGGAGATGCGCTGGGCGGCCAGACCCATGTAGCGGATTTCGGTCAAAAAGATGGCGAAATTAACCAGGGGTTCGAAGAATTTTATGCCCACGACGGCGAAAAGGACGAATATGGGGAGAAGTAAGGACCCATTGAATAAAAGCGCCGTGGCGATGGCGAGTAGGGCCACCAACCCTAGGTTCAAGATTAACCCAAAGGTGGTTATGGGTATGCCGGTCCCGACCTCAAGGGTGACGGAGTCCCGTTTTTGGGTCAGAAGAGCCCGATCCAGGCGGCCAAAGGCCTGGCCGGTCATGGAAAAGGCCTTGAAAACGTTTATGCCCTGGACGTACTCCAAAAGCCTTGAGGCCGAGCGGTTCCTGGACTCGATCTGTTTGCGCCCGAGGCGGGTGATGGCCCGTTGGCCGAAAATCAGGGCCGGGATGGCCAGGGCCGCGGCGGCGGCCATGATGGCGGCGAGGCGGGGGTCCTGGGTCAGCAGGCCCAGGCCCAGCATGATGGGTAAGACCACGGAGGCGACCATCTCGGTAAAGAAGTGGCTGAAAATATGCTCGACCTTGGTCATGTCCTGAAGCATCAGGGCCGATATGTCACCGGGGTCCCGGCGCTTGAAAAATCCCAGGGACAGGAGGCGCAGGTGGTCGGCCAGTCGTAACCTAGATTTGGTGGTAATTTTATAGCTCTCGACGAAGTTAAAGACGTATAGTTTCATGGCCAAGAGGACGTTCGCGATCATGGTGATGGCGATGATGGCGCAATAGAGGGCTAATTTATGGTAATCAATGGCTGGCTTGATGAGTTCTTTTATCACCAAAAACAATATGATGGTCGGAAGGCCGGTTAAGATGGCGTGAATGACTTGGAGAAGGGTCAAAAACCGGAGGGTTTTTAGGTCCCCGGCGATGGCCCGTAGGGTTTTTAGCATTTTGGCTCTCTCATGTCGCCCAGGGGCGGTTACCCATGGGCTTGTCCCGGTGGGGGGGCTTGAGGCGTATTGTTGGGAAGCGTCGGGTTAAATGGGTTGCGGCGGCTTGGGTCATGGTTGGGGGGCGCCTCTCAGAGCTTCCAGCCGAGGGCGGCCTCGTGGGCCGTCCAGAGGGTTTTGTATAGGCCGTCCGCGGCCGAGAGGTCGTCGTGTCGGCCCCGTTGGGTGAGGGCGCCCTTGTCCATGACCAGTATGGCGTCGACGTCGGTCACGGTGGAAAGGCGATGGGCGATGACGATGACGGTTTTACCGGCCATGAGCGACGAGAAGGCTTTTTGTATCCTGGACTCGCTCTCGGCGTCGTTGTAGACCGTCGCCTCGTCCAGGATGATTATCGGGGAGTTTTTCAGGTAGACCCTGGCCAGACTGAGGCGCTGCCTCTCGCCGCCCGAGAGGTGGACCTCCCCGCCCTCACCGATCACGGTATCGAGGCCACGGGGCATGCGGTCGAGGAAGTCCATGCACTGGGCCGCCTCGGCGGCTTTGAGGACTTGTTCGTCCGTGGCCCCGGTCTGGTTCATCCTTATGTTCTCCCGCACGGTATCGGAAAAGAGGAAGGTTTCCTGGAAGACTATCGAAACCGTTTCCATGAGATGGGGGGTTGACATGTCCCTTATGTCGACGCCGCCGATGGTAATGGAGCCCTCGTTTACGTCCCACATCCGGCTGATAAGTTTGGCCACGGTGCTCTTTCCGGCCCCGCTTGGGCCCACCAGGGCGTAGACGCCGCCCTCGGGCAGGGTAAAGGTGACTTTTTGTAAAAGGGGCTTGGTTCCGTACTTAAAGCTGACATCGTTAAACTTTATCTCGAAACCTTGGCCTTTTTTGGGATCTTGGGGTTCTTTCAGGGGAGGCTCTTGGAAAATCGCGTCAACCCTTTTCAGGCCCTCGAGGAGCTGCCTCAGCTGGCCCCCGAACATGGCCAGCTTAAAGACCGGGGCCATGTAGGCGGAGCCCAGCATCAGGAAAAGCGTCAGGGTGGGGAAGGCCAGGGTGCCCTGGGAGTAGAACCAGAGGCCGAAGGGCAAGATGAAAAACAGGCCCGATGTGGTGGTGACCACGAACATGGCCCAGGTCGGGGCCATGATTTTGGAGATCCTCGTCGAGCAGTCCTCGTAGGCCAGGGCGGCGGATTTTAGGGCGGCGAAGGACTCGGTGGTCTGGTTAAAGATCTTGACCACCGGCATGCCCCTGATGTACTCGATGATGCTCCCGTTCATGGCCTCCAGGGTGTCGTGGTATTCCAGCATATAGCCGGTGCCCTTGTCCCGGCCAAAGGCCCTGCTTTGAAGGATGAAGGCCAACGGCAGGGGGATCAGGGCCACCAGGGCCAGGCGCCAGTCGAAAATGAAGAGGCAGATCACGACGGCTATGGGCTGGACCACGGCGGCCACCAGATCGGGGATGTGATGGGCCAAAAATAATTCCAGCTCGTCCACGTCCTCTGAGAAGATTTTTTTGATCTGGCCCGACCTCCTGAGGCCAAAAAAACCCATGGACAATCGGCCCAGATGGGCGCAGATATCCGAACGTGTCCGGTACAGGATATCGAAGGCGGCCATATGGGATAAGATTAGGGAAACGAAGAAAAGGGCGTAGCGTAAGATAACCAGGATGGCGAAAAGGAAGGCCAAATCGACCATTCGATCGTGCCTTAGGTTAAAAGGCAGAGCATCGTTCGTCGCCATGGCGATCAAAATTGATATGAGTACGTAAGGGGCTAAACTAAGGACGGACGATAGGATCGAGAAAATGCCGGAGAGGACGAAGGTCCATTTTCTCGGGGCGGCCAGTCGTGTGAGTCGTTGGAACCTGGTTTCTTGCTTTATGCCATCGGTAAGTTTTTGAGGTTGGCCCATGGAATGGACTCCGTTCCAGCCTCCCGCGGAAATGGTTTACGGTGTTTGGGCTGCCCAAAAGGCTGCCCAAAAGGCTGCCCAAAAGGCTGCCCAAAAGGGATGGGGAAATCGATTTGGGCGGCCCGGGGTTAATGGGTGGAAGTAAAATACCTGGCAAGGTCGGTCATTTTTGGTAGGGTTGGTTCCTGACGTCGCTGGCCACCCGGCCGTGTTCCAGGACCAGGGTGCGCTCGGCGTGGGCGGCCACCTCCAGGGCGTGGGTGACCACGATTATGGTGCTCCCCCGTTTATGGAGCGAGTGGAGGATATCCATGACCATGGCCTCGTTGGTTTCGTCGAGGTTGCCGGTGGGTTCGTCGGCCAGGAGGAGTTTGGGGTGGTTGATGAGGGCCCTGGCGATGCAGACCCTCTGTTGCTCCCCGCCGGAGAGTTGCCTGGGCAGGTGTTTGGCCCGATCGGCCAGGCCGACGTTTTCCAGGGCTTCCAGGGCCTCCTTCTCGTCCACCAGGCTGTGGTAGTACTGGGCCACCATCACGTTCTCAAGGGCCGTCAGATAGGAGACCAGGTGGAACTGCTGGAAGATGAGGCCGATGCTCTCCCGCCTGATGGCCGTGAGCTCGGCGGAGGAGAGGCTGTCGAGGCCCAGGCCGTCCAGGAGCACCCGGCCGGAGGTCGGGCTGTCGAGGCAGCCGATGATGTTCATGAGGGTGGTCTTGCCCGAGCCGGACGGGCCCATGATGGCCAGCCATTCGCCGGACCCGACCGAGAGGGAGACGTTTTGGAGGGCCTTGATCGGCCCGTATATCTTGGAGACGTCTGAGATGACCAAAATCCGGTCGGGGGAAATCTCTGGGTTTAGCATAAAATACGTCCGAAACGAACCGCGCCTGAGGCCCTTGGCCTAAGGGGCCAAGGGGGCGGGATGTCACTCGCCTTTCAAAACCAAGGCGGGCTCGACCTCCATGGCCTTTTTGACGGGCCAGAGGGAGGCCACGACGGTGACCAGGGCCGAAACGAGAACCGTTAGGGGCACGAGGTGGAACTCGGGGTTAAGGCCCCGGCCGAAGACGCTGTAGGAGACGAGGCGGGCGAACAGCAGGCCCGTGAGGGAGCCGATCAGGCCGCCCAAAACGCCCAGCATCAGGCCCTCGGCCAGGAATTCCCGGGCCACCTTTTTGTTCTCGGCGCCCAGGGCCTTTTTGAGGCCGATTTCCTTGCGCCTTTCCATGACCACGGTCATCATGGTGGTGGTGACGCAGATCATGGTCAGGGTCAGGACGACCACGGTCACGAGGTAAACCAGCCAGGTCAGTTTCGTCAGGACCGTGTCCTCGGAACGGGTCACCCTGGTGACCAGGCGGGGCTCGATGTCCGGGACGTTTCGCCGGACGAGGTCGGCCAAATCGCCTAGGGGCGTGCCCCCGCTGGTCAGGCTGGCCTCGACGAGATCGATATGGCCCGGCTCCCGGGTCATTTCCTCCATGTCGGTTAAGGAGAGGTATATGAAGGCGTCCTCAACCCCGCCGGTGGAGACGGTGCCCGTGATGGTGAAATCCTTGGAGTAGCGGTCCTGGTTGGTGTTGCGGCCCTCGATGGAAATGCGCTGGCCGGCCTGGAGTTTGGTGGCCTCGGCCACCTCCGCCCCCAAAAGGATCTGGCCGGGCTCGGACGGGAATTCCCCGGTGACCCGCCAAAAGGGGCTGGTGAGCCTCACGTCGGCGAAATACGTGCCCACGGCGGTGTAGGGGAGCATGTTGTTGTGGACCGGCTCGTAGCGGAAGGGGGTAAGTCCCACCAGCCTGTCGGCCGGGAGGGTCTCCCGGACCGACTCGAGGTCCCCGTGGGTCAGGCGGCCCCCGACCTGGTCCTTGACGAAGACCATGTTGGCCCCGTAGGAGCGGAACTCCCGGCTGAGCTGCTTGGGTATGTCGTAGCACAGGGTGACCAGGCCCAAAAGGACCGTGGCCCCGATGGTAACCCCGGTCAGGGCCACCAAAAGCCTGGAACGGCGCCTCAGGAGCGACCACAGGACCATCCTGAGGGCGAAGGATCGGTTACTGAGCAAAGGACTTACCTCCCATGCAGGACTTCGGTCGGGTTAAGCCCCAGAAGGGTTTTCAGGGCCGGGAGGCTCCCCAGGAAGGTCACGGTCAAAACCATCAAAACGGCTATGGGTATGACCACGGACTTGACGGCCACGGTGGAGCCGAAAACGGAAAGGCCGATGAACTGGGCGAGGCCGAGGCCCACCAGGTAGCCGACGAGGCCCCCGCCGAAGCCGGCTATGAGGATCTCGCACAGGACCAGGAGGGAAATGGAAAGGCCGGTGGCCCCCAGGGCCTTAAGGAGGCCTATTTCCACGCTCCGTTCCATGATGTTGGCCGTGACCAGGTTGGAGATGGCCAGGGCCGAGCACAGAAGGGTCAGGATGGTCAGCAAAATGATCATCAGCTGGGTTTTGGATAATATGGCCCCCTCGGACTGGGCCACCCGCAGGATGGGCTTGACCCTGACCCCAGGGAGGATCTCCTCGATCTGGTAGGCGATGGAGCTGATGTAAGCCGTGCAGTACCAAGTGTCCCACTCCAGCCTGGTGAGGGAGCCGGGGTTTTGGGCCGCCCTGCGGGCCAGGTCGTTTTCCGGGGTGGTCAGGGCGCTGACCTCAACCCTCTGGACCAAGCCGGGCCTTTGGGCCAGCCCCTGGGCCAGGGCCAGCGGGGCGAATATGCCCCGGTCGTCCTCGCCGCCGCTCTCGAAAATGGCCCGGACCTTCAGGCTCTCCGCCTTGCCGTCGGGACCCTGGACCTCGAGGTTTGAGCCCACCTTCAGGCCCTGGGCCCTGGCCAGTTCCCGGCCGACCAAAACACCCGTGGGGTCGGCGTCGTCCCCGGGCCGGCCCTCCAGGACCCACCAGGATTTCATGGCCGTCATGCCGGTATCGACCTCGTCACCCGTGGGCAGGGACAGGTGCTTGTTGAACCAGGTCCCGGACAGGGGGACCTTTTGGCCGTTCAGCCCGACCTGGACGGTCAAAAACGGGGCGTAATCGACTATGTTATAGGCCCAAAAGATCATTTTGATTTTGTAAAGCTCGTCTTCCCGGATGAAGTCGCTTTCAAGCTCCGAGAGTTCCCCGCCTTCCCCCTCGCCCTCGCTTAGGCGGTAGAGATCGCCCATCATGGACGAGCCCTTGGGGATGACGTTGAGGTTGGCCCCGTAACTTTTCAGTTCCTGGTTGACCTTGTCGCCGACGTCGAACATGACCCCCAGCATGGCGGTGGCCAGGGAGACACCCAGCCCGACGGTAAAGGCGATCATCAGGTGCTTCTTTTTTTGCCTGATCAGGGCCCCAAGCAACATCTTGAGAAACATGGTTATACCTTATCGCGATTATTTGCAAAGATAATTATATCTAAAGATCGTTACACGCGATCATAATTATCGAGAACCCGGATACCCGGTTTGGCCCAGGCCTAAGCGGCGGCGGATAGGCCTGGGCGCGGCTACCTGAAGCGGTGGGCCTCGGCCTCAAGGTCGGCGGGATCGATCACGACGCAGCCCTCGGCCAGGGAAAACTCCAGGGGCACGGGGTTGCAGCCGCCGGGGAAACCGATGGTGCTTTTGTTCATGACCACGTCGCATAGCTTGCAGACGACCTGATCCCCCCTCTGGTAATAGCCGCTCTGGCCGCAGATGTCGCAGGCGTCCAGGCCGACCCCGTAGGCGCTCTGGCTTTTTTTGATGACGATGAAACGGACCGGGGTCCCGTCCCCGGTCTCGTAAACCCGCCGGTGGAGGTTCCCGTCGGAGACGATGGCCAGATCCAGCCTGATGGCCCCGTCAATCAGGGAGACCGGCTCGGGCTCGGAGATGACCGGGCCACGGGAGTTTATCTCCCTTAGTGTGGTCGAGGTGAGGACGGCCAGGGTCATGGCGGCCAGGAGCAATATCCCCGCCCGCAGATCGTCCCGCAGGCTGGCCCTCATCTTCCGCTTCAGGGCCGGGTTGGCCCCGACCGGCGCGGTCAGCCGGGAGCCGACTATCAGGTAAACGGCCAAAACAGCCCAGACGGCCACCTCGGCGAACAAAAACAGGCTCTTGCGCTCCAAAAAATACAGGACCAGGGAAAAGGCGGCCCGGGGAAGCATCCGCCGCCCGGCCAGGATCTGAAAGGTCTCCAAAAAAAGCTGGGCCAGGATGACCGTGAGGCCCAGGAAAACGAACCACTTTACCGCCCTGGGCGAGGCTTGCCTGAGCAGGAATTTAATCGAGAGCCAAACCAGGGCCATGATGGTCAAACCGGCGACGTAGCCGGTGACCTTGGCCAGGTAGTCGAGGTTGAAAACGGAATCCAGGCCCACCCCGAAGCCGAAGGGGTAGAGGATCAGGTTGGGGGCGACCCTGGCCGTCAGGAGGGCCATGGTGGCGAGGCCCGCGACCACCAGGGGCAGCCTGAGGTTGCGCACCCTGGCCGGCCAGAGGAAAAAAACGACCAAAAGAAGGACGAGCGGGACGGTAAAGCCAACCCCCGGCCTCGCCCCGGCCAACCGGTAAAAGAGGACCGCGAGGGAGACGGCCAAGACCAGGGCCAGCAAGGCCCTGACGGCCGGGGCCGAGACGGGCCCCAGGGGACGGTCCAGGTTAAAGGGCCGTATCCGATCCGCCCTGAGCCTGGCCGAGCCCTGGCCGCCGGGCTCAGGGCGCCGGGGGGCCAGGGGAAACAGGGCGTCGAAAACGAGGAGCGAGGCCAACAACGGCACCAAAACCCCCAGGTCGTAAAACTCCCTGATGACCCAGCCGACATTGAGCCGCAGGGTGGCCAATATCGAGGCGGCCAGGAGCCCCAGGCCCATGGCGCCCAGGACGAGGCGCTTCAGCGTTTGGCGGGAGCCGTCCGACCGCAGGATATACAGGATCATCGGGGCGCCCACGGCCAGAACCCAGGCGTTATCGACCACGTTTATCAAATACAATAGCATGAAACTGGGATTTGTCCTTCCGGGGCGGTTTATGGTTTTGTGGGTGGGCAGTAACGATAAAACCGCGAAAACGTTTGTCATCCGTGTGGGCGTAAAATTAACGGCTTGCCGTTATCGTTTAAACCGTTGGCAATTTCGCGGTTCTGGGTTGGGGGTCGCTTTTGGTTCGCGGCTGGGAAAAGTCGGTTATGATTCCCGGATTGGCCTTCAAAAAATTTTTTATGCCGTAAAAGAGAAAATTTAAAATCATTAGTTCGTTAAAGGGGTCGATTAAATGCATCGAATGGCCGAAGCGCCATCCCGCGGTCGTTTTCGATTACGCTCCCACGCGCACTCGCATGTTTAGGTCGATGGCTGCCTCCTTTGGCACGTTAACGAAAATGGCCCCGGGGGGGTGACGTTTTCCTTAGGGCGGGACCGACTCCAGAACGCCCCGGGCGTTTTGGCGCCAAAGCCGCCGGGGCTAAGGGTTACGTTAGGTCGCCGACCCCTGGCTTACGAGGATTGGGCCGATGGGGCCGGCGACCTTTCGTCATGGTCGATCCATGGGAGGGATCGACCGGGAGGAAGTCAAAGGGTTACCACTCCCTGGGGACGTAATCGAAATCCCAGGAGACCTCGATGGGGGCGGTCCAGAAACGGCCCGGGACGCCGGTGGCCTTGTCCACGTGCAGGAGGTAGCCTTGCTTGTCCGGGCTGTCGATGATGAAGGTGATCTTGTACTTGCCGGCGCCGTCCAGCTTGACGTTGTTGCCGTAGTGGGGGCCATCGGAGGCGCTCATGGGCATGAAGTTACCCTCGATGAGTTTCCCGCCTTCCTTCTGGGCCTTGTATTTGACGGTCAGATCGGGCACGAAGTCACCGACGCCGTAGCCCAGGTTGTTGTCCTCCCCGGCGCTGATGTCGGCCTCCATGTGCATGTCACTCTCGGCGGCGGCAAGGCCACCGACCCCGGCCGGCTCCATGTCGACGGGCTGGAAGTAAACCCCGGCGATGACCAATGGGCCTACGGTTTGCGGATCGCCCAACGGGAATTCCTCGAACCCGGCCGCGCCCTTGTCGTCCTGGGCCACGAGGGGGGTTGAGACGCAGAACATGAAAGCCATGGCTGCCATTAGACCGATTGTCGCGAATAAATGTTTTCTCATTCCGATACTCCATTAATGACCATATTTTACGGTCTGGAAATTAATGGCCCAATTCGACTTAGGCCATAAACGTGGACAAATAATTATCAACAAACAAATGCTTTTAATGCCCGGTATATGGTCGCTTGCCAAAGATATGTGCAATGACCGATCAGCCGTGGGCAAAAATATGCCGGGGCGATACTTAGGGTGAATTTAAGCGCCTTTGAAACCTTTTAGCCATTGGCCACGGCTTGCTGGGCCAAAAACTTCCTGTTCCGCCTGTGTATGATTACTATCGATAGAATGGTTAGGGCAATCAGGAACAATTGCGGGGTCAGGGTTTGGACCGTCGGGTAAACCTTTAGGAGCTCGATGGTCGGGAAGCCCTCGATTAAGGTCACCGGGACGACGTTACCCTCCTGCAACTCTTTGATGCCCCCGCCCACGAAGACGATGGACATGATGAACATCAAAATGCTCGTGGCCATGAAAAAGGGCTTCAGGGGGAGTTTCATGGTGCCGTGGCGGATGATGAGGAAAACGATCACCAGCACGACGGCCCCGACCCCGAAGCCGAACCAAACCATGCTGGTGTCCGAGCCCGCCTGGCTCAAGATGCTCTGGTAAAAGAGGATGGTCTCGGCGCCCTCCCTGAAGACGGCCAAAAAGGAGGCCGCGGCCAGGGCGAAGGCGCTGCCGGTGGTAACGGCCTTTTGGACCTTCGAGGTGATGTATTCCTTCCAGACCTCGGCCTCGGCCTTGGAAAACATCCAGTTGCTGACGCAAAAGAGGACCACCGTGGCCAAAATCATGGTCGCCCCCTCGATGATCTCCTGGTTGGCCCCGCCGAGGTCAAGCAGATACTGCAGGGCTATCGCCGCTAGGGCGCTGGCCACCACCGCGGCCACGCCCGCCCAGTAAACCACGGCCACGCTTTTTTTATTGCCCATGCGCAGCAAATAGGCGGCGATGGCGGCGATGACCAAAATGGCCTCGACCCCTTCCCGGACCAGGGTCCCGAAGGAGTAAAAGAAAGAATCCCAGTCGCGTCCACCGTCCCCCAAGTCCTCGGCGGCCGGGGCGGCGGCAGCCTGGCTTTGGGCCTGGCCCTCGGCCTGCGCGCCCGTCTGGGCGGCGACCTGGGTCCCACCGGCCGCCGCCTCGGCCGCCGCCTTGGCCTGCCTTTGGGCCGCTACCTTGGCGTCGAGCTTCTCGGCGTCCTCGATGCACCACGTGGCCAGGGTGTCGATATCGGCCTTGACCTTCTCGAAGGGCTCGCCCTTGCGGATGTTCTGCTTGATGATGACGAATTTGTACTCGACCGCGCTGACCCGCTTGCCGGATATCCTTCCCTTAACGTTCCGCTCGAATCCCTCTTTTTCGTAAAACTGGAAGTAGGCGTCATCGATCCAGTTATAAGCCTCGTCGCTCTTGCCCTTCCCGTAATCGGCGATGGCGTTGTCGAAGGTCACCTTCATGGCCGCCGCCACTTCCCCCCAGGTCTCGTACTTGGTTTGGGCCTGGGCCCCAACGGGGGCGAATAAAAGAAAAGCCAGGGCGAAAATCGGTATGATTTTATTGATGGACATTTTGTGGCCTATCGTTTGTCATGATAAAAATTATTATGACGGAAAGAAGACATATAAAAAGGTCGCAAAATAATCAAAGAAAAGCAAAAATTAAAATTAATTACATAAAAGTACTTTCGGCGTAGTATCAACTTCGTATAATTAATTACAGCGTAAAATTAATATCGTAAAAGTACTTGCAAATAATTTTAATTAGAAATTTTATCAGATATTTTTAAACGGTATTTTAAAGACAGTGGTTGAGTATGGTATGTAAGAATAATCGTGCAGCGTGAAAATTATTTTGTTAGATTTTTGCAGTTAGATTTTTGCAGGGAACGTTAAATGAAATGCCAAGGGTAGAACCTTATCGTATAAGCTTGCGTGGGTACCGAGGGTTTAGGATTCAGGTAGCGCCGGTTCCATGGGTTACCAATTGATTGACCGCCAAGTTAGATGTGGTTGGGGCGCCAGTAAGGCGTTGCCGTCACTTGCCTATGGGCATAAGGGCTATGGGGTAGTCGTCCGGGCCCAGCCCCAGGGCGGTGACGACGGCGTCCTTGTTCATGGTGTGGATGTAACGGGTCCCGAGGTTTAGGGCCGCGGCGGCCAGGTATACGTCCTGGGTCATGGCCCCGACGAGGACGTTGGCGAACTCGTCCTGGAATTTTTGCCCGCCGCGCGTGAGCTTGGCCAGGATTTCCTTGTCGGTGGTGAAGATGAGGACGTAGGGGGCCTTGGGGACGAAGCCGTGGCTACCCAATTTGCCCTTGACGTTTTCCTTGGAGATCTCGGTGAGCTTGTTGTCGAGCCAGCTATAGCGGTAGGTCCCGTCGGTCCCGGCCACGTAGATTCTGACGTAGGGCTCCAGGCCGTCGGCCATGGGCACGGTCCAGCCGGTCTGGCCGCGGTTGAGGCCGCTGGCCGCCCAAAGGATGGTGGAAAGGTCCTGAAGGGACAGCTCGGCGAAGGAGACGCCCCCGTGGGGCACGGAGGAGCGCTTTTTCAGGGTATCGAAAAGGCCCGCGCCGCCCTCGGTTTGGGGGGCCGGGAGCTCGATATCGTCTGCCAGGGCGAGGTTTGGGGCCAAAAAGATAACCAAACAAGCGACGAACGACGTGATTCCTTTGATCGCGGACCGACTAGGCATATTCTCACCCGACCTACCTGAAAGATATATTTGTTTTTCGTGCGATTGAAACTCATTAACAGGAAAGAGAGCTAACGTCTTTTTTACAACAAAAGGCAAACGCTGTCAATATATATTTGTGGGAACCCGGAAGCTCATTTTTAATGTTTATGTAATAAAATTAAATAATTACCAAAATATCGATTGTGGTTTTTTTTGAGGCTTGGTTAAAACGCCGGGCTCCGGAAAATACGCGGCCGATAAAAAGGGAAGGTTATTCATTAAATTTGGATAGATGGAATATAACAAGCCCTTGCATAATTAAACGTTAGCCAGAGTTATGGGTAATTCAACCTACCATAGGTAGATTGATTATCATTCTAGCGTTAATCTTGCGAATCTGTTTTGCGCGGAAAAAGACGGGACTGGGGAAGGCGAAGACGTGGGTAGGCGGGACGGGGGAAGGCGAAGCCGGGTCAAGGCGAGGCCGGGGTAGGCGAGGTTGGTCAAGGCGGGGCTGGGGGAAGGCGAGGCCCTTGGCGGCCGGAACCGGCACCGTGGGGGGACTTTGGGGGCCTTTAGATGCCAAAGTCGCGGAGGTTTTGTCCGCCAAGGGCCTCCAGGAGCTTCCAGTGGGAGTGGCTCATGACCAGGGCGGCTTGGGTGTCGGCCCGGACGGTCAGTTGGCGGAACTGTTGGATGGTGGAATTCTCGTACTTTTTGAAAACCTTACCGAAGTAACCCCTCTCGTTGTAGCCGGTCATGATGGCCACCTCGGTCACGGATTTTTCGCTGAAGAGGAAAAGGGCCTTGGCCAGGGCGAGTTTTTTCATGTGGATGTATTCCATGACGCTGACGTTAAAGCCTTTCTTGAAAGTGCGGCTGAGATGGCCCTGGCTGATGTGGCAACGCTGGACGAGGTCCTTGAGGCCAAAGGGTTCGGAGAGGTTCGAGTCGATGTGGGCGAAGACTTTTTGGAGCCTGGGGGTGAGCTTGAGGCAGCTGAGTTTGAAGGCCCGATCGACGAGGACGAAGACGCAGAGGCCCACCACCGTGACCACGGTGAGCAGGGCCACGTCCTCCAGGGGGAAGAGTTGGTTCAGGGGGTCGGGTTCGTGGGCGGGCTGGCCGGAGAGGGCTTGGCGCAGGTCGGCGAGCCTTTCGTTCAGGAGGTAGGGGTTGCGGTTGGTCTCGGTTTGGAGGCTTACGGAGATGCGGGGGAGCTCGCGGTGGAAGGTGCCGAATTCCCTGGCCCGCACGAGGTCGAGGATCTTTTCGAGGAGCGGGGAGGGCCGGGGGGCGTGATTGAGTCTGTGGCGGTCCAGGAGGGCCGAGAGCTCGTCCGGGGAGGTGGGTTTGGTGATGAAGCCGGAAACGTTTATGCCGAGGCTGGCCATGTCGTTGCGGCCGTGGGCGGACATGACGTAAACGCACAGGCCGTCGCAGGCGTTGAGCATGGCCTTGGAAAGGTCGAGGCCGGTCAGCCAGGGCACGGCGAGGTCAATTATGGCAAGGTCGGGTTGGTCGCGGCGGCAGAGGTCGAGGGCGGCCCTGAAGTCGCCGGTGGAGCCGACGACCGTGAAGCCGTCGATGCGGGCGATGATGGCGCAGAGGGCCAGGCGTTGGAGGGGGTCGGAATCGACGATCATGACCCTGAAGGGGGCCTTTTGTTCGTTGGTGGGGGGAGGGTGAGCCATTATCTGATGATTTCGGTCGCAGGAACCAATGGATTCCGGTCCCGGTGAATCGGTAAGGCCGCGCGCGTCCGCCGACTTTATTGTCGGCGGACGGCAGGTTCTTGTGGGATAGCGGAAGGTATAGAAGGGTCACGATTGCAATGGCTTCCCTGGGAATCACTGGCTCTGTTCAAAGACAGCTTGGGTCGCCGGGGGGGAACAAGATCTTCTTTGGTGTCCCTTTAAAGGCGCGAGTTTGAAGGGGTATCGTCGGAGATCTTGAAAAAGTCTTTGGGGTCCCGTCCGCCGGGTTGGGCCGGGGCGGGCGCGGTGGCCTTGGCCAAGTGGTGGATCGCCACGGTGGGATCGCGGGATGGCAATTTCGCCGCCCGAAGTCATAACCTTAGCTTGTAACCTTGGCTCATAACCTTAGCTTGTAACCTTGGCTTGTAACCTTGGCTCGTAACCTTGCCGTGGGGTTGTCGATGGGGCTCCAAATGGGTCTGGCCGGATAATTCTAATTTTAGGCGATTCGAGGCCGATAAGTGGAATAATATTCAGACATTTAACTGGTAATTTTAAGTCTTTTTGAAATTTTATGCCTGTTGTGACATTCTTGAAATTGCCAAATAATTGGCCGGTTTTTTAAATATAATATGTTTGGTGGATTACAAGTTATGGGATAATAGCGTGGTTTTGGGCAATGAAATATAGCTGGTAATGGTGAAAGGTTTTCTTTTGGGCCCACTTGGAAAGGGTGGCCGCACGGTTATGGTCGCGAGGGGGTTTTTTTTGGCCCCCGGGATTTTTGGTCCACGGGGTCTAACCGGGTTGGCCCAACTGGGGGGTGTTGGTTTGGTGGCCCGGAAAGACCCCAGTGGGTTGGTGGTCGGTGGCCCGGAAAGACCCCGGTGGGTTATTGGCCGCGTCCCGTGGCCCCGTTGGTTTGCCGGGGTCGCGAGGGCGGCCCGTTCGTTCGCCCAAGTCCTGGGACCTTCTATCTCGGTGCCACCGTCATGCCTTCCTCCCGGGTTGGCGCGGGAGTCCTTGCTTTGGGCCAGGCCCAAAAGTTGGGAGTTTCCCCCCCAGGCGGGTCATTCGGCTATCGCCTGGGGGGCGCCGAATCGTGGGGCCACCGGGGGAGGTTTCCCCGGTGGTCCATGGGGCGCCGGAGGGTTTTAATGGGGACCCGGGGGGGCATGGTAAAATGTCGCTCCGGGTCCCTGGTTTTAGGAGAATTACGTCTCAAGAAAATTACTGAACTTTTGTTGCGTTATTATATTCAAGAAATCCTGGCACGCTGGCACAAAATTAAGACAACGTTTGGGTAAAATTTAGCCATATGCGGGCATTTAGGCTTCCCGCCAAGACTCAAATTGGTAAAATCCAGACCTTAGGCTAAATGTTGGATTTTTGAACGGGCGGGGAAAAGCGAGCGAGGGCGCGGGGTGGCCATGGATTTTTAAGACCCCAGGCGCCTGGGCCAGGGCTAGATGACGGCCCTGGCGGTGCGGAGGGAATGGCAGTTGACGTTGACCGCCACGGGAAGCGAGGCCAGGTGGCAGGGGTAGAGTTTGAGGCGCAGGCCCAGGGCGGTCGTCCGGCCGCCGAGGCCCATGGGGCCGAGGCCGGAGGAGTTTATGAGGGCGAGGATCTCGGAAGCCAGGTCCTCCTCCCCGGGGTCCATGGGCGGGTCTTCCCAGAGGTCGGCCAGGGCCCGGCGGGCGAGGCGAGGGGCCGACTCGAAGCTGCCGCCTATGGCCACGCCCAGGCAGTAGGGCGGGCAGGCGTCGGGGCCGGCCTCGAGGGTCAGGGCGGCGATGGCCTGGGTTATCGAGCGCCGGGAGGCGGTGGGGGAGAGGTTGGTCAGGCGGCTTTTGTTGTCGCAGCCGCCGCCCTTGGCCAGGACGATGATCCTGACCCGGTCGCCGGGGACTATTATGGTCTCCAGGCTGGCCGGGCTGTTGTCGCCCCTGTTGTGGCGGTCCAGGGGATGGCAGGTGGATTTTCGCAAAAAACCCTCGGCGTAGGCCCGGCGCATGCCGGCCTCGACGGCCTCGGAAAGGGGCGGGCCCTCGAGGGCCACGCCCTGGCCCAGCTCGATTATGACCTGGGCGAGGCCGGTGTCCTGGCAGAGGGGGACGGAGGAATTCTCGGCCAGGGTGTGGTTTTTGACCAGGGTTTCAAGGACGGCGCGGCCCTGCTCGGAAGGCTCCCCGGAGAGGGCCCTGGCCAGGCTCGCCTTGACCTTTTCGGGCAACCGGAAGGCCGAGGAAAGGAAAAGGGAATGGACCTTGGCGCCGATGGCGTCGGTGGATAGGTAGCGCATGTCTCCTGTTTAGGGTCTAAGGGGCGGACGGGGGCCGGCGCCGGGTTTGGGGATTGGGGGTATCATTGGCCGCTATTCTTGAATATGAACGTCTGGTCCGTGAGGTTTTTTTGCTTCAGTTCCCGGCCGTAGGAATCGGCCTCGCTTTGGGTGTCGAAATTGCCGCTCATGACCCTGTACCAGACCTTGTTGTCCTGGGC
Organism: Deltaproteobacteria bacterium; assembly: GCA_031278635.1. Lineage (GTDB taxonomy): Bacteria > Desulfobacterota > Desulfarculia > Adiutricales > Adiutricaceae > JAIRNQ01. The sequence continues at coordinate 17,164 of JAITKA010000152.1, read as the reverse complement.
GGTGACCGCGGCCACGGAGACCGGGAGCCCGGCCTCGATCATCCTGAGCCGGAGGCGCTCGGCGTTCTCGGCCTTGCCGAAGGAACCCAGCAGCACGGTGTAGGTGACCGAGCCGGTGGCGTAGGGGTCGGACAGGGGGGGCGGGCTTGCCGCCGGGCGGGGCCTAGGCTCGGCCGGCGGGTCCGGGGCCACGGGGGTCTGGGTGGCCCGGGAGGCCGGGAGGGCCGAGGGTTCCTGGGGCGGCGGGATCGGGATCGGTTGGGCCGGCCGGGATTCCGCCGGGGAGGGCCGCGTAGCCTGGGGTGCCGCGGGGGCGGGCTCCTGGGGCACGAGCCTCGGGCGCTCGGGGGTCGGGGCCAGGACCTTGGCCCGCTTGGCCTCCTTGGGCGGGAGAAGGGTCCGGCCGAGGAGCTCCATGCGGCTGACGCCGGGGGCCATGGCCGTGGCCGACTCGCCGATGGCGCCGTCGGCGCTCGGGACGAAGGCCTGGTCCTCGGGGGCGAAGGTGCTTAGCGGCCCGGCCGGTTCCGGGGCCGGGTTGGAGATGGAAAGGGCCGCGGTCTTGATGTTGGGCTGGCCGGCGGCGCGAAGGGGGTTGGGCGGCGCGAAGGGGGCCGGGGGCGCCTCGGGCGCGGGCTCGGGGGCCGGCGGGGTCAGGGAGCCCGGCGGCGGGGGCGGGCTCAGGGTGCCGGAGTACGAGGGCAGGGAGGCCCTGGCCGGCGGGGGCTCGAGGGTCCCCGTGCCTTCCTGGGCCTGGGCCGGGCTTTCCGGGGCCTTGGCCGGGTTGGCCAGGGACAGGGCCACCCAGGCGATCAGGGCCGCCGCCGTGCCCCAGATGGCCACGGCCTTGAACCCGGGCTTGGCCGCCCGGGCCTGGGCCCGGGCGGGGGGCCGGATCGGTCGGTTACTCGGGCGCGGGAAGCGCTTGGGGCCGCTGGAGCCGGCTATCCGCCTTTTGGTACGGGTCAGGTTCCAGGCGATAGTCGCGGCGATGAATACGCTTATGGCCAGTAGGCCCCCGGATAGCGGGGTCAGGGTCATTTAACTTAAATCAAATGGGTATGCAAAGGCCGAACCTGGGGGCCGGCCCTTGGTCAGGGATAAATTTTTCTGAAATATTATAACATATTTTTTTAATTATGGTATAGCCGGATCATAAAGTCTTACAGGTGTCAAAAAGTAGGTCAAAAAAAAGTTTAATCCAAAGAGCGTCGCCAAAAAAGCAAAGCCTTGTCAAAGGACGTGGCTGACAATGGCGGTACCGGGGGATGCGAGAAAGGGGCCTGAGGGGGGCCTTTGTCCTCGCGTTTGGGTCCCTTTGAACCGAAGGGTCAGTCCTCCGCCTTGGGCTCCTCGGCCTCGGGGTCGGGGTCGGGGGGCTTGGCGAGGTCCGGGCCCCGCCGGATGCGCCTGACGATGGTTATGATGGGGGCCAGGGCCAGGTAGACGATGGCCATGGGCAGGAGCAGGGTCTTGGCCTTGACGATGACGAAGCCCAGGATGATGATTATTATGGCCAGAGTTTCGAATGGGTGGTTGTTTTTGGTGAATATCCTGTGCTTTAGGCTAAAAAAGTCGAGATTTGAGACCATCAGGAAGGCCAGGGCCACGATGAAGACCAGGGCGATCAGGCCGTTGGGTTTCACGACCATGCCCGGCAGGCGGTAATGCCAGAGGACGGCGGCGGAGACTATGGCCGCGGCGGCGGTGGTCGGGAGGCCCTGGAAGAAGCCCGGGTCGCGGTGGCCGACCGAGACGTTGAAGCGGGCCAGGCGCAGGGCCCCGCAGGCCAGGAAAATGAAGGCGGCGATGAGGCCCAGCCCCATCCGTTGCTCGTCGGGGGCGGGCACGAAGGCGAAGTGCAGGTTTTGGGGCTTGAGGGCCCACAGATACATAAGGATGCTGGGGGCGGCGCAGAAGGACAGGAGATCCGACAGGGAATCGTACTCGACCCCGAAAAGGCTGGTGGTTTTGGTCATGCGGGCCACCGTCCCGTCCAGGCCGTCCATGACGGTCGCGACTAAAATCAAATAGGCGGCCAGGGAAAAACGGCCTTGTATGGCGCTCATGATAGCATAAAAGCCAAAAAAAAGACTCATAGTCGTAAAAAGATTAGGAAATATATATATCGCCTTTCTTCTTTCAAGACGTTTTCTTTTTTGCGACATTTGAGCTCCTAAAATTTGGATGGCGGGTTTGGGGCCGACCCCGGCCCGCGATTTTTCCATGATAACACGGGTCGGGGGCGACGGGGCGGTTTTTCGTTTTTCCGGGAGGCCCATTACCAGGCCCGGGGGGCCTGGGAATGGGAATCGGTCAAATAAAATGGGCGGGGGCGGGTCAAGGGCATGTTCGCTCGTTGGCCAAAGGATACACCAAAACGGAATCAATGCCTAGACCGGTTTTAAGTCGGCACATAAGGTCGGCAAATCTGGTCCAGTTGCCGTTGGACTAGTGGTTCATTGCCTCGAATGTCCCGGGATATCGAGGCCAGTTGAGAGTAAATTATTAGAATTTAGACTAATTTATGAAAGGGGGAAAGGTATTTTTGGGTTGCCAAATGGGGTACCGTTTGATAGAATCCAAAGGTCATAAAAAAAGCCGTCTCAAGTCGATGGGTGGTTTTTGGAGGAAAGTTAGTTTAGGATATGGCACGTCGTTTCCGGATATGCGTTATGAGCGAGGGTGATGGGGTTCCCTCGGTTAAGAGTTTTTCGGCCTCGGTCTGGCGTTTGACCGTGCTGGTTTTCTTGGCGGTTTTGGTCTTCGGGTCCATGGCCATCTATTCGCTCTACTCCTGGCTGTCCTTTGGCGGGGTCAAGAACCAGGGCATGGAGCTTGAGATCCTCAAAAGCCAGAACGCGGGCAAGGACATGCAGCTCCTGGCCATAGGCGAGCGGCTCGTGCACATGGACCGCAAGCTGGAGGGCCTGAGGGAGAGGGAAAAGAACCTGGATCTCTTGACCCAGGAGTACAACCGGCTCTTGGGGCTCCCGGAGTCGGCCTCCCTGGAGAAGCTTTGGCCGGCCCTGACCTCGACGGTGGCCTGGACCTGGGGCGGCCGGGAGGGCCAGGGCGGTTTGCCTGGGGCGACGGCCGAGCCGGCCCAGAAGTGGCGGAACCCGGCCGAGGCCATCAAGGGCATACACGCCGATCTGGACCGCCTGGAGCGCAATTCCGCCGGGGTCGATCTGGCCCTGAGCGAGCTGACCTCGGCCTTGGAAGGCTCGGGGGCGCTTTTGTCGGCGACCCCGGTCAAGCTGCCCGTGGTCAAGGCCCGCATGACCTCGGGTTTCGGCTACCGCGCCTCCCCCTTCGGCAAGGGCTCGGACATGCACCAGGGGCTGGATCTGGCCGGGCCGGTGGGGACGCCGGTCTTTTCCCCGGCGGCCGGGGTGGTCTTGACCGCGGACTGGTCCGGTAACGGTTACGGGCTGATGATCACGATGGATCACGGCTTCGGCCTGGTCACCCGCTACGCCCACCTCTCGGAGGTCCTGGTCGAGGCCGGGCAGACCGTGAAGCGGGGCGACAAGATAGCCAAGGTCGGTAACACCGGCCGATCGACCGGGCCCCATCTCCATTTCGAGACCATCCTGGGCGGCGTCCCGGTGGACCCCATGGTTTTCATCAAAACCAACTCCGGGGCAGTCAAGACCGCCAAGTCGCAAGGCCCCTAATTCCCCCCCCTTTTTGGCACCGCAGTCCATTTCACCGAAGAAATCAATTTTTACCGCAGTTTACCCCGTCCCCGACCTCCGTCCCGGACGGGGAAGTTTTAAACCAGGCCGCCGGCGACGGAAGGCCGGGAACGCGTAGCGAACATGTTCAACATACTAGGAAAAATTTTCGGCACGGCCAACGACCGGGTAATCGCCCGGCTGGCCGAGAGGGTGGACGCCATAAACGCCTTGGAGCCGCGCTTCAGGAAGCTCCCTGACGCCGGGATGGGGGCCCAGACGGCCAGTTTCAGGGAGCGGCTGGCCAACGGGGAGGACCTCGAGTCGATGGTCAACGAGGCCTTCGCCCTGGTCAGGGAGGCCGGGGCCAGGGTTTTGGGGCAGCGCCATTTCGACGTCCAGCTGATGGGCGGGCTCACGCTCCACGCCGGGCGCATCGCCGAGATGAAGACGGGGGAGGGCAAGACCCTGGCCGCCACCTTGCCGGTCTACGCCAACGCCCTGACCGGGAAGGGCGTCCACGTGGTCACGGTGAACGATTACCTGGCAAGGCGCGACGCCGCCTGGATGGGGCAGATCTACGGTTTCCTGGGCCTGACGACCGGGACCATAGTCCACGGACTGACCGAGGAGGAGCGCCGGGCGGCCTACGGCTCGGATGTCACCTACGGCACCAACAACGAGTTCGGTTTCGACTATTTGCGCGACAACATGAAGTTCAATTCAACCGAGTTCGTCCAGAGGGGCTTCAATTACGCCATCGTGGACGAGGTTGACTCTATTTTGATAGACGAGGCCAGGACGCCTTTGATCATATCCGGCCCGACCGACGAGACCACCGAGCTTTACGAGAAGGCCAACAGGGTCATCCCCAGGCTGATCCGGGACGAGGACTATACCCTGGACGAGAAGGCCCGCTCCTCCATCCTGACCGAGGACGGGGTGGCCAAGGCCGAGGGGCTCCTGGGCGTCAAGAACCTCTACGAGCCCGCCAACATCGACGTCCTCCACCACCTGAGCCAGGCCCTCAAGGCCCACACGCTGTTCGAGAGGGACAAGGATTACATCGTGGCCGATGGGAAGGTGGTCATAGTCGACGAGTTCACCGGCCGCCTCATGCCCGGCCGGAGGTTCTCGGACGGCCTCCACCAGGCCCTGGAGGCCAAGGAGCGGGTCAAGATAGAGAACGAGAACCAGACCCTGGCCTCGATCACCTTCCAGAACTTTTTCCGCATGTACTCGAAGCTGGCCGGCATGACCGGGACGGCCGATACCGAGGCGGCCGAGTTCTCGAAAATCTACAACCTCGAGGTCTCGGTCATGCCCACCCACCGCAAGATGATCCGCCAGGACCATACCGACCTGGTTTACAGGACGGTCAAGGAAAAATACCGGGCCGTGGTCAACGAGATCGAGGAGCTCCATAAGAAGGGCCAGCCCGTTTTGGTGGGCACCATATCCATAAATAATTCCGAGATGGTCTCGAAGCTCCTGAAGGCCAGGGACATCCCCCATCAGGTCCTGAACGCCAAGCACCACGAAAGGGAGGCCCAGATCGTGGCCAACGCCGGGCAGCCGGGCATGGTGACCATCTCGACCAACATGGCCGGCCGCGGGACCGACATCGTCCTGGGGCAGGGGGTCCCGGACCTGGGCGGGCTGTTTATCCTGGGCACCGAGCGCCACGAGTCCAGGCGCATCGACAACCAGCTGCGCGGGCGAAGCGGGCGCCAGGGCGACCCGGGGGAGTCGCTGTTTTTCCTGTCGCTGGAAGACGATCTGATGCGGATCTTCGGGGGCGACCGCTTCACGGGCATCCTGTCGAGGGTGGGCATGACCGAGGACACGCCGCTCGAATCGACCATAATCTCTAGGGGCATAGAGTCTGCCCAAAAGCAAGTGGAAAGCCGGAACTTTGATATCAGAAAGCATCTTTTGGAGTATGATGACGTCATGAACCGCCAAAGGGAGGTCATCTATCGCCAGCGTCGCCACATCCTCACCAACAAGGAGAGCATCCAGGACGTGATCGACCTCCTGGACGAGGAATCCCAGGTGTTCGTCCTGAAGTACTTCGGCGAGCGCAACCAGGCCGAGGATATCAACTGGAAGGAGCTGGAGAACGAGTGCCGGTCGCTCTTCGGCTTCGTCCCCGTCCGGGACGAGTTTCAGCCCCTCGAGAACGAGGCCCGCATGGATTACGTGCTCGACCGGGCCAAAGACTACCTAAATGAAAGGGTGGCCCTTTTCGGGGAGGACAAGTTCAAGTCGGTGGCCAACTGGCTCATGCTTTCCGCCCTCGACTCCCAGTGGAAGGATCACCTTTTAAACATGGACCGTCTCAAGGAAGGCATCGGCCTTCGGGGCTACGCCCAGAAGGATCCCCTAAGGGAGTACCAAAGGGAAGGCTTTGAGATGTTCGAGGAGATGGTTGCCCGGATAAGGACAGAAAGTGTCCTCCACATCAGTAATTTTAGCCTGAGGGTCCCCACGGAGGCCGCCGCCGAGGCCGAGGACGAGGAGCGAGGCACCGGGACTTACGATCCCCCGCCCCTCCCCAAAAGGCGGCGCGCCAAATTGGTCTACTCCCATGGCGGCGACGGCGGCGGCCAGGAGACCCCCAGCGGGGGCGTGACCCGGACCTCCCCCAAGATCGGCCGAAACGATCCCTGCCCCTGCGGCTCGGGCAAAAAATACAAGCATTGCCACGGCGCCAACTGACCCCCCCCTCCCTGGCCGGCCCGGAACGGGGCGGCCAGGGTCCGGCCAAAGAAGGCCTTAGGGTCCCTTCGCGGCTAATCCGCGCCCTAAGGCGCGTCGCCAGTTCCCGGACAAAACGGCGCCTTACCTACCATACCAGCCAACAACCGATTTTTATCTCCAATTCCGACTAGATTATGTTAAGCTAGAGACAGTGGCCCAGGGCCCGCGCGCCCTGGGGCCCTGGCTTCGCCGGCTTTAGCCGTAAAAATATGGCCCCGATCTTGCTTCTCCGGTCTACGGGTATCCTTAAACCCTATTTATCGGCCTTCCAAGGCTCGGATTCGGGGAAGAGATTATGGCCTTCAGTTTTTCGGACCAATTTTCAAGGGGGCGCGAGCGCATAGCCGCCACGCCGCCCTCGAAGCTAGTCATCGGCGGGATCGCCCTGTTATTGATAACGGGCGCCCTATTGTTTTTTCTGTTTTCCGGAAACGATAAGCCTTTCGAGGTCCTGTACTCGGAACTGAGCCCGGAGGACGCCGGGGCCATAACCGCCGAGCTGAAGAAAGAGAACGTCTCTTACCGGCTGGCCCAGGGCGGCACGGCCATCGAGATGCCCCAGGGCGAGGCCCAGGAAACCAGGCTCAGTTTGGCCATGAAAGGGCTCCCCACCAAAAGCGGCGTGGGCTTTGAGCTTTTCGACGAGCAGAAGCTGGGGACGACAGACCTGGAGCAGAAAATCAAGCTCCAGAGGGCCGTGACCGGCGAGCTCGAGAGAACCATCATGCGTTTCCCCGAGGTGACGGACGCCAGGATCCACCTGACCGTCCCCAGGGAGACCCTGTTCATAGAGGACCAAAAGGATCCCACGGCCTCGGTCGTTTTGACCCTCACCCGCGGGGCCGAGCTGGACAAGGCCAAGCTGTTGGGCATCGTCCATCTTTTGTGCTCGGCCGTTGACGGGCTGGTCCCGGACAACGTCTCGGTCATCGATACCGAGGGCGGGCTCCTCTGGAGCAAGGACAGCCAGAAACCGGGCCTCCTGAACGACGATCAGCTGAAGCAAAAGAGGGCCTTCGAGAGGGATCTGGCCAACCGCATAAACGCCATGCTGGAAAAGGTCCTGGGCCCCTACAAGGCCACGACCCAGGTAAACGTCGAGCTCGATCTCAAGGAGATCGTGACCAACGAGGACATCTACGACCCGGAGCGCACGGCCGTCCGCAGCGAGCAAAGGATCCAGGAGCGCAGCCAGGGTCCGGGGCGGGCCTACGCAGGCATCCCCAACGCCACCTATGAGCTGGGAACGGCCAACCGTCAAAATTCCGGCCAGGACGGCAACCAGGAGGTCTACTCCAGGACCGAGGAGACCACGAATTACGAGGTCACCAACATAAAGCGCCAGACCCTCTCCTCAAGCGGGGATCTCAAGAAGGTGTCGGTGGCCGTGTTGGTGGACGGCTTTTTTACCGAGGCCGAGGACGGGACCAAGGTCTTCAATCCCCTGCCCGAGGAGCGTTTGGCCCAGCTGCGTGAGGCCATTCAAAATACCATCGGTTTTAACGAGGCGAGAGGCGACACCGTGTCAGTTACAAGCTTAGAGTTTTACCGGGGCGAGGAAACCATCTCGGTTTGGGCAATCTTCCTCTTGGATCTTCTGCGCGAGTTTGGACGGCCTTTCCTGAACCTCATATTAATCATACTGTTCTTCCTGTTCGTCATAAGGCCGTTGCTCAACTGGCTCAAGAAAGAGGTCGAGCCGGTCGGCTCTGGCTCCGAGCAGGCCGTTCTTCCCGACTATCCCATGAGCGGCGGCCCAGGCGACAGCCTGCCGCTGCCCCTCCCGCCCAGGGAGGCTCCCCCCGAGCCCGTCCTGGCCGAGGCCACCGGGGCCCAGGCCGCCGCGGCCGACCAGACCCTGCCCGACGAGATCGAGGACGTCTCGGATTACGACGACGAGGAGCCGGAAGAGGTGGAAGAGGCCCCCCAGGAGTTGGCTTACGGCCAGCTGAGCCGGGAAAAGATGATGCCACTGGCCCGGGAGAACATGGAGCGGACCGTGGGCTTGTTGCGGAACTGGATAGAGCAAAAGCCACAGCAGGAAACCGCCCAGGAGAGATAAGCCATGGCCCGCGAGGAGACCAAACCCCAATCCCATGAGCTGACGGGGCCGGAAAAGGCGGCCATATTCCTTCTGACCATGGGCGAGGAGTTCACCACCGACGTTTTCAAGGAACTCGAGGACATCGAGATCAAAAGCCTGGGTAAGGCCATGAGCAGTATCCAGAACGTCACCCCGACGCAGATCCAGGACGTCCTGTGGGAATTCCTGCAGAGCATAGAGGAGCCCGGCGAGATCAGGGTCAAGGGCGACGACTTTTTCAAGAACACCATCGGGCGGGCCCTGGACGGTTCCAGGGCCGACGGGCTCATCCAGGACGTCAACTCGCCCGTGCCCTTTTCCAACATCAAGAACATCGACGCCAAGGCCCTTGGGAATTTCATCCGGAACGAGCACCCCCAGACCATAGCCCTGGTCCTGGCCCACATCGACCCCGGCAAAAGCGCCCAGATCATATCCGAGTTTCCCGAGCCCCTCCAGCAGGACGTCATGCTGCGCATAGCCGACCTCGATTCCGTCCCCATCTCCGTCCTGGACGAGGTCGAGCAGGTCCTCCGGGAGGAGATCAAGGCCCAGGGCCCCGTGGGCGGGCGCCCGGCCGGCGGCAGCTCCACCGTGGCCGAGATCCTCAACCAGGTGGACCAGAACACCGAGAACGCCATCCTGACCAAGCTCGAGGAGGAGCGCTCCGATCTGGCCAACGAGGTCAGGAAGCTCATGTTCGTCTTCGAGGATCTGATCAACGTGGACGATCGCTCGATCAGGACGATATTGAAAGAGGTCAACAACGACGAGCTGACCCTCTCCCTGAAGGCCGCCTCCCCGGCCATGCAGGACAAGATTTTCGCCAACCTCTCCGAGAGGGCCGCCTCGATGATCCGGGAGGATCTGGAGGCCATGGGCCCGACCAGGCTCGCCGACGTGGAGAAGGCCCAGCAGGCCATCCTCAGGGCGGCCAAGAAGCTGGAGGCCGAGGGCAAGATAGTCATCGGCAAAGGCGACGGGGGGGATCAATTTGTCTGATCGGACCCCAGCGACCTCCCTGGCGGGCCCCGGCCTGGCGCCCGCCCTGGCCGGCCTAGCGCCCGGCCTTAAACCTGACGGAGGGGATCGGTTTGCCCGATAATCGCCATAATCGCTCCCGCGAGCTCGACGGCGCCCCTTTCGTGGTCGAGGACTTCAGCGGCAAGGCCGCGGCCGACAACGCCCAGCCTCTGGGCTCGGGCGAGCCGAGGGTCCCGACCTTCGACGAGTTCGAGAGGCCGGCCCCCAACCCGGACCAAGCCTGGGCCCAGAGCCCGGGCACCGGGCCCGCCGCCCCCGGCGAGGGCGAGCCCTCCCTGGGCTACCTCTTTACCCCCTTTGACCCCGGCAAGGTCGAGGACGCGAAATTCCACGAGGAATACAAGGACCTGCCCCCGCCCGAGAATTACGAGTACGTCCAGATGGACACCAGGGACACGGGCATAGTCAAAACCCTGGAGATGGCCAACAAAAAGGCCGCCGAGATCGTCGGCGGCGCTTTCGAGCAGGGCCGCCGCATGGTGGACATGCTCATGGAGACGGCCAAGCACGACGCCTCGGAAATCGACAGGGAGGCCAAGGCCAAGGCCGAGGCCTTTTTGGCCGAGAGCCAAAAAAGCGCCCAGGAAAAGGCCGAGGCCATAATCGCCGAGGCCGATTCCAAGGTCGCCGAGACCGTGGCCCTCAGGGCCGAGGCCGAAAAACTGAAATCCGAGGCCGAGGCGACGAATAAAAAGGCCGACGAGACCCTTTCCGCCGTCCAGGCCAAACAGGCCGAGCTGGCCCCCAGGGAAGCCGAAATCGAACAAATAAAGGCCGAGATAGAGAGCCAAAGGCAAGAAATCCTGGCCCAGGCCAAAAAGGACGCCGAGGAGGCCAAGGCCCAGGCCGTGGCCCAGGGCCTGGCCGAGGGCCGGGAGCAAGGCCGCGAGCTTGGCCGCCAGGAGGCCAAGACCGAGGTCCTGGCCAAGGCCGAGGGCTTTTTTAGGGTCACCGCCCGCATCGATGGCATCTTCCAGGAACTCTGGCAGCGCAACGCCCCCTCCATGGTCGCCCTGGCCGTGGACGCCGCCGAGGCCATAGTCAACAAGGAGATCGAGAACGGCCGCGGCCTTGCCGCCGGGGCCTTCGCCGCCTGCGTCGAATTCCTCCACAAATGCAACTCCGCGACCTTCAGGGTCTGCCCCTCCGATCTGCCCGAGATCGAGGCCGCCCGGGACGCCCTGCGGGGCAAAATAGACGGCCTCACGAACGTCTCCTTCAAGCCCGACCCGAGACTGGGCCCTGGCGACATAGTCATGGAATCGGACGCCGGCCTCCTGGACGCCACCCTCAAAAACCGCCGCGAACGGGTCATGGCCGTCCTCCGCCAAGCCCTCGAGGACGGCCTTGTGGCCGACCTCCCCCCGGAACTCCCCACCCAGGCCCCGCCGGCCGCCGAGGCCTCTCCCCCGGAGCCCGCGCCGCCCGGGCCCCCGGATACCCCCACCGAGCCCCCGACGCCCGAGGCCCCGGCCCAGGACGGGCCTGGCCAAGGCGCCTAAATGATACCCGATACCGAATTAAACATTTGGGAACACTCAGAAAGTTTGCGTACGCTATGCTTGCGCCGGGCCCTGGGCCAGGAGCCCGAGATGGACTGCGCCGCCCAGGGGGCCGCCATCCTGGCCCCCCTCGTCGGGAGGGCCCGGGAAAAAAACCCGGCCCCGCCAAGACTCCTCGACGTCGGCTGCGGGGGAGGGCATTTCCATGGCTCCCTGGCCCGCCGCGGCATCGCGGTGGACTACCACGGCCTCGATTACAGCCCTTCCATGTGCGGGATAGCCAGACAGGCCTTTGGCCGGCTGGGACTCGACCCGGCCAGGATCATCCTGGAAGACGTCCGCCAATTAAGGGACTTTCAGTGCCAGTTCGTAGTCATGATCAATGTCTTAAGCTTTAACGCCGACTTTAGGGAACCTTTGGACCGACTGGCCGCGACCGGGGCCGAGGCCATGATAATCCGGGATAATTTCGGCCCCAAAACGATCGTCAGATGGGAGCCCGACGGCTACCTGGACCCCGGCCACAACCACCTAAAAGGCTACTGGAACCAATGGTCAAAAAAAGAGGTGGCCGCCTTTCTGGCCGATTTGGGCTACCGCTCCTCCTTCGCCCCCGACGCCCGGGCCAAAGGCCGGGTGGAACTGGTGGTCGATAAGCCCTATCGCTGGTCCTGGCTCGTGGCCGAGAAAAGCGCCAAGCCCTAATCCCCGATCGCCAACCCCCAATTCCCAATCCCTGCCCCATCCCCGGTACGCCCCCTATGTGGACTTGTCCGGTCAACCTATGGACCCTTACGGCCATTTTCCCGAAGCTGAGTTTTTCCCTAGCGATCTTTTCCACGAATCTTATATACTTGTCTGGGGAACCTTCCGCCTTCCCGGACGGGGGCCAAGCTTTCCCTTTCGCCTAGCCCAACCCGTCGCGCCAAAGGCAATAAGCGCATAAGTAGCGATTGGGCCGGTATCCGGCTGAGGTTGCCACAAACGCGGAAAAGCAGTAAAATTAACGGGAAATAGTATCGTAATTCCGCGGCGCTGTGGCCATTTGGGCTTTGCCATCAAAAAAAACAATCAAAAAAACAAGCCGCGCCTGGTTTCGTGGGCCGTCATGGGCCCTTGTAGTTTGGCCCAAGGCGAATCGTGCCGCGCGTTAAGCCCCTTCCACCTTGCCAAAACTGGGGCGGCTTTCGATGTCCTATTGCCATTTATGATGAATTGTACTTATAAGTATAATATTGTTACCTATCGACAGACCCCCAGGGTTTGATTCCCTTGCCCGTTAACTTAGCGGCGTGGTTATATTGGTGGCGCATTTTCGGCCTATGATTTCCAAAGGTTTCACATATTTCCTAACCTTGTTTGCCCTTACGGCTGCTTTTATTTTCCTCGCCCCGGCGTTTACCGGGATAGCCATGCCCGATGAACAAAACCCGGAAGGGGAAAATGGCTCGGACTCCATGCGGTTCAAGTCCTACAGGGACATCCCTGGGGTCACCGAGGAAGACGTTAAGGCGGTGGAAAACCTCAAGGCCAAAAAGGAATTTTTGGTCTACGGGGCCCCTTTTTCCACCGAGGCCTTCCTGGGCCACGACGGCGAGATCCACGGCTTCGCGGCCCTTTTTTCCGCTTACCTAACGGAGCTTTTCGGCATCGAGGTCAAACCGAGGCTCATGTCCTGGGACGAGCTCATCGCCGGGATGACCAACGATACCGTGGACTTGGTCGGGGAGCTCTCCAAATCGCCGGAACGCGAGAAATTCCTGTTCATGACCGCGCCCATCGCCGAGCGGGCCATAAAGTACATGCGGATCAAAGACTCGATGCCGCTTTACGAACTGGTGAGGAAAAAGTCCGGCCCGCTAAGGTATGGTTTCATGTTCGATTCCACCACGGTGGATCTCATGAAAAATAACGCCCCCGAGACTTTTATCGCAATCGAGGTCCAAAGCGAGGACGAGGCCTACGTCCTTTTGCGGGACGGTTCCATAGACGCCTACATAACCGAGGCCACCGCCGAGGCGGCCTTCGATAAGTTCACGGACGTGGAGACCTTCGATTATGTCCCCATCCTATACGCCGACGTCTCGCTGTCCAGTAAAAACCCCGAGATCGTGCCTATAATCAACGTTTTCGGGAAGGCCCTGGAGGCCGGTATCCAGAAATACCTGGTCGAGCTCTACAACGATGGCATTGACGAGTACCGCCAGAATAAGTTCTACCTAAGGCTCACCCCCGAGGAGCTGGCCTACCTGGACGCCAAGGTCAAGGCGAACGAACCCGTGGTTTACGCCGCCGAGCACGACAACTACCCCTTGTCGTTTTACAACGACGTGGAGGAGGCTTTCCAGGGCGTGTCCCTGGACGTCATAGCCGAGATATCGAAAATAACCGGCCTTACCTTCAAGCTCTGGAACGAGGAGCCCGTGCAATGGACAAAGGTCTTGGAGGCGCTTGAGAACGGCGAATTCTCCATGGTGACCGAACTCATCATGTTCGATGCCAGGAAGGGCCATTATATATGGTCAGAGACCGGTTATTCGTCAGACAAATTCGCCCTTATCTCGAAAACCGAGACCCCGGACAAACAAATCAACGAGGTCCTCTACTCGAGGGTCGGCATAGTCGAGGGCACCGGCTGGACCGACACGTTTTTTAAGTGGTTCCGCAACCATACGAATTACGTGACCTTCCCCACCTCGAAAGTGGCCTTCGAGGCCCTCTCGGAAGGGGAAATAGAGCTGCTGATGGGGACGAGAAACCTGAACCTTAGCATGACCAGTTTCATGGAGCAGCCAATCTTCAAAGTAAACCTGACTTTTAACTACACGTTCGATTCATTGTTTGGCTTCAACAAAAAAGAGACGATACTTTGTTCCATCGTGAGCAAGGCGGTTACCTTAACGGACACCGAGAGCATAACCGAGCGCTGGCTCCAAAAGACCTTCGATTACAGGGGCAAACTGGCCCGCTCCAGGGTCCCGGTGCTTTTCGGCTTCTCCCTGATGCTTTTCCTCCTGTTGGTCCTCACCGTCCTTTTAATGAGAAGGTACGTCGGCGACAAGGCCCGCCTGGCCAAGATAGTGAGCGAGAGGACCGCCGAGCTAAGCGCCAAGACCGACGAGGCCACCAGGGCCTCCAGGGCCAAGGGTGATTTCCTGGCCCGCATGAGCCACGAGATCCGCACGCCCATGAACGCCATCATCGGCATGGCGGAACTGGCCCTGCGCGAGGACCCGCCCGAGGAGACCGCCGAGATGATCGGCAACATCCAGAGCGCCGGGGCCTCCCTCCTTTCCATAATTAACGATATTTTGGATTTCTCGAAAATAGAATCCGGCAAAATGGAGATAATCAAAGCCGACTATCACCTAAGTTCGCTGATACAAGATACAATAAGTGTCATAAGCGCCAGGGTCATGGGGGCCAACCTTGAGCTCCTTATCGAGGTCGACGCCAACCTTCCGGCCCTACTCCACGGCGACGAGGTAAGGGTCCGCCAAATCCTCCTAAACCTCCTCAGCAACGCGGTCAAATACACCAAAGAGGGCACCGTGACCCTCCGCGTGGAGGGTCACTTCCCCGAGGGGGCCCCGACCCCCGAGCCCGCCCAGGTTTCCGGTCCCCAGGAGATAACCATCAAGATTTCGGTCATCGACACCGGCATCGGCATCAAGCCCGAGGACATGGGCAAACTCTTCGGCTCCTTCAGCCAAGTGGACACGGAAAAAAACAAGGGCATCGAGGGCACCGGCCTTGGCCTGGCCATAAGCAAAAACCTGGCCATTTTAATGGGCGGGGACATAGCCGTTCAAAGCGAGTACCAAAAAGGCAGCGTGTTTTCGGTAACCCTGAAACAGCAAGTCCAAGGCCCATACGTGCCGATGGCCAACCTGAAAGACGCCAAAAAATCCAAAACGATCTTCTTGGACCCCTCCCCCGCCGACGGCCAGGCCTTCGCCTTCGCCATGAAAAGCCTGGGGGCCGAATACCTTCACGTGACCGATACCCAGGAACTAAAGGATGCCATAAAAACCCGCGGCTTTGATTTCCTCATCGCCCCCTTTGGCGACGCCGATCCCATCCTGGCCATGCTAAAAGAGCTAGGTAGCCCCATAAAACCAGCCTTCATCCTAAATTTCGGGGCCAAGGGGGGAAAGAAAAAGGGCCTTCACGTCATCCAAAAGCCCATCTATTGCCTCCCCGTGGCCAACGTTTTGAACGACGCCGAGGAAACCAAGACCGCCAAGTCCAGAAAGGACCGTGTCGGCCTCATAGCCCCCGACGCCCAGGCCCTCGTGGTCGACGACATCCTCATCAACCTCAAGGTCGCCAAAGGCCTCCTCTCGCCCTTCAAACTCCGCGTAGACACGGCCGTTTCCGGCCAGGAGGCCATCAACCTGGTCAAGGCCAACCACTACGACATCATATTCATGGACCACATGATGCCGGGCATGGACGGCATCGAGACGACCGAGCGCATAAGGGACCTCCCCGGGGGCAAGGACATCCCCATCATCGCCCTCACGGCCAACGCCATAACGGGGGTGAAGGAGATGTTCATCTCCCACGGCATGAACGACTTCATCTCCAAGCCCATCGAGCACGGTAAGCTCGAGGCCATGCTGGCCGAGTGGCTGCCCAAGGACAAACTAAAGTCCCCGCCGCCCAAGCCCGCAAAACCGGCCCCCCACGGCGCCCCAAGCCCCCCGGCCGACGCCAACGTCCCCAACTGAACCCCAGGGGGCCCCGACGCCCCTCACCCCACCGTTGGCCCCAATCGGCCGGGCCCCTCACGAAGCCCTCACGGGCGGCGCCAATCCCGGCCCTTGGCGCACCCCATAAAGGCTCGGACGCCCCCGTGCGCCACATTGGCCCACGGTTCTTCGCCAGTTTCGGGCAAGGCCAGACGAAGCCTTTCGCATTTAATTTCAGCGCAAAATCGCCTATAACTTTAAAAATATGTCTACTTGTAATGTTAAATACAGTGTGTGTATCATAGCAAGTAGGCATGTCCCCACAAACATCTCACAAATGGAGGTTACGAGAAATGAGACGCAAATCCGTTTTGTTTTTGGCCCTATTGGTCTCCCTTACGATTGCCGCCTCGGCGGCCCTTGCCGACGTTAAACTCCCTGATCCAAAAAAGGATGGAGGCGACGGTATCTTTAGCCTTCTCGAAAAGCGCGCTTCCGGGAGCCGTGGCGCTTTCCCAACCGGCAAAATATCCCCCGAGGAATTGTCCTCCATCCTATGGGCGGCCAGCGGACAAAACCGCGGCGGCAAGGGATGGACCGTCCCCTTCGCGGGCGGCAAACCGCCCTACGTCAAAATCTACGTCGCCACGCCCGAGGGGGCGTTTTTGTACGACTGGAAGGGGCACTCCCTAACCGAGGTCACGGACAAGAACGTGCTGCCCGAAATAACCCAGGACGATTTCGTCAAACAAGCCGCCTGCGTTTTGATCCTGGTCTCGGACACGGGAGACATGGGCCGGATGTCTAACCTTAACGCCGGAAATTCCCTCGCCTACATAGCTACCGGGGCCATGACCCAGAACGCCTACCTCGCGGCGGACGCCCTCGGGATCAGCGGACGTTACATGGTCTCGCTGAACGCCGACGCGGTGAAACGTGAGCTAAAATTAAACGATACCGACAGCCCGCTTTGCATAATGCCCCTGGGGAAGAATTAAAAACCGGTGGGCCCCGCCCCCGGTCGCCTTTTGCCGGGCCCACCGCTAATGCCTATCTGGCCTAATCTCTCTCGGCCGGGGAATCACCTACCCCGGCCGCCTGTTCTGGCCGCCTCCCGACCCATCGGCGCTCCCGCAGGCGGCCTATTTTTTCTCCCAATGGCCCCAAGCGTCGCCTCAATCGTTGGACTTAGATTCCCCTTGTCCCCCCAACCTCCCTAGCCGCCTGTTTCTCGCGATGTGTCTCGCGATGGCTCCCCCGTTAGATTTTTGCCATGGCTTCCGAGATTCCGGCCCATTTCAATCGGCCAGGCAATCACTGCCCCGGCCATCGGTCCTGGCCGCCTCCCGAACCATCGTCTTTCCCGCTTTTCCAGAGCCGCAAAAATCCCATGGAATA
>JAITKA010000135.1 GCA_031278635.1 Deltaproteobacteria bacterium | reverse complement strand
CCCAAAAAGGAGACAAAGTCGGGGTACATGAGGTCGTTCTCGACGATGTAGCTGATATGGTCATGGCCTGGCAAGATTTTTAGGGTGGTGTTTTTAAGGGTGTTGGCCAACATGGTGATCATTTCCTGCTTAAAGAGGTCGTTTTGGCCGAACAAAAGGAGGGAAGGAACGTTTATCTTGGCCAGATCCTCCACCTTAAGCTGGGGTTCGGTAAAGATCATCTTAAAGAGGGGGCTTTCGTGGTCCTCGATGATGTCTTTCAGAAACGCCACCGCCTCGGGGGTCAGGTCGTCGGGATTGGTGTTGGGACCCATGAGGATCATCTTTTTGAGAACCTCCGGGTGTTCCATGGACAGGATTAAGGTGGTTATGGCCCCGTCGCTGAAGCCGGCCACGTTAACCTGGCCCAGGTTTAGCTTCGTTATGAACCCGTATATGTCGTCGGCCATGAGATTGTAGTTTATCTGGCCGGTTTTGCCGCTTCGCCCATGGTCGCGACTGTCGATGGCGTAAATGGCGTAGTGATCCTTTAGTTTCTCGACCAGGGGATCGAAAATCGTATGGTCTTCGCTATTGCCGTGCAAAAACAGCAAAGGCTCGCCAGAGCCAACATGTTTATAAAACAAGCGCACCGATTGTAGATCAATATACATAAAACATGTCCTATGGGGTTGGGAAGTTAAAAAGAAGGTGGGTGAATATCGTCAAATTATGATTGTTAGCATAAGGACGATACCGCGATTAAAAAAAGCAACATTGGCATGCTACGGACAAATTAAGGCCATAAATTGTCCGTCAACAATTTTTACTTTGGGGCATTTGAACCTTTACGCATTTATGGGTGTATTTTACGCCCAATCCTGGCCCAGGTCAATCGTTTTTTGGCCGTCCCCTTGTCATTCGGCGAGGAAAAACCGGGAAAATCTTGGCCACAAATCGGGCGCGGGCCCTGACGGCTTACCTTTGGGTTTTGGCGGCCCCCTAAGGCCTCCCTTGGCCCCCGCCGGCTGGGGGTAGGGAGAGGCCTTAGGGAGAGGAATCGGACCGATTTTTTCCCTTGTTGCCAAAAGGTCGCCAATGGTTTAAAATATCTATGGGCGCCTTATAGCGCTTTCGTCGGTAATGACTGCCCGGAGTCGTTAAAAAGGTATTTTTGATAATTGCTTTTGATTTTGGCCAGTTTAAATTAGGACGTTAAGTGATTGATCGCATAAAATAGATTAATAAGCGTTATGGTCATTATTTAGACGGTTAATGGGTAACGATGGAACGTGAGGGTTGGGATTATCGCCATATGTTTTATGCGCAAAAACTGTATGTTGTGGGACGAAGTCACGCTTTATCGATAGTCATGGGCCTGAAAGGCCAGGGGCCTGAAGGGCCAGGGGCCTGAAGGGCCAGGGGCCCGAAGGGCCAGGGGCCCGAAGGGCCAGGTGATAGAACGGTTGGCAAACGTCGGTAAACTTCGCGGGATGGGCCATGGATGAGCGACCAGTGAACGGCGGCTACGGCGGCCATGAGAGGCAGGGCGGTTTCGGGCCGCATAACCTCAAGGCCCTCGCCGACATCGTGGGCCGGGAATATTGCCGCAGCCACCCGGTGGACCTGGAGTCCTATTCTTACGACTCCTCGCCCTTCATTTACTCCCCGGCGGCGGTGGTCATACCCGGCACGATCGAGGAGATGGCCCAGGTGGTCTCGCTGTGCAGGCGCCATGGCTGGCCGCTCACTTGCCGGGGCGCGGGCACGAGTCTGTCGGGCGGGGCGGTGGCGAGGCTGGGCGGTGTCATGCTGTCGACCACGAGGCTCAACCGGCTGGTGGAGATAGACCCGTTGGAGGAGACGGTTTTGGTCGAGTGCGGGCTGGTCAACCTTGAGCTGCAAAAGGCCCTGGCCCCGTTGGGCTACATGTACCCGCCGGACCCGGCCAGCCAGAAGGCCTCGACGCTGGGCGGGAACGTGGCGGAGAACGCGGGCGGCATCAAGGGGGTCAAGTACGGCATAACCAAGCACCACGTGTTGGGGCTGGAGCTGATTTTGGACGACGGCTCGCTGGTCAGGACCGGGGCCCTCAAAAGGGGGCTTGAGTTTAACGAGCCCGATTTAACGGGGATATTCCTGGCCTCCGAGGGGACGCTGGCTTTGGTGGCGCGGGCCCTCCTGCGGATCACCCCGCTGCCGGCGGCCTTCAGGACCATGTCGGTGGTTTTCGATAGCCTGAGGGACGCGGGCCAGGCGGTGGCCTCGATTATCGGCGAGGGCATCATCCCCACGGCCCTGGAAATCATGGACAAGAGGCTGATCGCCGCGCTTGAGGATTACCTCAGGCTGGGTTTCCCGGCCGGGGCCGAGGCCATGCTCCTGATCGAGATCGACGGCCTGGGCCCGGAACTGGACGCCCAGCTGGCGCGGCTTAAGGAAGTCTGTTTCAAGGCCGGGGCGGTGAGCCTCGCGGAGGCCGAGAGCGAGGCCGACCGGGAGAAGCTTTGGCTGGCCAGGCGCTCGGGGAACGGGGCCATGGGGCGGCTTAAGCCAGGGAGCCTCGTCCAGGACGTGACGGTGCCCATCTCCAGCCTCCCGGCGATGCTGGCCGAGGTCCAGGGGATCGCCGACAGGCACGGGATCGTCATCGTCCAGATGGCCCACGCCGGGGACGGGAACCTTCACCCCCACATACTTTTCGACCCGGCCGACCCATTGGAGTACGCGAGGTGCCTTAAGGCCAGCGCGGACATCTTCGCCGCGGCGCTTAGGCACGGGGGGACCATCACGGGCGAGCACGGCATAGGGCTGGAGAAGGTCGATTTCATGGCCGTCGAGTTCACCGAGGCCGAGCTCGGTTTGATGGCGGCGGTCAAGTCCGGGATGGACCCCACCGGCATCCTGAACCCCGGCAAGGTGTTGCCACGGAAATGGCAGCCCAGGCGCGGGAAGGGCCATAACGGTTAGGCCCGGATGGGGATAGGCGGCCGAGGGGGCCTTTTGGCGTAATCATATGATCATTTATCCAAAAACCCAGGAGCAACTGTTAGCGGCGTTCGGCGAGGCCAGGGCCGGGGGCAAGGCCATCTTGCCCATCGGCCTGGGGCACGACATGGGCGGGGCCGGGAAAGGCGAGGGCGTCACGGTCATGAGCGCGAGGGAGCTGGGCGGGGTCGGCCCCGTCGAGCCGGGCAACCTGTTGGCCGTGGCCGGGGCGGGCACGACGCTCGGGGAGCTGGACGTGGCCCTGGCCGGGCGCGGCCTGTACTGGCCGGTGACCGGGCCCCATGGCCGGACGCTGGGCGGGGTCATGGGCCAGGGGCTTTTGGGGGCCGAGACCATGGCCAAGGGCCACATGGTCAACTGGGTTCTGGGGACCACCATGCTGGCCCCCTCCGGGGAGATCGTGAGGAGCGGCGGGCGGACGCTCAAAAACGTGAGCGGTTACGATTTGACGAGGCTGGCCTGGCGGGCCAGGGGCTCGCTGGGCATGAGCGTCTCGTTCACGCTGAAACTTTTGCCGAGGCCGAGGGTCTGCCCGGTGATGGAGTTTAAGGTCAAGTCCCTTCGGGTCGGGGCCTCACACATGGAGACCATCGTGAGGGATAGGCTCGGCCTTCCGGCCCTTAGGCTCATAGGGGACAAAAAGGGGCTCAGGGTCGTCGCCTGGATGGCCGGCTTCGCCGAGCTGGTCACGGCCCAGGAGGAAAGGCTTAAGGCTTTGATGAAGGACCCAGTGGATTTGTTCGAGGATGGCTTTGAGTATTTCAACCATTACGACTCGGTATTCAACGAGCCGGACGGGTCGACCGGGGTGTACGCCGGGACGAGGAAGGGCCTTTTGGAAACGGTTAGGAACCTCAGCTGGATCGGGGACTACTCCTTCGTCTGCGACCTCGGCGGGGGGCGCCTGGCCCTGACCCCGCCGAACGGGCCCACCCAGGACCTTTGCCGGGAAACGGGCCTGGTCGGCGTGTCCGGGGGGGCCTTCCGGGCCACGGGCCCGCTGTTCAGGCGGGTCAAGGCGGCGATCGATCCCAAGTCGGCCTTCCTGACGGCCTGAGGCGTGCAAGGTTACGGGGACATATACCGCTGCACCCGCTGCGGCTTCTGCCAGAGCGTCTGCCCCACCTACCTCCACTCGCTGGACGAGGCCCAGGTGGCCAGGGGCCGCGTCCACCTGACGCGGCTGCTGCTGGAGGGCAAGTACGATTTCACGAAGGATAGGGAGGTGGCCGGGAAGGTGGACGCCTGCCTGTTGTGCGGCGCCTGCGTGGCCGCCTGCCCGGCGGAGGTCAGGACGGACGACATAATGGTCGCGGCCAGGAGCGACTTCGCCGCGAACCGGGGCCTGCGGCTCTTCCACAGGCTGGTCTACGGGGGCCTCCTTTCGCGCCAGGAGAGGCTGGCCAGGGTCTCGGCCCTCCTGCGCCTCTACGAAAGGACCGGGGCCAGGGGGCTCCTTTACGGGAAAACGCTCAGGCGGGCCCTTTCGCGACTCGTTTACTTTGACTCGTTCCTGCCCGGGGGCCTCTCGCGGCCGGCCAGGGCCGGTCTGGGCCAGGCCCTGCGGCCGGCGGGCAAGCCCAGGATCAAGGTCGCCTACTTCCTTGGCTGCGCCTCGAACGTTTTTTGGGCGCCCACGGTCAGGGCCTCGGTCGCCTATCTCCTCTCCAGGGGGGCGGAGGTCAGTTTCCCGCCCACCGGCTGCTGCGGGGAGCCGCACAGGGGCGCGGGCGATCTGGAAGGGGCGAGGGCCCTGGGGCTTGGGAACTCGGGCTTGATCTTTCGCGGGGAGTTCGAGGCCATCGTGACCGACTGCCCGACCTGCGCGAGGGCCCTTAGGCGGTACGATTGGTTCGTGGGGGCGGATTCGCGGGAGGGCGAGAGGGTGAGGGGCCTCGCGGGCAAGGTAATGGAGTTAAACTCATTTGTGGCCGAGCGGCTGGGGATCCCGGCCGGGGGGCTTAGGCCGGTCGGGCACGGGCGGGTCACCTACCACGACCCCTGCCACGCGGTCAGGGGCCTCGGGGTGAGGGAGGCCCCGAGGGCCATACTCTCGGCCATACCGGGACTCGGGCTGGCCGAGCTCGACGGGGCCGACTCGTGCTGCGGCGGGGCCGGGGCCTACGGCTTCACCCACCCGGCCATGAGCGGGCGCATAGCCGCGGGCAAGGCGGCCCGGATCGCCAGGGGCGGGGCCGATCTCGTCTCGACCTCCTGCCCGGCCTGCGCCCTCCAGCTGGGGGCGGGCCTCAAAAGGGCCGGGCATCCCCTCCCCGTGCGGCATCCCGTGGGGCTTTTGGCCGCCTCGGCGGGCCTTTGCCCCGGGGGGGGTGAGCCCTGACCGGTGGCCCACCGGTCGGGGCGCCGGGCCTCAGGCGTCGTTGTCGCACCACCGGCCCTTTTTCCTGAAGGACGGGAACTCGGCGGCCCCGGCCTGGTAGTCCCGGAAGGCCTTGTCGAGGTCCGCGAGGTCCCGCTCGAGTTTATCGGCGGGGGCGTCGGCCAGCCAGGCGGTCTGGGGGTCCTTTATCCAGGCGGACAAAAGGCCGGCCAGCTCGCTCAGGGACAGGAGGGCCTCCTCCCGGGCCAGGCGCTCCTTTTGGTTGGCCAGGGCCTTGTTGAAGACGAACCTGCGGCAGCCCTCGATGCGGCGCTTTTGTTCCTGGCCCTCGGCGCCGGGATTTTTGGGCTCGCGCGGTTCGGCGTTTTGGGCCGCGGCGGGTGCCACTCCCTGGAGAGAACGCGTCATGGTTTATCCTCGCTATGGATCGGGCCGGCCGTGGGTCGGCTAGGCCCGGGCGCAATCCCCGGAACGCCCCGTCAAGACTTCCAGGGCGTGTCCCAGGATTGGGAGTATGGCCTCAAGGTTTTCGGCGGCCCCTTTGGGGCTCCCGGGCAAATTCACGATAAGGGTCCTGCCCCTGATGGCGGCCACCCCGCGGCTCAGGGCGGCCCGGGGCGTTTTTTTCAGGCCCTCGGCCCGCATGAGCTCGGCGAGGCCCGGGGCCTCGCGCTCGGCGGCGTCCAGGGTGGCCTCCGGGGTCCAGTCACGGGGCGAGAAGCCGGTGCCGCCGGTGGTGGCGATGAAATCGATGCCGCCGCCGTCGCACAGCCCGGCCAGGGCCTCGGCCACGCGCACCCGTTCGTCGGGGAGCGTGAGGCGCCTCGCCACCGTGAACCCGAACCCGGTAAGGATATCCGTGACCCTTTCCCCGCTCACGTCCTGGCGCTCTCCCGCGCTGCCCTTGTCGCTGACCGTTATGACCGCCGCCTGGTAACCATCGCCCATCGCCCTCACCGCCTTTGCCTGTCTTTTGGCCGTAAACATATGCATAAAAACGCGAAACTGCGTTTTAAGGATTGGTTGAAATGAATGAAAAACCCGTTAGGCCCGCCCCGCCGGCCTGGCCGCCGGGGGCGCCCGCGGGGCCGGACGGCCTGGCCAGGTGCCCGTGGGCCCTGGCCGATCCCCTGTCCATGGCCTACCACGACCTGCGCTGGGGGAGGCCCGAGCCGGATGACGACGGCCTATTCCGGATGCTTGTCCTGGAGGGCATGCAGGCCGGGCTCAGCTGGTCGCTCATCCTCAAAAAGGAGGCGGCCATCGTTGAGGCCTTCGAGGGCCTTACGATCGACCGGGTGGCATCCTTCGGCCCCGAAAAGGTCGCGGGGATCATGGGAAACCCGGGGGTCATCCGGAACCGGGCCAAGATCGCCTCGGCCATCGGGAACGCCAGGGCCTGCCAGGCGCTGGCCGCCGAGTATGGGTCCCTTTCGGGATACCTGTGGTCCTACGTGGGGCACCGGCCCGTGGTCAACCCGTGGGAAAACATGGGCGACATCCAGGCCACGACGGCCCTTTCCGACCGCCTGAGCCGGGACCTCAAAAAAAGGGGCTTTAAGTTCGTCGGGAGCACCATAACGTACTCCTTCATGCAGGCCGTGGGCATGGTCAACGATCATTTGGCCGGCTGCGCCTTCCGGTTCCCGGGAGGGGGGCCTCAAAGCCCGTAGGGCGAGCCCCGTCCGAAGCCGCATACGGGGAAGACGCACCTGGGGCAGGCGAGGCATAGGCCGCCGTGGCCCATTTGGCGGATCTCCTTGCCGGTCACCCGCCGGCCCACGGCAATCCTGGGCATGATGACGTCGAATATGGTCCTCTTGCCGAACATGACGCAGCCAGGGAGGCCGAGGACGGGCACGTCCCCGATGTAGGCCACCAGGAACATGGCCCCCGGCATGACCGGGGCCCCGTAGGCGACTATCTCGGCCCCGGAGGCCTTTATGGCCCCGGGGGTAAGATCGTCGGGATCGACGCTCATGCCGCCGGTGCAGACGATCAGGTCGGCCCCCATGGCCAGGGACTCCCGGACTGCGGAGGCGATGTCCCCGATCCTGTCGTCGCAGACGGTTTTCTTTATCACGCCGATGCCGTACTCCGCGAGCTTTTCCTCGACCACCGGGGTAAAGGTGTCCTTGATCCTGCCGGTAAAGACCTCGCTGCCGGTGGCTACTATGGCGGCTTTCATCGGCATGAAGGGCTTTATGGCGAAGAGGGTCTTCCCGGCCAGGAGGGCCCTCGCCCGCTCAAGTTTCTCGCGGGCGACGGCGAGGGGGATGACCTTGAAACTCGCCACCTTCTCGCCCCGCTTGACCATCACCCCGCTCGGCCTCACCACCACCGCAAGCTCCCCGTCGTCGTTAACCGCCTCCAGCAGGGCCAGATCGGCCAAAAACAGGCCGTCCCCGTCCGCCGTCAGGTGAAGCCCGCCCTCCTTGGGCGGCGTGGCCGCGAAGGGGCCCTCGAGTTGGCAATAGCCGCGCAGCGCGGCCACGGCGTCGTTCTCGTGGACCATGTCCTCGCCAAGGTCCCAGACGAACAGGCGGGTCTTGCCGATGGCCAGAAGGACCGGTATGTCCTCCGGCCTCACCACGTGGCCCTTGCGGAAGGCCGTTTCCTTTACCTCGTTTCGGACGATCCTGGTCAGGTCATGGCATAGTATGGTCCCGACGGCGTCCTCGGTTTTTATGGTCTTCATTTACATCCCGAATCCATGGCTGGCCCCGCGATTCGTCAATCCCTCCGGAGGGGTGACTTGTCAATCCCGCCGGAGGGGCGATTTGTCAATCCCGCCGGAAGGGCGACTTGTCAATATTTTGGCGCGGGGGAAGCGGGCGCTGGTTTTTGGCCATCCGGGGCGCCAGTTACCTTCATTGTTTAATACCCGGAAATTTAAAATTAAGGATTATCTACGTTTAAGGCAAAATCATAGCGAAAGGCTAAATTTTTCACTACCAAAAATATTTTAGCTGAGGTATATTGGGATTATGCCATAAAAGTTTTCGCGAATCAACTGGTGTCTTGACCCATTTACCTTGACATAACGTGACCAAAAATGACGAAATATTCGATTTCGTTTAGTTGCGTACAAAAATCATAACATAACGTGACGACAATGAACATAAAAAAATTTAACACGAAAAACGAATGACCAACAATGACGAAACTGAACATAAACCCCGAGATCGCCAAGGTTACATCACTTATTGCACTTTCTTATCTGTCAATAAACTCCCAAAGCTGTGAAATATGTTAAAAATATCGATTGATTGACAGATTATTTTATGATATATTTGGTTACATATTCCAAGCCGAAAAAAATGCCGCACCCAACGACCCCATGGCCGGCGTCATGGCCTCGCCACCCGATTCGGTCGCGAGGGCCCATGGCCAAGCCAGGAAAGTGGCGTAAAACCTTGACTTGGCTATCCGGCGCCAATCCCCCCGGCGGGCCCCCAGGGCCCGGTGGGGACCGGGACCCCAGGGCCGGCCCATGGTCAAGCCCATGGGCTTACCCGGGACGGATCGGGACCAAACGCCAGGTAACCGATAGTGAAGGGACGGGAATAGACCTTCAAACGGACGATTTTTTATTTGGGATTCGTATCGGGCGCCGACGGCCAGCCCTGGCCCGGTGACCAGCCGGGCCCGCGGGGGTTCCGGCATGGCGACCCTGGGATGGGACGCCACGGCCAAACCGCCGCGACCGACATATTCCCCAAAGCGACGACGGGCGCGAGCCCGGGGCCCCACGGCCCCCCCGTTCGGCCCAATTCCTCCCCGTGGCTACAGCCAGGGGTCACCTTGAGGTATTCTGAATGATTCAAAAACACATCGTGGTTAACGGCGTTCCGCACAACGTCTTCGTCGATCAGGAAGCCACTTTGGCCAAGGTGTTGCGCGAGCAACTCCACCTCCTTGGCACCAAAGTCGGTTGCGGCGAAGGCATGTGCGGGGCATGCAACGTGATCCTGGACGGGAAGCTCGTCCGGAGTTGCGTCACGAGGATGAAGAGGGTCGATGACGGGGCGCAAATCCTGACCATCGAGGGCATCGGCACCCCGGACGACCTCCATCCCATCCAGCGCGCCTGGGTCAAGCACGGCGGGGCCCAGTGCGGCTATTGCACCCCGGGCTTCATCGTCTCGGCCAAGGCCCTCCTCGACCAGAACGCGAACCCCACAAGGGATCAGGTCCGCGACTGGTTCCAGCAGCACCGGAACGCCTGCCGGTGCACCGGCTACATCCCGCTGGTCGACGCGGTCATCGACGCCGGCAAGGTCCTCAGGGGCGAGAAGAAGGCCGAGGATCTCGACTATAAGCTCCCGCCCGACGGGCACATCTGGGGCAGCGATTCCTACTACCCCCGCCCCACGGCCATCCCCAAGGTCACCGGGACCATCAAATACGGCGGGGACATCGCCCTGGAGCTCCCGCCCGATAAGCTCTGCCTCGCTTTGGTCCAGGCCAAGGTCTCCCATGCCAACATCAAGGGCATCGACACCTCCGAGGCCGAGAAGATGCCGGGCGTCTTCAAGATCGTGACCCATAAGGACGTCAAGGGCAACAACCGCATAAACGGTCTCGCCAACCCCGCCAACAAGGGCGACGGCAAGGAGAGGCCCATCCTCTGCGACAAGAAGGTCTTCCAGTACGGCGACGCCATAGCCGTGGTCTGCGCCTCCACCGAGGCCGAGGCCAAGGCGGCGGCCGCGGCCGTCAAGGTCGATCTCGAGGTCCTGCCGGCCTACCTGAGCATCCCGGCGGCCAAGGCCCCCGACGCCATCGAGATCCACCCCGGCACCCCCAACGTCTACTTCTACCAGTACCTTAGGAAGGGCGGGGAAACCAAGCCCCACTTCGACAGGCCCGACGCGGTGATCGCCGAGGAAACCGTCATCACCAGCCGGACCCCGCACATGCCGCTCGAGCCCGACTGCGCCTTCGGCTTCCCGCATGACGACGGCGGCATCATCATCCACTCCAAGTCCATCGGCGTCCACCTCCACAAGGCCATGATCATCGAGGGCCTGGGACTGGCCGACGATAAACTGCACCTGGTCTCCAACCCCATGGGCGGGACCTTCGGCTACAAGTTCAGCCCGACCAACGAGGCCATAGTGGCCGCCTGCGTCATGGCCACGGGCAGGCCCTGCTACCTGGTCTTCGACTACCACCAGCAGATGCAGTACACCGGCAAGCGCTCGCCCTTCTACGGCACCGTCCGCTTCGCCGCCGACAAGAGCGGGAAACTGTTGGCCATGGAGACGGATTACGACGTCGACCACGGCCCCTACTGCGAGTTCGGCGATCTGCTGACCATCCGCGGCGTCCAGTTCATGGGCGCGGCCTATGACATCCCGGATGTCCGTGGCCTCGGCCGCACGGTGTGCACCAACCACGCCTGGGGCTCGGCCTTCAGGGGATACGGCGGAACGCAGGCCCAGCTGATCAGCGAGATCGTCGCCGATAAGCTGGCCGAGAAGCTGGGCATGGATCCCTGGGAGTTCAGGTACAAAAACGCCTGCCGGCCCCCGGCCACCAACCCCAGCGGCCAGGTGCTCGACTCCTACTCCTACGTCGAGATGCTCGAGGCCATAAAGCCCAAGTACGAGGCGGCCCTCAAAAAGGCCAAGGCCGAGAGCACGGCCACCCACAAAAAGGGCGTGGGCCTGGCCATGGGCTCCTACGGCTGCGGCCTTGACGGCCCCGACTCCTCCAACGCCCGCGTCGAGCTTAACCCCGACGATACCATCACCGTCCGGACGGCCTGGGAGGACCACGGCCAGGGCGCCGACATGGGCGGGGTGGGCACGGCCCATCAGGCCCTCCGGCCCATGAAGGTCTCCCCGGATCGGCTCAAGTTCACCTGGGCCGACACCCGCAACCCGGTCTCCGGCCCGGCCGGCGGCTCCCGCTCCCAGGTCATGACCGGCGGGGCCATCAGGGTGGCCTGCGAGAACATGCTGGCCGGCCTGAAAAAGCCCAACGGCGGCGGTTACTATAACCACGCCGAGGCCAAGGCCGCCGGGGTCCCCACCCAGTACGACGGCACCTTCTCCGTCCCTGGCACCCCCTGCGACGAGAACGGCCAGGGCAAGCCCTTCATGGTCTACATGTACGGCGTCTGCCTCTCGGAGGTTACCGTCGAGGTGGCCACGGGCAAGACCAAGGTCGACAAGATCGTCTTCAACGTCGACATCGGCAAGGTCAATAACCGCCTCATCGTCGACGGCCAGCTCTGGGGCGGCGTCGCCCAGGCCATCGGCCTGGCCCTGACCGAGGACTTCGAGGACATCGACAAGCACAAGACCATGATCGGCGGCGGTTTCCCGTACATCAAGGACATCCCGGATCAGATCGAGATCGTCTACTTCGAGAACGCCCGCGAGCATGGCGTCCACGGGGCCGCCGGGGTGGGCGAGATCCCCTTGTGCGTACCCCATCCCTCCATCCTTAACGCCATCTATAACGCCACCGGGGCCCGCGTGACCCGCATCCCGGCCTTACCAGAGAGGGTCTTAGAGGCCATGAAGAAATAAGGGCCCTTAGCCTTTACGTGCCTCGCATGACCAAAAAGCCGGAGTTATAGATAGCCCGGGAGCCCCGGCAGGCGAGCGATCGCAGCCGGGGCTTTTCCTTTCCGGGAATCGGCGGACGGCCCGGCCCAATTTTGCTATAATGGTCCGGACCCCCCACCCGATTCCCGGCCCCCGAAACGAAAAGGGCCCCACGGAAATTAAGGGGCCCGATTCAAGGCGGGCCCGCAGGCGAACATGGAACAAAGCACACTGGAAAGTTTCGAGAGCCTCTGCACCCAGGACGCCAGCCCCGCCTGCCAGAGCAACTGCCCCATCCAGGTCGAGGCCGCCATGGTGATCGCCCACCTGGCCCAGGGCCGCGTCGACGAGGCCCGAAAGAGCCTGGAGAGGCACATGCCCCTGGCCGGCCTGTGCGGCTGGCTATGCGAGGGGCCCTGCCTCCCCGCCTGCCTCAGGGGCCGCCTGAACGAGCCCGTCGACATACCCCTTTTGGAGCGCCACGCCGTCTCCGCCGGCCGGGGGACCAAGCCCTTCCCCATGCCGCAGACGAAACACCGGGCGGCCCTGGTCGGCTCGGGCCTCTCGGCCCTGGTCTGCGCCCAGGGGCTGGCCATCAAGGGCCACAAGGCCATGGTCTTCCATTCCGGGCCCATAGGGGCGACCCTTAACGATCTCCCGCCCGGGACGCTCCCGCCGAGAGCCCTGGCCGAGGCCATCGAGCTCCTTGAATACCTTAAGGTCGGGTTTCGCGAAACAGAGGGGGGCCCCCCGGATCCGGCGGGCCTTTTGGCCGACCACGGGGCGGTTTTCCTGGCCCTGGACGATCCCTGGGCCGCCCCGCTGGCCCCGGCCGGCGGCGCGGCCGACCCCGTGACCCGCGGCTCGGGCACGGACGGGATATTTTTGGGGCCCGGCGCGACCGAAACGGGCCGCGTCGAGGCCATGTCGGCCGGCAAAAAGGCCGCGGCCAGTATCGACAGGCTGTTCCAGGGCGTGAACCCGGCCTCGGCGAGGGAGCGGGAGGCCGTGGGGCCCTCGCGCCTCGCGGTCGATCTCGGGGGCCAGGCGTCCGCGCCCAAGGCGGCCATGTCCGAGCCCCCGACGGCGGCCGAGGCCCAGGCCGAGGCCGGGCGATGCCTGGCCTGCTCGTGCCTGAAATGCCTCGCCCCCTGCCCCTTCCTGCGGTCCCGCAAGGGCTACCCCAAAAAATACGCCCGCGAGTTCTACAACAACATAATCACGGCCTTCGGCATCCGCCACGCCAACCGGCACATCAACAGCTGCGCCGAGTGCGGCCTGTGCGGCCAGATCTGCCCCAACGGGGCCGACATGGGTAAGTTCGTGGGCCTTGCCCGCGCCGACATGGTCGCCTCGAGCCACATGCCCGTCTCGGCCCACGAGTTCGCCCTGGAGGACCAGGAGCACGCCAACTCGCCGGGAATATCCTTCGTCCGCCCGGCCCCGGGCCGCGACCGGGCCGATTACCTTTTCTTCCCCGGCTGCCAGCTCCTGGGGGCCTACCCGGGGACGGCCCTCGCCGCCTACCGATACCTGAACGGGGCCCTGGGCGGCTCCGTGGGCCTCTGGTCCGGCTGCTGCGGGGCCCCGGGCCGCTGGTCGGGCCGGGGGCGGCTGACCGCCCGGGCGACGGAATCTTTCCGGGCCCTGTGGCGCCAGAGCGGCGGGGGCGCGGTCATCCTGGCCTGCCCCTCCTGCGCCTCGTTTTTCGCGGCCGAGCTCCCGGACGTCCCGGCCCTGGGCCTCTGGCCGCTCCTCGACACCCTGCCCCCGCCCCCGGGGGCCACGGCCATCGCCGTGGCCATGGTCGTCCACGACCCCTGCTCGGCCCGCCTTGACGCCGAGGGCCAAAGGGCCGTCAGATCGATGGCCGCGAAGATCGGCCAGAAAACCATCGAGCCCAGGATGACCGGCCGCCACACCCTCTGCTGCGGCTTCGGCGGCCTCGCCTCCGAGGCCAACCCGGACATGGGCCGCGAGTACGCCCTGGAGCGGACCCGCGAAAGCCCCGGGCCCATCCTGGCCTGGTGCTCGGTCTGCCGGGACCGCTTCCTGGCCGAGGGCCACCCCAGCCTCCACCCCCTGGACCTGCTCTTCCCGCCGGCGGACATCGGGGCCCGCCTCGGCTCACGCCCCCCGGGCCTCTCGGCCCGCCGCGAGGGCCGGGCCCTCTTCCGGGATCTGGCCCTGGGGACCGTCTGGCTCGAAAACCCCCCCAAGGAGAAAACCATGCCCCCAAACGTCGACATACCCGGGGAGGTCCTGGCCGACATGGAATCGAGGCGCATCCTCGCCGCCGACGTGGCCGCGACCCTGGAAGTGGCCAAAAAAAACGGCCCCGTTTTCGCCAACCCCGAAACGGGCCGCCTGATCGCCAGCCACCGCCCCCGCCAGGTGACCTTCTGGGTCGAGTACGAGGAGCGCCCCGACGGGACCCTCCTGGTCCACCGCGCCTGGTGCCACCGCATGGTGGTCCCGGGCGTCCCGGGCGAGGGGGCCGAGAGCCCGGCCAGCCTCGAGGGCTACGCCCGCACCGGCGGCAGGGTATAGCGGGGACACGCCATGGCCCACGCCTTCACCAAGGAAGCCCCCTCGGGCTGGAACTGCGGCAAATGCGGAGAACCGCTCCAGCCCGTCTCGGTAAACGTCGAGTACATGGGCTCGAGCTTTTTCGTCCAGCTGCCCGGCTGCCCCAAATGCGGCACGGCCCTGATCGATGCCGAGCTGGCCCTGGGCCGCATGCTCGAGGTCGAGAAGCTCCTCGAGGACAAATGAAAAACCCGTCCCCCGGCCCCCCCGTTTACGACCCCGGCGACGCCCTCCGGCGCGTGACCGGCCCGGCCCTGCGCCCGGGCGGGCTGGGCCTGACCGAAAGGGCCCTGGCCTTTTGCCGCTTCCCGCCGGGGGCCCGGCTGATCGACGCCGGCTGCGGCCCCGGGGCCACGCTTTCCCTCCTCGCCTCCATGGGCCTCGAGGCCCAGGGCGTGGACCCGGACCCCCGCTACCTGGCCGAGGCCGCCCTCCGCGGGACGGCCCTCCCGGGGAGCCTCGCGGCCCTACCCCAGCCGGACGGCTGGGCCGACGGCCTCCTGTGCGAGTGCGCCCTGAACCTCGCCCCCGACAGGGGCGGGGCCCTGGCCGAGATCCGGCGGGTCCTTCGGCCGGGCGGGTATTTCATACTCTCCGACGTTTTCGCCCTCCCCGGGCAGGGCGGCTTGCCCTCCCCCGGCTCGTGCCTCGCCGGGGCCGTGACCCTGGCCGCGGCCGGGGCGGGCCTGGCCGCGGCCGGCTTCGAGGTAAAGCTCGCGGAGGATCACGGCCAAACGCTAAAAACCCTGGCCGCCCAACTCACCTGGGCCTACGGCCGGGCGGGCCTCGCCCACTTGCCCGCCCCGGGGGGCGCATGCCTCCCCGGTGGCGCGCCACGAAAACTCACCTACGCCCTGATAGTCAGCCAAAAGTCCGGCTGACCGAAAGGCGTTACCCCCATCGGGTGGATAAAATGTTCGACGATACCAGCATGGAGGTCCTGCGGCTCGCGGGAAACGGCTACACCTGCGCCCAGATAGTCGTCATCATGGGCCTGCGGGTCATGGGGCGCGAAAACCCCGATCTGGTCAGGGCCATGGGCTCGCTGGCCATGGGCGCCGCCCACGGCTCGCTGTGCGGGGCCCTGACGGGCGGGCTTTGCGTCATGGGCCTGCACCTCTGGAAGGGCCTGGACCACGAGACCCCGGCCATGGCCGCGAGGCTGCCCCTGGGGGCCTTGGTCAAATGGTTCGTCCAGGAGGAGCTCCAGGGCAAGACGGCCCCGACCTGCGCGGCCATCTTCGAGGCGGGCGGCCAGAAACTCGACCTCGGCGCCTCCAACCCCACCGCCGCCTGCGCCGAGCTCGTGGCCCACGCCTACGCCAAGGCCATGTCGCTTCTGGCCGGGCACGGCATCGACCCCGGCGAGGGCCGGGAGCTGGGTTGACGGCCATGGAAACGCCCACCGCCGCCCCCGCGCCCGTCACCCTTGTGGCCACGGGCGAGCGTCTCGTCTCCCGGACCGAAAGCCTTTGCCCGGTGTGTTTGAGGCCCCTCCCGGCCGACATCGTCCAGAGTGGCCACGAGGCCCTCCTGTGCCGCCTCTGCCCGGACCACGGCCTCTTCCGGGAGCCCATCTGGCGCGGCGAGCCCTCCATCGAGGCCTGGCGCAGGCCCAAGGAGCCGGCCGCCGGGGTCAGGGCCCTAAGCCCGGCCGGTAAGGGCTGCCCCCTCGACTGCGGCCTCTGCCCCTCGCACGCCCAGTCCCCCTGCACGATCCTTTTGGAGATCACCCAAAGGTGCGACCTCGGCTGCCCGGTCTGCTTCGCCTCCTCGGGGGAGGACGGGGCCGTGGACACGGACATCGGCTATCTCATCGAAAAACTGCCCTTCATCCGCTCCCAGGCCGGCGCCGTGGTCCTCCAGATATCCGGCGGCGAGCCGACCGCCCACCCCGGCCTCCTTGACCTCGTGGCCACGGCCGCCAAACTCTTCCCGGCCGTCCAGCTGAACACCAACGGCCTCAGGCTCTCCCGCGACCCGGCCCTCGCGGAAGCCCTCAGGAAGGCCGGCCTAAGCTGGGCCTTCCTCCAGTTCGATTCCCTTAGCGACCGTAACCTGACCGCCCTGCGGGGCCGCCCCCTCCTCGCCGAAAAACTAAGGGCCGTCGGGAACCTCGAGAGGGCGGGACTGCCCACGGTTTTGGTGCCCACGGTGGCGAGGGGCGTGAACGACGGGGAGCTGGGCGATCTCGTGCGCTTCGGGGCCGCCAAACCCCTCGTTAGGGGCCTCCACTTCCAGCCCATGACCGCCTCGGGCCGCAACCCCCTCGGTGGCCCGGAAAGCCGCCTGACCCTCCCCGAGCTCCTCCAGGCCCTGGGCCGCCAGACCCAAGGCGCCGTGGACCCAAGCCTCGCCTTCCCGCCCGGCTGCGAGCACGAGCGCTGCTCCTTCCACCTCCGCTTCAGGCGCCTCCCCGACGGCACCCTGACCCCCAAGCCCGGCCGGCCCGCCCCCTGCTGCGGCCCGCCCAAAACGACCGACGTCCCCACCGGGCCCGCCGAGACGGCCGAGGCCCGGGACCGGGCCGTGGACATAATCCTGAGGAGCTGGTCGCCGGAACCCGTACCGGCCCCCGCCGCGGCCCCCGCGATCCCCATGGCCACACGGGCCCCGGACGCCTTCGACGAGTTCATCGCCAGGGCGGCGAGGGAAACGTTCAGCCTTACGGCCATGGCCTTCCAGGACGCCTGGACCGTCGATCTGGCCCGCCTCCGGGGCTGCTGTGTCCACGTCTTCAGCCCCCCCGACCGCTTCGTCCCCTTCTGCGCCATGAACCTGACCTCCGCCTCGGGCCGGCCCCTCCACCGCGGCCGCGGCCCCGGCCCGGCATGAGCGGGGCCGCCCCCCCAAACCCCCTGGACGCCCGCCTCGATCTCGGGCTACCCGGCCCGGGCCCGCTGCCCGAACGCCTCGCCCGTGAGCGCCTCTCGCGCCTCGCCGGGACCCTTCGCCTCGCCGCCGACGACTCGCCCTTCTACCGTAACCTCGCCCGGAAGGAACTCCTGCGGGCCGCGGCCGCGCTCGAGGCGGCCCACGATCGCCTTGCGGGCCCGGCCGGGGCCGAGGAGGCGATCCTTTCCGCCCTGGCCGATCTCCCGGTAACCGAGCCCCGGGATCTGGCCGCCTCGCCCGAAAGCTTTTTGGCCGTGGGCCAAAACGAGGTCGATGGCGTGATAACCGTGCCCTCCTCCGGTAGCCGCGGGCCCTCGAAAAGGATATACTCGACGGAGGGCGATCTAAAAAATACCATAGACTTTTTCCGATATGGTATGTTAAACGTGCTCAGGCCCCGGAAAGGGGCCCGGGTGGCCCTGGCCATGTCCGGCGATCGCCCCGGCTCGGTCGGCGACCTCCTGGCCCGGGCCCTGGCCTTCCACGGCGTCGGGTGCGCCGCCCTTGGCTTTTTGCCGCCCGGCCGCCCCGAGCTGGCCGCCTTCCGCGAGCGCCTTTCCGCCCTCGCCCCCGTGACCCTGGTGGGCCTCCCGTCCCAGACCCTGTACCTGGCCCGGACCGGCCCCAAGCCCAGGGGCCTTGAGACCGTCCTCCTGAGCGGCGAGCCCGCCCCCCAATCCCTGGTGGCCGCGATCCAAGACGCCTGGGGCACTGAGGTTTTCCTCCATTTCGGCATGACCGAGTTCGGCCTGGGCGGGGCCGTGGAATGCCGCGCCCGCGCGGGCCCGCACCTCCGGGAGGCCGATCTCCTCTGGGAGACCCTGCCCCCCGGCCAAACCGGCCGGTACCCCGGCCGCTCCCTGGGGCCGGGCCCGTCGGGCGAGATAACCCTGACCTCCCTTAGCCGGCGGGCCATGCCCCTGATCCGTTACCGGACGGGCGATCTGGGGAGCCTCCTGCCGGGGCCCTGCGCCTGCGGCTCGGTCTTCCGGCGCATCTCGACCGGGGGGAGGATAGGCGATCTCCTGGCCCCCGGCCTGGGCCTCAGCCACCTGGCCCAGGCCGTCTACGGCCTCCCGGGGGTGGCCGCCTTTTGGGCCTCGCTCTCCGGGGGCCCCGAGCCCCTCCTGACCGTAAGGCTGGGCCTCCCCGGCCGCCCGGTCCCCGGGTTCCCCGATCTCGCCCGGGCCGCCCTCGCGGAGGCCCTCAAAGGGACCATGCCTTTCGGGATCGCCATCGACCCCGACCCGCCCCCGCCCGCGACGGGCGGGGCCAAACCGGCCCTGAGCCGCGAGCCCTGAGGGCCGCGAAAGAGTTAACCACATTGCCCCCCCCGGGACGAACATGCGCATAATAAAAAAAACCAGGCACGACGAAACATCCGGCAAGGATTACCCGGTATACGAATTCATATCCGAGTATACCGTGAAAGGCAAGCCCGTGGTCATACACCACCTGACCCTGGGCCCGGAATTCACCATCGACGAGAGCCAGTGGCCCACCCTGGCCGACCGGATCGAGACCGTCCTGAGCGGCCAGACGCTCCTGTTCCCGCCCTCCCCCCGCCTGGAGGAGGCGGCGCGCGACATCGCCGCCATCATCCTCAGGCACCGGGCCCATGGCGGCGAGCCGCCCGAGCCCGCCTACGATCCCTACCTGGACGACCTGCGGCCCGAGGCGGGCGGCGAGCCCGCCCCCAGGGACGGACTCCCCTACGGGCTGGGCTGGCTGGCCCTGGACGCCCTCCGGGAGACGACCTTCACCAGATGCCTCGGGGGCCCCCTGCGCCTCGCCGCCGACGGCCACGCCCACGCCCTGGCCCTGGCCCTGGCCGCCGCCCGCCTGGAGCGCCCGGCCAACCTCGCCGGGACCCTGGCCTGGCTGGCGGAATCGAGCGGCATCCCGGCCCTTCTGGGCCTAACCCCCCAAAGCGGCTGGGAGAGGCAGGCCGAGCAGGTCCTGGACTACCTTTTCGCCAACCACGGCGCCTTCTTCAACCCCAACCAGGTCGTTTCCAACGAGGACACGCCCGGCGAGATGGTCTTCCTCTACGACATGAGCCGCAATTTCCTGGACGACCCCGAGCCGCCCGCCGGGCCGCCCGCCGGGCCGGTCGCCCTCATGGCCCTGGACGCCGCGGGCTACGTCTCGCGCCTGGACATGCGCCTCCCGGAGAACGCCCGCCGGGCCCCCGGCCGCGCCAGGCTCCTTGAGACCTTCATCGGGCGCCTCAAGGGCCAGGAACCCGATCGCCCGGCCTTCTACTTCATAGGCCCCTGGGACGATCGCGAGACGACCCTCAGACTCATGGCCAAACTCGACCCCAAGGCCCAGGCCATGATAGTCGAGAGGCGCGGGCTGCCCGAGCCGGGCTCCTACAAGCCGCCCCTCGCGGGCGAGATCTCCGCCGCCAAGATCGGCCGGGGGCAACGGACCTACGTCTGGGGCTACCCCGGTTACGGCCCAACCGCCGCGGATCTAAGGCTCAGGCGCCACGAGATTCGCCAAAAGGCCCCGGGCCTCGGCTTCCCGAAACGCCTCGTGGCCTTCGGCGTGACCATGCACGCCGGCAAGCCCGGCCAGTCCCCGCCCGTGACCCAGGAGACAATCGAGCTGGCCCTGACCGCCGTCCTTCGCGCCAACACCCGCTTCAGGCTGGTGGCCCCCCCGGAATACCCCCTGGGCCTCGCCGGCGACCCCGGCGCCGGGCCGCACTCCGAGGGCCACGAGACCCTCCTGGGCGCCGTGGCCTACCAGTGCCTGACCTACATGGCGAACCTTTTCACCAAGCTCGAGGCGCCCTTCGACTGGGAGGCCCTAAAGTCGCTCCTGAACGCCCAGCGCGTGACCCACGACCCCCTGGCCCCCCCGCCCGGCCTGACCTTCGGCGACCCCGGCCCCCGGGCCAAAAAAATCCTGGGGCTTTTCGACTGCCTCGAAAAGCCCCTCCTTTGGCCCATCCTGAACCCCGCGTCCATAAACGACCTGGCCAAGATCGGGCCCACCCTGACCAAGCCCGGCCCCGCCTACGTCATGAAACGCCACGCCGGCCGCGCCTTCCCCGTGGCCAAAACGCCCATGGCCACGGGGAAGGAATTCGTCCTCCTGGGGCGGGCCGCCGCCCCCCCGCCGGGGCCGCCCCGGCCCAAAACGGC
This sequence comes from Deltaproteobacteria bacterium, assembly GCA_031278635.1. Lineage (GTDB taxonomy): Bacteria > Desulfobacterota > Desulfarculia > Adiutricales > Adiutricaceae > JAIRNQ01. The sequence continues at coordinate 8,503 of JAITKA010000135.1, read as the reverse complement.
CCGCCTCTTCGCCGCCGCGGGGGAGGCGGAAAAATGACGCGCCTATTCGCGCCTGACGACCCTCATTTCCCCGTAATCCACCCGTATCCCCGGGGCCCCCTCCGGGGCGAGCCCCCCCTCCCCCGCCAGGATCACCTGTATGACCGCCCTGTGGGCCACAAAAACCGCGTCGCCGGCCGCCCCCGCCAGGGCGGCCCGGTAGGCCGGTAGGACCCTCCCGGCGAGGCCCTCGTAACTCTCCCCGCCCGGCGGGGCCGCGCGGTAAAGATCCAGGCCCCTCGCGGCCCATACCCCCGGGTACCTCCCGGCGGCCTCGGCGGCCGGGAGGCCCTCGAAGGCCCCGAGATCGATCTCCCGCAGATCGCCCACGGCCACGGGCCCAAGCCCCAGGGCCCGGCCGATGATTTCCGCCGTCTCCCAGGCCCGCGCCAACGGGCTCGAGAAAATGGCCCCGATTCCCTTCCCCGCCAGGACCCCCGCCAGGGCCCTCGCCCGCTCCCGCCCCCCCGGGGCCAGGGGGGCGTCGGTCCTCCCTATCATGACCCCCGGCGTGGCCACGGTCCGCCCGTGCCGTATCAGGTAAACCGTCCTCACGTCGGCCCCGCCGGGCAGCCCGCCGCCCCATCGGCCAGCCGCTCCAGCCCCGACCCCCCGGGGCCCGTCAAAATGCCCTCAATCCCCTCGCCCACCCTGGCCCTGACCCAGGCGTCCAGGGCCAGGGCGTCGGCCTTCCGGGCCTCGATGAACGGCCTGACCCCGGGCCTATCCCTCGCCCACCTGGGGTCGAAACGCGCGGCCAGGCCCACCAGCCTCGGCCCCTTGACGTACTTGTCGGCCAGGTGGACGCAAAACGCCGCCATGGCGGTATCCCGGTCCCATTCCCCCCCGCCGCCCGGCCCCCTGGGGGCGAGGCCGATCATGGCCCGCAGGGGCTCGGGGAGCTCGGTGTGGGCGCCCACGACCGCGGCAAGCGGGGCCTCCCAGCCCAGGGCCGTGACCCTTTCCGCGGCCTTCCCGGCGTGGTCGCGCTCCCCGTGGCAGAGATCGTGGAGGAGCCCGCCCGCGAAGGCCAGCTCGCAAGCCCCCGGGGCCAAAGCCCCGGCCAGCCTCAGCGCGGCCACGGCCACGGCCAGCGCGTGGCGAAATTTGCGCTCCGGGCCGGCCAGGGCCAACAGGGCCAGGGCCTTGCCCGGCGTCACCGCGGGCCTGAACGTGCTTTTGTCCCTAATGGCCTCGAACGTCCCCAGATCCCCCCGCGTGTCGATGTCGGTCAAGACCAGCGGGTCGGCCACGTCCAAAAAACGCAGCGCCCCCGCCTCCCCGGACCCGCCCGGCCGCAACGCCCCCATGACGGCCGCTCCCCCGTCACCGGCCGCCCTGGCCAGGGCCCCCCGGAGCCCCCCTTCCCCGTCGCCGGCCAAAATTCTCGCGACCAGATCGGCCCCTATGACCGGGGGATGGCCCAAACGCCCCCCGTGGGCCGGTAAGACCGCCAGCCCGTCCCTACCCCCCAGCCCCAAAAAATGGGCGATGACCGAGAGGATGGAGTCGGCCGTCACGAACCCCGCGTCCACGGGCAACACCAAAGCCGCCTCGCCCGGCGCCCCCTCGAAGACGAGCCTGAACGACGAGAACATGCCCCGCTCCGGGCTGGGGTTGACCACGGCCCGGCAACCCAGTTCCCGCGAAAGGGCAATGACCTCCGGCTGGCGGGGATTGACGATAACCAGCGGCTCCGCGAATCCCAGCAGCCCCAGGCTCCCGGCGCAAAGCCCCAAAAGGCCCGCCCCCCTGGGCGGCGGCAAGGCCTTGGGCCCGGGCTTGAAGCGGACCGAGTCGCCCGCCGCCAAAATGACGGCCAGAATCCTTGGCTTTACCATACGAATAACTTCCCCCCTATCGGCCCCGCCGCCAAAACGGCGGCCGGAATCCTTGGCTTTACCATACGAAAAACTTCCCCGGTTTTACCATACGAAAAACTTTCCCCCGATCGGCCCCGCCGCCAAAACGGCGGCCGGAATCCTTGGCTTTACCATACGAGAAACTTCCCCGGCTTTACCATACGAAAAACTTTCCCCCCTATCGGCCCAGCCGCCAAAACGGCGGCCGGAATCCTTGGCTTTACCATACGAATAACTTCCCACCGATCGGCCCCGCCGCCACAACGGCGGCCGGAATCCCTAGCTTTACCATACGAATAACTTCCCCGGCTTTACCATACGAAAAACTTTCCCCAGATCGGCCCCGCCGCCGTTGACGCGCCCCCCTTTGTATGCTAAACTTTTAACATACAACGGAGGACCGGCATGGCTGGCGTCACGAAATGTTACATCACAGGGCGTTATAGGCTCCTAAGGACCTTTTCCTACCGGGACGAGAATAACAAGCCCCAGAACAAAAAAAAGATCATCGGGACGTTTGATCCCGCAACCGATGAGCCCATATATAACCAATATTTTCTCGACCTCATCGCGAAGCAAAACGTGACCATAGAGCGGATAAACGATGTCGGCTGGAGAAACATACCAAAAATCGTTGATTTCGGCACCTTTGACAACAAAAATAGCGCCACCACCGACAAAAAGAGCGCCACCACCGACAAAAAGAGTACACCCACCGACAAAAATATCAACAAATCTTCAATAAACGATAAATCCCGCAACACAATCATCATAGCCGATAATGATCATCTTACCTATGACATCACTGATTTTTCCTGCAAAAAATATGGTTCCTATTTATTGCTTAGAAAAATCATAACCGATACCGGTCTGTTAAACATTTTAGACAAAAATTTTCCCGATAAATGGCAAGACATTATAACTTTTGCCTTTTATTTAATAAGTACAAATCAACCTTTAAAGTATTACGATACTTGGGCACAGGAAAATACTACTTATACAAGCAAACAAAAGCTTACGTTCCGCAAGATTAACAGTCTATTGTCATCTTTTTCTCAGTCAGACTTGACGAAATTCTACGAACAATGGGCAAAATTAAACAAAGAATCTGAATATCTAGCCTTTGATCTTGTTTCAAAGCCTTTATATCCCAATTTACCCATTATGTTAGAACCAAGCTCTATCAGAGACGAAGCAATCTTACCCCCGGCTAACCACCGTTTGATTTTTGGCGGGGAATCGGGCCTGCCTATTTTCCTGTCCTTATACCCCTCCTTATACCCCGCCGGTAGCCAAAGCGACCAATCCGCCTTGGAATATTTTGTCGATCATGATAGTTTCTTTAGCGATAAAAATTATACTCTAGTATTGGACAGTAATCTTTACTCAAGACCTAATATTGATTTTTTATTAAAAAATTATCCATCTTACAAATTTTTAATTTCAATGCCATTTATCTCTGTGATAACAAAGCAATTGATGAAAATGTGTGAATCGCAAATTACTGATAATCTATATTCTACTAGCTTAAATACTAATTTAGTAGGCATTTCCGTTGAAAAAATATTTGTTTTAAATCATTTATTAAAATATCATGCAATTTTTGATTCTAAATTAGAAAGAAAATTAATTGGTTCACTTCATAACGAAGTTTTAGAACTACAAGAAACAGCATTTAGCGACCCTAAAGCTTATAGTCATCTAAAAGAATTCAATAAGTATTTGATCTTTGATAAAGATTCAAACAAAGACGATTCGGACATAGACGATTCAGACAAAGACGATTCGGAAACAGACGATTCGGAAACGGTGTACCCGATAATAAATACAAAAAAAATCATCGCCGATTCACGAAACTCAAGCTGGTTTTTTATGGTCGGCAATGATCTTGATCTTTCATACGAAGAGGCATTTAAATTATACGGGAAAAAAGCTCGCCTTGAAGAAGCCTTTCATGGGTTAAAAAATAACCTAGATTTGTCACCCATTCGGGTTTACAACGAACAGAATGTACAAAACAGTCTATTCATCGCATTTATTTCTTTAACGATACTCTCTCATATACATAAAGTTATGGATACACATAACCTACACAAAAACTATACCCCCATTGAATTATTACAATCCCTTGACGATATCAAGCTATTAAACATAGACAACGAAGTAACCATATCGCCTATCTCACAGACCAACAGGGATATCCTTTCGTTTTTTGGCATTGAAATAACCTAAGCCAGCCGTCGCCCAAGGCATTGGCTAACGCATTGACAACGCCTTGGGCGATGGCCTTGCCCCATCCGTGACCCCGGGCGACAGGCCCGTCACGATATGCCCATCGCGACCCGCCCAAAACCAAAGCCCCGACCCCAAAGGGGATTTTCCCGTGACCGACGTCTTCGAAGAGCTTTACCTGACCCTGACCTCGGGCTCCGGCGCCACCCTGATCACCTCCCTTTCGGACTCCGGCATCGAGCGGCGCCTGACCAAGGGCGATCCCGGGACCCTCGTCGGCCCGGCCCTGACCCGCGAGGGCTGGGGCCTCACCCTCTCCGAGCCCTTCTGCCCCAGGCCCCGCCTGATCGTCTTCGGCGGCGGTCACGTGACCATGGCCCTGGCCCCCATGGCGGCCATGATGGACTTTGAGCTCATAATATACGACGATCGACCGTCCTTTTCCAGCCCGGCCCGCTTCCCCATGGCCGATCGGGCCATCTGCGACTCCTTCGAGTCCATCGGGGCCAACCTGGCCTTCACCGAAAGGGATTACGTGGTCATAGTCACCCGCGGCCACCGCCACGACGAGGACTGCCTGAAAACCGTCCTGGACGGCCCCGAGCCTTTCTACACGGGCATGGTCGGCTCCCGCAGGCGCGTCGCCATAGTCAAAAAACGCCTGGCCGCCGAGGGCCGCGACCCCGGCCGCCTCGAGCGCCTCGACTCCCCCATCGGCCTCGCCATAGGGGCCATCACCCCGGCGGAGCTGGCCATCTCCATCCTGGGCGGCATCGTCCAGAAAAGGCGAGAGAACCAAAGGCGGCCGGGCCACGTGGTCCTCGAGGCCTTCGCCGACATGGACCTCCTGCGCTTCCTGTCCGGCCCCCGGCCGGAGGACCTGGCCCTCGTGACCGTGGTCACCTCCTCCGGCTCCACCCCCAGGCGGGCCGGGGCCAAGATGGCCGTGCACTTCGACGGCCGCATCGTGGGCAGCATAGGCGGCGGCTGCTCCGAGGCCGCGGTCATCACCAAGGCCCGGGCCATCGCCTCCTCAGGCGGCTACGAGCTGGCCGCGGTCGACCTGACCGACTCCGCCGAGGAGGACGGCATGGTCTGCGGCGGCTCCATGGAGGTCCTGATCGAGCGCCTCCCGGCCTCAACCGCCCCCTAGGCCAGGGGGCCTACTTCCGGCCGGGGGACAACACCCCCGCGATCGTCTCCATCTGCCAGTCGAAATACGGGTTGAAGGTCAGCCTGGCGTGGTCCTTCCCCTCGACCCTGTGCCCCCAGGCCGAGTACCAGACCTCCCCCCCGGCGAGGCACCTGCGCTGGACCTCGCTGGTCTGCCCGTTCTGGCATATGCGGCTTTTGGCATCCACGCCGTACTCGCCGTTTTCCGGCGAGAACAGCACCCCCATGTGCGAAAACGAGCTCACCCTATAACCGGGCACCTTGCCGGGCCTGACGAAGGCCCGCCCCACATCCCCCAGGGGCTTGTCGCCGTAATAAATGAGGCGGCTCTCGGGGCTCGTGAAGCTTTCCTCGAAAAGCCTCAGCGTCTCCGGGACGTCCAGGACCGAGTCCCGCTCGGAGACGACCATGGCCACGGGCCGCGCGTAGGGCGTATCCCTCAGCCGACGCCTCACCGACACGCTGGCGTAATAATACTGGGCGAAGGCGTTCGTGGGCACGACCGCGTAGCGATGGGGAAACTTGTCCGGCTGCCCCGGCCCGGGCCTCAGTATCCAGTCCGAGAAGACCGCGGCCAGCGGGGCCAGAAAGTCCAAACTCGTGTCCGGCACCATGGCCGGCGAGAAAAGCAGCAGCCCTTTGACCTCCGGGTGATCCATGGCGTACTCAAGCGCCAGGTTGGCCCCGTTGGAAAAGCCGCCCAAATACAGCTCCCCCACCTCCCCGGCCAAAATGCCCGCCTGCTCCGAGACGACCCTCCGCCAGTCCTCCACGCTCACCCCTATCAGATCCCCGGGGTTGGAGCCGCAGCCCGGCAAAAGTATGGCCCTGACCAGAAAACCCCTCCTGGCCAGCTCCGGCCCGACGTCGCTGAACGAGAACGGGGAATCGCCCAGCCCGTGCACGAGCAAAATCCCCTTGCCGGGCTTGCCCGCCTTGCCCGCCTTGCCCTCCGGGCGCCACTCCCTGGGGCTGTTAAAGGCCAGCTCCTGGGACTCGTCCTGGTTCAGGAATTTCCGCTTGTCCCTAAGGAACTCCTCGACGTCCCGCCTGTAGGCCTCAAAACTCCCCTGACCCAACGGCATGTCGTTCCTTTTGGCGGAACATGCCATGACCATGGGTAACAAAACCATGGCCAAGGCCATGGCCCATAAAACTTTTATTCTCAATTATCTCTCCGTTTCAGCCCCAGCGTACTTATCTACATTCCCAAGCCAACCTAATAGCCCCAAAGCCACCCTTTCGAAAGGCCAGTCAGGCCAACCGACCAAAATTACCCCAAAAAATGGCAAGCCTAGGCCACTTTCGCCCCAAGCGACCAAGCCCGGTCGCCGCGCTTAAGTTTCCCCCGCCAAAATGGACCCAAACCCCCGCCGGGGGCGATAAGGCCGCTTACCAAAAAATGGGTAAAAAATATCAGGCGTGTATTTGACAACTAGTTAATGACAACATAGGTAAAATTAACTAGAAAAAAACTTGTAATACATATAGTTATAAGAATTTTATAAAAATTATATTGATTTGGGACGTTTTGCGCTAACCCATTTTCGGATTTTAACCGACTGGATTTTCTCGACCTGCAAAAACCCCTAATATTTGTGCGCATGTCTCCTAACAGTCTGATTTTATTTGCTAAATATTTCGTCGTTTGATGAATTTTGGGGATTTTGGAGGGCCACCGATTTTACTAACCGGATATTTTAATCGTGGCAAAAAAATAGTGGTTGGCAACAGGCAAAAGAAATCGTACTTATTTAGGTTTTTACCCATATAACTGATTAATTAAAGTAGGCTGATTTTAAGACCCAAACTAGGCGGCATTATTATGGTCGATTCACAAAAATATAATATGAGTTTTATTTCGTAACGCTAAAAAATCAAAGTCAGTCAAAAAAAACAATTAAATCAATAAAACGATGAAAAACATAACAAATAGATTCTGAAAGTTAAGAAATCTGCTAAATATTTGTTTTGAAGCCCAATAAATGTTTAACCTTCAATTTCTACTTCAAAATAACATCATATATTATTTAAAATTAGACCATATACGAAATATTATCAGAAATTAAACTAAAAATCTTACTTATATATCAAAGATAAAATTATAACTAAACATAGACAATTAATCATGTCCCTTCACAGGGACATTCCGTAGTCACAGGACCGTAGGCGAAGCCGTTCTTGGTGTATTTGGGGGTTGGTGCCGGGGAATCGCTTTGAGGGCGCTATACCCTAAGGCCAAGGGAAGCTGGACCGAGACTCACTGAGGTTCGATTTATGGGAGAAGACTTAACGCTACACTAACGAAGCCTAAACGTTGGAAAGTAAAGGATAACATGGGAAAAACGAACCATGGCTTACTAAAGATATTTCAATATAACCTGTGCTATTATAATAACGTGACAATAACAACGAAGACTCACCCCACCACGGTGATAATTAAATTTCTCCCGACGGACTTTACTGAGTCGAAGTTCTTTTCCAATTTATCATACTGAGTCTAATTTCTTTTCCAATTTTTAATACTTAGAGTAGAACCTCTTTTCCAATTTGTCAAAATTAACGTTGATCGCATTAATTTTATCGTTTATTACATTTATTTTAGCGTTTATTACATTTATTTTAGCGTCAAACTTAGCGTTGAGGTACTTTTCCAGTGCGTCAATTTTAGCGTTGAGGCTCTTTTCCAATACATCAATTTTAACAGCGGTTATGCCGTTGACTCCATCTATTTTGTCTTTGAGTTTGTCTTTGAGGTTCTTTTCTAATCCATCAATTTCACCGGTCAATTTGTCGTTGAAGCTCTTTTCCAATTTATCAATTTTAGCGTTGACTCCAGCGATACCGTTGTCAAATAATTGGACCTCAGATTTCAATTCTTTAATGGACTCGGTAACGCCTAACATTTGCTCGTTAACCTTGTTTAGGCCAACGTTCATCAAGGCAACTTGATCTTCAACTTTCGTAAGCCATTCCGAGGTTCCATTGCCGGCATAGGTTGGGACGGCCGTCGGGTCGGTTTTTGGGTCATTTAGTACGGGGACTTGCTCGGGCATGACGGTTACTCCTTACCCTAAGGCCAAGGGAAGCTGGACCGAGACTCACTGAGGTTCGATTTATGGGAAAAGACTTAACGCTACACTAACGAAGCCTAAACGTTGGAAAGTAAAGGATAACATGGGAAAAACGAACCATGG
>JAITKA010000058.1 GCA_031278635.1 Deltaproteobacteria bacterium | reverse complement strand
CGCTTTTTTGGGTGACATATGGAACATCCGGTCATGTTGCTGGTTTGGCTCTTGGAAAAAATTGGCCTGGGCCATTTCGCCCACCAGTATTATTATTTGGTCTATACCTGGTTTTTTATGCTGGTGGTCATCATCTTGGCTTGGTTGGCCGCCTCCAAGCTGACCTTGGTGCCGGGCCGGATTCAAAACCTGGCCGAGGCCATAATAGAATCCATCGCTTCCTTCCAAGACACGGTCATGGGCCCCCATGGGCGATTCGTTTTCCCCTTCACGGCCACGGTCATGATTTTCGTTTTCATTTGTAACGCCAATGGCCTTATCCCGGGCAGCTCATCGCCAACGGCCAGTTTAAATACCACCCTGGCCATGGCCCTATCTATCTTTTTTACCACCCATGTTTTAGGCTTTAGGTCAAACGGAATTAAGTATTTAAAGCAATTCGTGGGCCCGGTGCCCCTTTTGGCCCCCATAATGATCCCTTTGGAGATTATCAGTCACCTGGCTAGGATCATTTCCCTGTCCTTACGTCTTTTTGGCAACATCATGGGCGAGGATCTGGTTTTGGCCGTTTTGTTCATGCTGGCCGGGGCTTACTTGGTGCCCCTCCCGATGATGTTCTTGGGTTTATTTACCTCCTTTTTGCAAGCCTTTATCATGACCACCCTGGCCATGATGTATATAAGCGAAGCCATCGAACACGAGCATTGATTTTTTTCAGGAATTTTTATACCGGCCTTAAAGCCTTAGGCCTAAGGCTTCGCCTTTAAAAAATTATAATTTTTTTACCGGCCCTTTTGGGCCAAGCGCCACTTATAATCGTTTCTTTAGGAGAATTCATGATGAAAAAAACCGCCGTCTTCCTTGTCACGGCCCTGATCGTCACCTTGGCTTCGGTCACGGCCTTCGCCGCCGAAGGTGACGTGGCCGCCGCTCTAAGCACCATTTCCACCATCGCCACCGCGGCCGGTATCGGCATGGCCATCGCCATTTTCGCTCCCGGTTTCGCTCAGGGCATAGCCATCTACGGGGCCACCACCGGTATCGCCCGTAATCCTGAAGCGGCGGGCACCATCAGGGTGACCATGATTATTGGTCTGGCCCTAATTGAGTCTCTGGCCATTTACGCTCTGGTCGTGGAGCTGTTGTTACTTTTCGCTTTCCCATACTCCGAACAAATAACCAAGGTTCTCGGTTAAACCCGAGTACCCGAGCTTGGCCTTGGGGCCTTTGGGGATTTTTTTTAGAAAATAAAAAAAATTCCAAGGCTTAGCCCCTTTTCCAGGCTCGGAAAAAAAAACCAAGCCATAATCCGGCGGTAGTCCTGGCTCTACCTGGACTATCGCCTTTTCTTTAGATTTTTGGCCTTTTTTAAAAAATTAAAGTAAAACGAAGAATCACCATATGTTAGTAGACGATTTTCCCGTTGATCTTAAGCCTTTCCTAATCCCCGAGGTCAGTGGGGAGCTGGGCTATGACTGCTTGTCCTGCGGGGCTAGACACGCCCCCGATCAACTTCTCTACACCTGCCCGGCCTGCGGCGGGCTTTTAATGCTAACCGATAAAAAAATCGCTCGTTTACAAGAAAAACCAGGCTCATTTTGGAGAAGGCTTTTCGATCATCGCCTGATGCTAAATTTACAGGCCCTTAAAGGCGTTTTTACTTTCCACGAATTTTTGGCCCCCAATATCCCCCTGTCCGACATAATCTATCTAGGCGAAGGTCATAGCCCGGTGGTCAAGGCCCCCAGCTCTCTGGCTAACCAGGTCGGGGCCAATTTTTTCGTCAAAATGGAAGGGCAAAACCCCTCGGCCTCCTTTAAGGACCGGGGCATGGCCGCGGCCCTGTCCATGTTAAATTATTTGGTCAGAATAAAAAATCTTGACCAAGTCATCGCCGTTTGCGCCTCCACCGGAGACACCTCGGCCGCCGCCGCCCTTTACGCCTCAAGTTTAGGCCAAAGCCTAAAATCCGTGGTTTTGTTGCCCAAGGGTAAAGTCACCCCCCAGCAGCTTAGTCAGCCCCTGGGGGCCGGGGCCACGGTCTTTGAACTGCCCGGGGTCTTTGACGACTCCATGAAGGTGGTGGAAAGGCTGTCCGAAAAATACCACGTGGCCCTTTTAAACTCAAAAAATCCCTGGCGGGTGGTCGGCCAAGAATCCTACGCCTACGAGGTGGCCCAACAATTTGACTACGCCTTATTGGATAAGGTCCTCATAGTGCCCGTGGGTAACGCCGGAAACATCACGGCCATCCTCTCTGGGCTTTTAAAATTTCATAAGGCCATGGTCATTGACGGCTTACCCAAGATCGTGGCCGTTCAGTCCCAAAGGGCCAACCCGGTTTTTCGCTTTTTTCGCCAGCCCCTGGGCAGCCGAACTTACTGCCCGGTCGTGGTCAAACCCTCGGTGGCCCAAGCGGCCATGATCGGCGATCCGGTCTCCTTTCCAAGACTGGACGTGCTTAGTAAGCAATATGAACAAGAAGCTGGCCTGTCCTCCTTTTTCGTGGTCGAGGTTGATGAAACGGCCATCATGGAAGGCATGCTCCAGGCCAATCGCCACGGCCTAACCGTTTGCACTCAAGGCGGGGAATGTTTGGCCGGCCTTAAAGCCGCCCTGGGCCAGGGCCTCATTACCCCCTCCGAGACGGCCATTTTAGATTCCACGGCCCACGCCTTAAAATTCGTGGACTTCCAAAACGCCTATTTCGAAGGCCGTTTGGCCCAGGAGTACGGCGTCACCACCAAAGCGGAACTGGCCAATAAGCCCAGGCCATTAATCTTGGAAAATACCCCAATCCCCGAGCCGGGCCAAACCCTGACCGGGGCCCAAAAAGAAGCCTTTGTTGAGGCGGCTACCCAGGCCATCGCCCAGGCCCTGACTTTGGTGGAAAAAGTTTAATCTGGCGCCCCCCTGGGCTGGCTTGGGCCAGCCCAGGGGGGCGGCTTAGCTTGCCTAATTTTGGATTTTAATTTATGACTAAACCCCGTAAGGCCCCCCCCAGGCCGACCAGCCGGCCCGAGATTTTAGCCCCCGCCGGTGGTCAAGCCTCTTGGGCGGCCGCCCTGGAGGCCGGAGCGGACGCGGTTTACGTGGGGCTTAATCAGTTTTCGGCCCGAACTAACGCTGAAAATTTCTCTTTGGCCGAACTAAAAGGCTTAATCGAAGAATCGCGCCGGATGGGGGTCAAGGTTTATCTGGCCATCAACTCTTTGATCAAAGAGGGCGAATTGGCCGCGGCCTATAAAACCATCATGGTGGCCGCGGAAATGGAACCCGAGGCCTTTATTATCCAAGATCTGGGCTTGGCTTCGATTTGCCGTCAATATTGTCCCCAAATCCCCTTACACGCCTCGACCTTAACGGCCGTCCATAACCTCGATGGCCTAACCAGTTTAGCCAGTTTGGGCTTTACCAGAGCGGTTCTACCGCGGGAATTAAATTTGTCCGAAATAGCCCTTTTGGCCCAAAGGGGGGCCCTACCGGTTGAGGTCTTTATTCACGGGGCCCTTTGTTTTTCTTTTTCCGGCCTATGTTTGATGTCAAGTTTTTTGGGCGGCCGTTCGGCCTTAAGGGGCGGCTGTACTCAGCCCTGCCGTAGGTTTTATCAAAACGCCGGCCGGCGAAAAAATTTCTTTTCCCTGTCCGATTTTATGGGCCTGGGTTTTATCCCGGAACTAAGAAAACTGCCCATAGCCGCCTTTAAAATCGAAGGACGCATGAAGGGCCCCGATTACGTCAGCCAAGTGGTTAAGGCCTATAAACTACTCTTGGAGGCCCCCGAGGAAAACCTCCAACCAGCCTACCAAGAGGCCTTATCTATTTTAAATTTAATGCCCGGCCGGGTGGCCGGGCCAGGCTTTATTTCGGGCCAGGCCTACGCCGGGGATCTCTGGGAGACCCAAAGCGCCTCTGGCTTAAAAATAGGCGCCTTAAAGCCGACCGGTCCGGGCCAGGGCACGGTCACTCTACTGGCTCCCTTAAAAATCCTAGACCGGCTGCGCTTTTCCGAGGAGACCGAAGAGTCCCAGGCCTATAAACTTAGAAAAATGCTCAAAGACGGCCAGGAGGTTGACTCGGCCGAGCTTGGCGAAAAAGTCACCCTGACTATTGGCGATCCCGATGTGGTACCCCCGGCCACCATGATTTATAAAATAGGCTCAGGCAGTCTTGAAAAAGAATACCTGGCCTCGGACCAGGTAAAAAGGCTAAGAACAATCGCCAAAAATTACACGCCGCCGACCATAAGGTCGGTGCCTTCGGCCTTAATAAAAGATCGTGGCCAGATAGCCACGCTGGCCGGAGGTTCCCAACCTCTCTGGGTCTGGGTGGACGGTTTTGATCACCACCAAGAAACCTTAAAATTTAAGCCTCGCAAGGTCATCGTGCCCTTAAGCCCCGAAAACGTTAAAAAACTTAGCCATAATAAAAAACTCCTAGGACCGGTGGGTAATCTGGTCTGGAGCTTGCCGCCCCTTCTTTTTGGCGGGGCCCAGGAAAAGATCAGAAAGGAGGCCCAAAAACTCATCGAGTCCGGTCACCGGGATTTCATGATCGCCAATCTTGGCCAAATAAATCTACTAAACCGCTTACACCAAAGCCTCAAGATCTGGGGCGATCACCACCTGGGCGTCCTAAATCACTTGTCCGGCCAAGTCTTGCGCGATCTGGGTCTGGCCGGGGTGACCGTGTCCATGGAAAGCGACCAAGAAAATTTATTAAAACTCTCCCAGACTTCTTTTCCCTGCGGCGTTCTTATGTATCTTTACGGCCGCCCGGCCCTTTTTACCTCCAGATATCGGCCGCCCAGTCTAAAAAGGGGCCCGGTGGTCAGCCAAAGGGGCGAAAAATTCTGGTCAGCCCAAGAAGGCGAGGCCTTTATTTTGCAGTCAGAACATCGAGTTTTTATCGGCGGTTTACTTAAGGTTCCCAAGCCCAAGGGTTTTGTGGGCCTGATCGTTGATTTGCGCCGGGAACCCAACCCGGCCGAGGCCGGCCGCCGGCTAAAAAAAGCCATTGACCAGGGTCGCGGTAGCCCGGGCCTGTCCTTTAACTACAAGCGGGGCCTGCGCTAAGAAATTCACTCCGAGCCCCCTGGGGCTCGGGCCAAATTTGACTTTTTGGCTTTTTTGACTTTGGCTTGTAAATTTCCCTAATTTTGATAAACTAGAATCATATGGTCCGGGAGCTTAATTTCTGTGAAAGCGGAGCTTCCGGATGACGGTTTTTTGGGCCTGGCCTAGCCATAAAGGCGTTGGCCGGCTAGTCAAGAACCTTTTGGCCAAGGCTTAAAAGGCTTTTCAGAGCGGCCTTAGGTTTTTTTTCGGTCAAAGTACCAAGCGTTTTTCGCCTTTGGCCTCAGCCAAACTCCCACCCAGGAGTTTTTAGGTGTGATTCATGGATAATAGCGCGATAGAAGCGGCCCTAAACAAAGTTCGTCCCACCCTGGTGGCCGACGGTGGTAACGTGGAATTGGTTGATTACAGAGATGGCGTGGTCCAGGTCCGCTTGACCGGCGCTTGCAGTAACTGCCCCATGTCTTCGCTGACCCTCAAGATGGGCGTGGAGAAGGCCCTTAAAGAGGAATTTCCCGAAATCAAAGAAGTCGTGGCCGCCTATAGCCATGGTTCGGCGGGCTGCTAATTGGCCCAAAACTTTTTGGCTAAAATAAGCAAAAAGTTTTAATCGATTTGGCCGCCCTGGTTTTTTTTCTCCTATCCAAAATTACCTAAAGCCTAAGCCCCAAAGACCAACCTGGCCCTTTGGGGCTATTTTTTGCCCCATGACAAGATTAGTCCCCAAGGACATAGCCAAACTGGGCCTTAACTGGTCTAATTTTGACCGTAGCCTTTTTAACTTAACCGGCCAGTCGCTTCTGAGCCTAGCCGCCCAGGCCCTAGATCTAAAAACCGATCTGGCCCAACAGGCCCTAGCCAATAAAAGCCTGGCCATAGTTCCCAATAGTTCCGGGGAGGGCTTAATCGAAGGCTTTTCCGAGGCCCTAAAACGAATCGCCCAGCGCCTAGGTTGCCAGGCTTTTATTACCGCCCCCGACGCCCTGGGCCTAAAGCAGGCCCAAAGCCGCCAAGCTGATTTACTTTTAACCTCCGATGACCACGATTACCATTGCCTTAACCTTAAATCATCCTATAAGGCCCCAAACGGCCAGGCCACTGGTCTTGGCTTTGCCCAGGCCCTTTTTTTTATGGCCCAGGCCCATCTCCAAAAGCAAAGGGTCCTGGTAATTGGGGCCGGCCCAGTGGGCTGGGCGGCCGCCCAGCGCCTAAGCCGCCTGGGGGCCCAGGTAATCGTTCACGATTTAATCGCCCAAAAGGCCCAAGCCCTAATCCAAAGCCTACCCGGGGCTCAAATTTACTCTCAAGATTTGGGCCCCATTCCCAATTCTTTTAGCCTAATCCTAGACGCCTCAAGCTCAAAGCAACTTTTTCCCCCAGAGCTGATTCCCTTAGGGGCCAATATTTCCGCCCCGGGTATGCCCTTTTCTTTTAGGCCTTCCCAAGGTTACCGCCTCTGGGCCGAACCCCTGGCCACCGGCACGGCCGTCATGTTACTGATGGCCGCCTTAAACCTTGAGCTAAGCCCCACTGAGCTGACCCCATAAAGCCCCCCAGGCGCCCCCCCAGGGGCCCCTAGGAGCCCCCAGGGGCCCTTTTCCAGCCCAAGCCCTGGCCTTATTCAAGTTAAAGGTTAGAAATTTATTTTTTTTAGCTTAACTTAAAAAAATGAGCCAAACTCAAAGCCGGCCGCCCTGGCTTGGAGAAACTGCTCATCGGAAATGTCCGAGGGGCCCTCCAGGCTTTTAAAAAACAGGGTGCCAAAGGTTTTGGGAAAGGCCAGGGCGTCAAAGAAGTATTTAACCGACAAGCTGACCGGGGTAAAGAGATCCTTACCCTTGGTGGCCCCCACGGCCAGGAGAAAACCCTTGGCCCCTTCTTTGCCTTTCTGGTTTTGGCCCAAAAGGTAACGCCTGGACCAATAGGCTTGGCTCCGATCTATGACGGCCTTACCCTGGGCGGGCACGTCGTAAAAGAAAAGGGAGCTGGCCACGACGATTTTATTGTTTTCATCAAAGGCCTGGTAAAAAACCTCCATGTCGTCGCTGATCTGACATTGACCGGTCTTGGAACATGAGCCGCATTCCACACAGCCGCTTAAATTTGAGTAATTACTGATGGACAGCATGGAGTATTCCGAGCCGGCCTCGATGACCCCCTGGGCGAATTTATCCAGCAAAACCTTGGAAGTTCCCTTCTGATTGGGACTTAAATGTAAGCCTAAAACTTTAGACACCTTTGCCATAATCTTTCGATCCTATGCTTGAGAGTCACCTGGCGGCTCTCTCGTTTTTTTATCAGCGCCAAAGCAAATGGCCGGTCCTGGCCATTTTTTTTGGCTTAGCGCTTAGCCATGTTCTTAAAATACTCTTCTTTTTGCTTTAGCCTCTCTTGGGCCGTGATGATAAAAAAAAGCTTGCCTGTTTTAAAATACAAATTTTTTTGTTTAACCCAGGGCCAGAAAGGCTTAAGCTTCCATGGCCCTGGTTAATTCGTCAATAACCTGGAGCCCAAAAGGGCTATGGTGATTAACCCAGTTAAGGGGCGTTTTTTTGTTGGCCCCGTGGTAATCGGAACCGGCCGTGGCCACCAGTTTAAATTTTTTACAAAGCCGGACTATAAATTGAGAAAACTCCGGGCTTTGATCGGGGTGATAGGCCTCAATTCCGATTAGGCCCCAATCGAGCCAATCGGGCATGGCCTTTTCAAATTGGTCGGCCGAGATTTTTAAACTTATCGGGTGGGCCAAGACCGGGGCAAAGCCCGATTGCCTTAAAATAGCCAGGGCCTTTGATGGGCTGGGCCGAATTTTATTTACGTAAGTTGGGCGGCCCTTGGCCAGGTAACGATCGAAGGCCTCGGGCAGGTCATGACAATAGCCGGCTTCACATAAGGCCCTGGCAAAATGGGGCCGACCCATCTGTCCGCCCGCGGAAATTTCCAGTAATCTCTCCCAGCTTAAATTAACCCCCACCTCAGCCAGACGCTCCAGGAGCTTACGGTTACGCTCCATCCGGTAATCTTTGACCACTTCCAAAGACTCGGGAAAAAGACCCTGAGATTTAACCCCCAGGCCCAAGAGGTGGGTAATGCCTTTGTATTCCAAGCTTAACTCCACGCCGCCCAGGACCTGAAAATTCAAATCGCGCCCGGCCTGAAAAAATTCCTTTAAGCCATCGACCGTATCGTGGTCGCAAAGACCCAAGGCGGCCAGGTTATGAAATTTGGCCAGTTTCACCAAATCCCTAGGCGAAAAGGTTCCATCCGAGGCCGTTGAATGGCAGTGCAGGTCAACCCTTAACACTTAAGCCCCTCCAAACGAGCCTGATAATTTTCCGAACAAACCAGTTGTTCGGATAAGCCCGTGTGAATATTTCCAGCCAGGTAAGGCTCATAATCCATCATCAGCCGTAAAAAAGGCAGGTTGGTTTTTAGACCAAGTATTTCAAACTCAGCCAAGACCTCGGACATCATTTTTATGGAGCTAAGCCGGTCCGAAGTATGCACGATGACCTGGGCCATCATGGGGTCATAAAAGGGGGTGACCTCGGAGCCCTGAGCATAAGCGCTGATAAGAGTTAAGCCGGCTCTTGGTTGGGGCGGCCTAAAAAGGGTGATCTTTCCAGGGGAAGGTAAAAACCTAAGGGGATCCTCCGCGTAGATTCTGGCTTCCAGGGCGTGGCCCTGGGGCGGCCTCATCGGCCAAGAGCCCGCCTCTAAACCAAAATCAGCCAAAATTTCATCGACCCCCTGCCCCAGGGCTAACCTAATTTGCGTGGCCACCAAATTAACCCCGCTGACTTTCTCGGTCACGGCGTGCTCAACTTGAAGCCGAGGATTGACTTCCAAAAAATTAAAGCCCGAGGCCCGGTCGTATAAAGTTTCCACGGTTCCCAGATGATCGTAATTTAGCTTACTTAAAACATCGGCCGACTTTTGGGCCATCAGGGCCAAACTCTCTTGATCGATGGCCGGGGCCCCGGCTTCTTCCAAGATTTTTTGACGGCGCCTTTGAATGGAGCAATCCCTTTCCCAAAGAGGCCTGGCCCTGCCGGTCCGGTCGGCCACCACCTGAAACTCAACGTGCCTGGGGTTAACCATGAGTTTTTCGGCGTAAAGGGCTTGGCTGCCAAAACCCCTTAGAGCTTGAGACTCGGCCGTTTCCAAAGCTTTTTTTAGCTTGTCTTCACCAAGCACCGGGATCATGCCGATGCCGCCCCCACCCCCGGCCGGCTTAATCATCAAGGGAAAACCTATGGCCCTAGCCTGCTGGGCTTTTTCCTCAAGGCTGCCAGTAAGTTCCTCGGTTGAGGGCGAAATGGGCAGCCCCAACTCAGCCATTTTCTTTCTGGCCGCCACCTTATGGCCCATGATGGACAAACACTCGGGCGAGGGTCCGATAAAAGCCAGGCCCTCGGCCAGGACTTTTCGGGCAAACTCAGCCTCCTCGGACAAAAAGCCCCAGCCCGGGTGGATGGCCTCGGCTCCCGAGGCCTTGGCCGCCCGCAACACGGCCTCGTGGTTCAGGTAACTGTCCCTCGGCGGCGGCGGCCCGATAACCACGCACTCGTCGGCCATGCCCGCGTACGGCAGGCCCCTGTCGGCCTCCGAGCACAGGACGACGCTTTTCACGCCCATCTTCCCAAAGGTCTGGATCAAACGGGCGGCCACGGCCCCCCTGTTGGCGATGGCCACTTTTTTAAACATCTTCCCTCCTAAACGCCACGCGCCAAACGGCCCGGCCAGGCCGGCCGGGCCGTTCTCGCCTAGCAAATTTCACCCGTTTCCATTGTCACCTATCTTGGCCCGAAACTCAACCCGGCCCCATAATTTGGCCCGATTCTTGAATTAACGGCTACGGGGGCCAAAATCCCAGCCGGCCCCGACTTCCCCCTCCCAGGAGGCCCGACCATGACAGCCATATCCTCCCAAAGCCCCGCCGTGAGCCCCAAAACCCCCCAAACCCCGACCCAGCGGGCCGCCTGGCGAGAGGAGATGCTCGGCCAGATCCTCGAGCGCATGCGCGAACGGAGGCCCGAGACCGAGGAATCCGCGCCCAAACCCCCGAAAATCAAGGCCCAGGGCAAGGGTCAATATCTTGACGTCTACGTCTAGATATTGACCCTTGCCCCTCGCCGCGCGTGAATTAGATCCTTACGGTAATCAATTTCGCCTCAAAGTCCAAAGGGCCCCCCGAAAAATCCCACGGTCGCCACCGGGAACGGACCGTACTTAAGGCCCTAAGCCACCTCGATCGGGACAAACCCGCATGCGCAGGGTAGCCATTGTCGCACCCTTTATTGCCATTGGCCGAAAGGGCCATCCAGCCCGGCCCGATAGCCCGCCGACAAATCGCGCGGCGTGGGGCCTGGCAGGCCGTGTCCTACGCCGCCCGTGAATTAGATCCTTACGGTAATTAATTTCGCCTCAAAGTCCAAAAGGCCCCCCGAAAAATCCCACGGTCGCCGCCGGGAACGGCCCACACTTAAGGCCTTTAGCCACCTCGATCGGGACAAAGCCGCACCCGCCGGGGAGCCATTGTCGCGTGGTTTATTGCCATTGGCGGGAAGGGCCATCCAACCCGGCCCGATAGCCCGCCGGCAAAACGAGGGCCCGTGCCCCCGCAAGCCGTGAAATAGATCTTTACGGCAGCCAATTTCTCCCCAAAGTCCAAAAAGCCCCCAGAAAAATCCCACTGTTCCCGCCGGTAACGGCCCACACTTAAAGCCCTAAGCCACCTCGATCGTGACAAAGCCGCACCTGCCGGGGAGCGATTGTCGCGTGGTTTCTTGCCATTGGCGGGAAGGGCCATCCATCCCGCCCCGATAGCCCGCTGGCAAAACGCATGCCAAGGGCCCAGGCCGGCGGGTCCCAAAATAGTACCTTAGGGCAATCAATTTCTCCCCAAAGTCCAAAAGGCCCCCCGAAAAATCCCGCGGTTGCCGCCGGGAACGCCCCACACTTAAGGCCCTAAACCACCGAGATCGTAACAAACCCGCTTCAGACGGGCAAGGATTGGTGCGTGATTTTTTGCCATTGGCCTTCAATCTCAACGCGATTATTATCCCTCTAAAGATGAAATTTTTCTATTTAATTTTCGATAAAATTAAATAAAATTATTTGCCTCATGAAACATTATTATTTTTAGTCCATGTTTATTCCATGAAAATTGGTCAAAAATAATTTTTATTTTTTTTATTCTCTCCCTAAATCTTAACTTATTATAATGCTTGATATTCAAGTAGTTACGAGGGCCCCTATCGATAACTCAAGGGATTTATTCGGATTTACTTAACCTTGACTAGCGAATTATAGCCTTTATACTTCATGAACGGATAACGGGTTCCATTCGCCCGGCGTTCGCCAAACTTAACCAAAAGTACCCACGCCCCCGCCGCCCCTTGGGGACCATGGTGGGACCCAAGGGGCGGCGGGGGCATTTCCGCCGGCTTAACGACCACGGTTAAGCGGCAAAGGAGGATTTATGACCCCAATGGACATGGAAGATCGTAACCGCGTGGACGACCGGGATGACGGGGATTGGCCGGAAGAAGACTTTAGGCCAGGCGACTGCGTCGACCTGGAAGCGACGGAAATCACGTCATGGGAGGCCCTGGGGCAGGCACTCGACCACGCCTATCGGCTAAGCGGGCCAGACGATGGCGCGTCAACCCCGGCCCTGGACGATCGCGGGAACCCGATGACCAGCCCCTTCCATGGGACGCCCGCCGAGGTCGAGGCCAACTTTTTGTCCCGAAACCCAGGCGCGCGAGAGGCGGGGACGGTCGGCAAGCCTTTCCTTCGACTGACCCTGGTGTGCTCAAGGGACGTCTCCAAGACCAAGATCAGGCCCTTCGTCCTGTCTTCGATGGACTGGGCCGGCATTAACTTTGGCGGGGACATCGTTTCCTTGGTCCTCCACATGGACGGGGACAATCCCCACATACACCTAATCTCGAACTGCGCGATAGAGCGGAGGGGAAGCCACAACCGTTGCTTCGATTGGCCAAGGACGGAATTCGGCTTCGGGGAATCGTACCGCGCATGTATGCGCCACCTGCGGCGGTTATATTTCGATGAAAAGAACGAGAACGATTTGGGGGGAGCGAAAATGCGCCCGGGGGTTTTTGACGGCTGGCTTCATCAAGACGCCGTCCTCAACCTTAGGTAAAGGAGACAAATAACCACGCCACCGACACACCCTCTGGGGCCCATGGTGGGCCCCCAGGGTGGCGGGGGCATTTCGACCGGCTTATCGGATTAAGCCAAACGGCAAAGGAGAACCGTTTATGAACCCAATGGACACCGAGGATCGTGATCACATGAGGGACCGGCCAAAAAAATCCGTGAACCTTAGGGACATTGATGATCGTATCCTCATGGAAGACGGGGATGATCGGGGCGACTGCGTCGCCCTGAGAGTGAGGTCGATCCCGTCACTGGAGGCCCTCAGGCAGGCGCTCGACCACGCCTATCGGCTAAGCGGGCCCTGCGATTGCGCGTCAACCCCGGCCCTGGACGATCGAGGGAACCCGATGACCAGCCCCTTCCATGGGACGCCCGCCGAGGTCGAGGCCAAATTTTTGGCCCTAAACCCCAGGGCGCGCAAGGCGGCGGCGGTCAAAAACCCTTTCTATCGACTGATCCTGGAGTGCTCAAGGTACGTCTCCAAGACCAAGATCAGGCCCTTCGTCATGTCTTCGATGGACTGGGCCAGGCGGGAGTTTGGCCCGGACATCGTTTCCCTGGTCCTCCACATGGACGGGGAACATCCCCACATACACCTAATCTCGAACGCCGGGATAGACCGGATGGAAAGCCACGCCCGTTACTTCCCTTGGCCAAAGACGATCTTCGACATGTTGAAATCGTACCACGAATGGATGGTGTACCTGCGGAAGATGCGTTTCGATGAAGTGGACGAGTTCATGTTGAAGGGAGTGAAACACCGAATCGGGGGTTTTAACCGCTGGCTTCATCAAGACGCCGTCCTCAAACTTAGGTAAGGGAGACAAATAACCACGCCCCCGACACACACCCCCTGGGGCCCATGGTGGGCCCCAGGGGGGCGGGGGCATTTCAGCCGGCTTATCGGATTAAGCCAAACGGCAAAGGAGAACCATTCATGAACCCAATGGATACCGAGGATCGTGACCACATTGACGACTGGGATGACGGGGATGACGGGTATCGCCCATACCCTATATTTAGGCTGCCGGGCGACCCGGTCGACCTGGAAGCGATGGGGATCCCGACATGGGAGGCCCTGGGTCAGGCGCTCGACCACGCCTATCGGCTAAGCGAGCCCCGCGATGGCGCGTCAACCCCGGCCCTGGACGAACGCGGGAACCCGATGACCAACCCCTTCCATGGGACGCCCGCCGAGGTCGAGGCCCTCTTTTTGGCCCTAAACCCCGGGGCGCGAGAGGGGGGGACGGTCGACAAGTCTTTCATTAAAGTGACCCTGGGGTGCGAAAGGAACGTCTCCAAGGCCCAGCTTAATCCCTTCGTGGTGCTTTCGATGGACTGGGCCATGAAGACCTTTGGCCCGGACATCGTTTCCCTGGTCCTCCACATGGACGGGAAAGATCCCCACATACACATAATCTCGAACGCCGCGATAGAGCGCAAGGAAAGCCACCACTGGCGCTTCCCTTTTCCAAGGACGGAATACGCCTGGGGGGAATCGTACTGCCAAGAATTGCGGCTCCTTGAGCTGGTACGATTCGATCCCGATTACGCGCCGGGGGCCGATTTCCTGCCATTCGAAAACCCCCTGGGGGGTTTTAACTGGAGCCAGCATTACGGCGCCATCCTCAAGCTCAGGTAAAGGGGGCAAATAACCACGCCCCCGCCCCCCCTTTTGGGGTCCATGGTGGGCCCCAAAAGGGGGGGCGGGGGCATTTCCGCCGGCCCATGGGTAGGGGCCGGGCGGTGAGGGAGGATTATGGATTGGACGAGCTTGGGAATGACGGAGATCGCGTCGTGGGAGACCCTGGGGCTGGCACTCGGGCACAATTATCGGCTATACGAGCCCGATAACGCTTCCGTGCCGCGGTTCGACGATGACGGGGACGCGTGGGTCAGCCCCTTGATAGGGACGCCGGAGGGGGTCAAGGCCAAATTTTTGGCCGAGAACCCAGGGGCGCGGGAGGCGGGGAGGGTCGGCAAGCCCTTCTTTAGCCTAATCCTGGAGCCCTCAAAGGGCATCGTCGGGCACGGGGGCGGGCACGGGGCCGATGACATGGGCCTGAACGCCACTTACGACGTGGCCAGGGTGGAGTCCTTCGTCGCCTTCTCGATGGCCTGGGCCAAGTCCGTCCTCGGGGGGGACATAATCTCCGGGGTCCTCCATTCGGACGAGGAAAAACCCCACCTCCACCTTATCTCGGCCGGCGCCGTCGAGCGGGGGGCAAAGGACGGGGCGGTCATTTACGACGGGCCGAGGACGGAAACGGCCCTCAGGAGATCCTACTGCGAGTTCATGGAGGCCCTGGGCGGCGCGGAGGTGGATTTCCTGGCCCAGGCCGCCTGGGAGGAAGGGCCGGACCGCCGGGGGGGTTTTTACGGCCGGGTCAACAAGGCCGAGGCCCTCATATCCGAGGCGCTCCGCTCGCCCATGCCCCCGCCCGTGGCCTTGCGGAGCCGCGAGGCCTTTGACCGGGAATTCGACCCTGGCATGGGGGTCACGGACTTCTTGGGGAGGATCGACGAGGAGGTCTACCGGGGGCTGGACGGCCTGACCGAGCGCTTCCAACGGGAAGCCCAAAACTTCCTTGAGGCCGAGAGGTATCACGATACCCTCACGGACATGATCAACGGGGACTCCGAGGCCCCCGGGCACGCCGCCACCCACCCGTTGTTTTTCCTCGTGAACCTCTTTGGCCTGGGACCGGGGGCGATAAAGCTCGACGAGCCCAGGTGGCGGGCGAGGCTCCCGGACGGCCGGACCATCCAGGGAAACGAGCACCTCTGGGAGGACCGGGCGGCCAGGGTCAAGGGCCTGGGCCTGAACGAGCTGGCCGGCCACCTCATGGGCCTTCCCCCCGACCGGGCCGACCTGGCCATGGGCTGCCTCCCGCCCGGCCCATACGGCGGCTCCCTGCGAAAGGTCTTTTCCCTAAGGGACTACGCCGCCGCCCCCCTGCCACCGGCCCCCCGGCCCGACCACGACCGGTGGGAGCCGATCCTGCCCGGGCTGGCCAAGGAAACGGGCCTCAGCCGGGGGGCCCTGGAGCTCTTCCGCCGGAACGGGGCCTTTTACCCGGACGCTTCCGGCCGGCTCATATTCCCCTGCCTCCGGGGGGAGGGCTACCTGGCCTGGGATCCTAAGGCCCAGGCGGCCCCCCGGCGCCGGGGCCGCGAGAAGGAAGACGACTTGCTCCACCTCTGGTACTTCGGGGAGGGCGGGGAGAGGTTCTATCGCGGGACCCACGCCATGGAGGGCCCCGGCCGGATCGTTTTCCATACCGCGAGCCCCTTGGACGCCCTGGTCATCAAGGCCTTCTTCCCCGGGGAAACGGTGGTGGCCAACCGGGACGAGGCCCTGGACGGGGACCTCGCGAGGCTGCTCCGGGGAAAGTACCTCTTCGCCTGCGACGACACGGCCCTCGCGAGGAGGCTCATCCAGGGGCTGAAAGTCGGCGACCGCTCCCCCCACGCCGACGCGGCCGAGCGGTCCTTCGTCGCCCTCGTCTCCCTCAGGGAAAAGACCACCTGGCGCGAGGCGCTCCGCAAAGCCTGCCACGGGCTTAGGGAGGACCTCCTGACGCCGGGCAAGATCCCCGATGGGGACCTCGCCGACGCGCTCCTGGTGGAAATGACCGGCCAGGATACGCGGCAACACCTGGACACCGCCGGCCTCGTCCCCAAAAGGGGCAAAAAGGCCGCCGCCGCCGGGACGTGGGACGCCTGGCCCCCCTCGGTTCCCATCGTCGCCCCCGGCGAGCTCTTCGCGGAAGAGCCGTCCCCGGCGGAGCTCCCGGCGGTCATGCCGGTCTTGCCGGTGCCGTTAATCCGGCCTGCCGAGGCCGGGGCGCCGCGGCCCAAGCTAAAACCCCGGCCTTTTTGAGGCCGGGGCGGGATGGGGGCCGATGGCCTGGGGGGCTATCAGCTGGGGGGCATGACAGGGCTCCAGGTCGGCAGGGTCATGGAGCCCTGGAACTCGGGCATCAGGACCTGCTGGCGGTCGCCGTTGGCGCTCATGACGTAGAGCTGGTGGCGCCCGCCGCGGTTGGAGGAGAAGACTATCATCCTGCCGTCGGGGGAGAAGCTCGGGTGGAAGTTCTGGCCCTGGCCGCCGGTCAGCTGGATGAGGCCGGAGCCGTCGGGGTTGACCAGGCAGATGTCCCTTTCCCGGTAAACGAAGGCGATCTTGTCGCCCTTGGGCGACCAGGAGGGATCCGTGCTGGTCCCGCCCGGGGAGATCCTCGCGCCCTGCCCGCCGGAGGCCGAGGTCACGTATATGCCGGCCCCGCCGCCCGAGGTGGAGACGTAGGCCATCCTGCCGTCCGGCGAGAAGGTCGGGGAGACGTCGATGCCGCCGCCGCCGGTGATCGGCCGTTTGGAGCGGCCCTCGAAAACGGTCAGGTTGGTGCTGACGGCGCCCGAGAGGGCGGCCACCAGGGTGCCGTCGGGCATGTAGGCCGGGGTCAGGACCGTGTCGCCGGAATGGACGACGCGCCCGTTGGCCACCAGCTCGGAACGGTTGCGGTTACGGTGGGTCCAGGCGGTCTTGTCGCCCGGGCCCAGGGTGGGCTGGCTGGCCGGGCCGTTCTTGGAGGCGAAGACGCCCTCGGCCTCGTCGCTCCCGAGCTCGGTCATCATGATGCCGCGGCCGGCCCTCTCCCCGGTCACGAAGATGATCTTGGACCCGAAAACCCCCGGCTCGCCGGTGATGGCGAGGATTACCTGGTTGGTGAAGACGTTTATCATCTTCCGGGCGTCCTTGACCTTACCCTCGAAGAGCTTGCCCAGGCGCTGCTGCCCCAGGGCCACGTCGAAAAGCTTCAGCTCCATGGCGATGTTGGAGCCGGAGACCCGGATCCCGCCCTTGATGATGAAGTTGGCCCCGATCTGGGCCCAGGGGGCGTAATCCAGCGGCGGGGCGTTGGTCAGGCCCGCCCTGGGATCGACCTCAAGGGAGGCCCTGGGATCGACCAGCTGGAAAAACCCGGTCATGTCCAGGTTCTTGCCCAGCCTCGTGGGCAGGGCCTGGGCGTTCTGGTCGACGCTACCGCCCGCCCTCAGGGGCTGGAAGTCGGGGATGACTATGTTGTAGCGATAATACGTGCCGCTGAGATCGACCGGGATCATGACGCTGGGCGTGTCATACTCGGTCAGCTGGGCCGAGGCCCCGGACGGGAGGAGCATGGAGAGCGCCGCCAGTGACAGCGCGGCCACGGAGGCGCCAAACAGGGCCAAAAGGCCCCCCTTGGGGCCGCGGCCATGTTTCTGGGGGAGAGATCTGCCTTTTGTTGTCATTTACACCACCCAACGAAAGCGTGATTTTACCGGATTGGAAACGATCCCGCCGCGGGAGCTACGCTTCGGCGGCGGGAAAGATTTAGAACATGGCCCCCATGGTGAACTCCCAGCGGCCGTTCGGCTCGCCGGGATCCGGGTCCATGGCCCGGCCGTACTCGATCCTCAGCGGTCCCATGGGCGATAGGTACCTAAGCCCGGCGCCGTAGCTTCGCTTCATGTCACCGAAGGTATAGGGATCGTTCTCGTGCCAGACGTTGCCCATGTCGTAGAAAAAGACGCCGAAGAGACCCTGGTCGCGCAAGAGCGGGAAGGTCAGCTCGAAGTTGAAGACCAGCATCTTTTCCCCGCCGATGTTCTCGCCGGTGTACGGGTCCTTGGGGGAGATCTGGTACCAGTCGTAACCGCGCACGGAGTTGATGCCGCCGATCATGTATTTCTCGTAAATCGGCAGGCCGCCCCTGCTGGTTTCCTTGGTCCAGCCAATCTCGCCGTGGCCCATGAGGGCCCAGCCGGGGAGCGGCGTGATGGGTATCCAATGGGCGTACTCCAACTCGACCCGGTTAAAGGCCGTGTCGCCGCCGAAAAGGCTCGAGGCGACGGTGTAGCTGGCCCTGGCCGAGGACCCGGCCGTTGGTTGGAAATAGTGGTTACGGGTATCCCTGAGGAGCGAGAGGGTGAAGGTGCTGTTAATGGACCCGCCCATCATGCTCCGTAAATAGGCCGAGAAAAGGTAACCGGCGTCCTCGATCTCGACCTTCTCCCAGGAGTAGGTCCCGGTCAGGTAGAAGCGCTCGAAGATCGGGTAACCGGCCTTGATGGAACCGCCGATGGAGTCCTTGTCGAAATAATCGTACTCGTTCCTGTACTTGAAGATGTTAAAGCCCATCATCAGGGGGATGTCGGCCACCCAGGGATCGGTGAAGGATAAATCGAAGTAATTGTTGCTGCCGCCGACGTTGGCCTCGAAGGCGATGCGCCTGCCGTAGCCGAAGAGGTTGTCCTGGGTGATCTTCATGACGCCGAAGATGCCGTTGTAGTTACTGTAGCCGGCGCCGATCTGGAAGGACCCGGTGGGCCTTTCCTTGACCTCGACGCGCATGTCCATGGCCTCCGGGTCGTCCGAGGGGCTGGTGACGATGTTTATGTCCTCGAAAAAGCCGCTCCTCATGAGGTTCATCTGGCTGTTCTTGATCTTCGTCGAGGTCGTCAGATCGCCCTCGGCCACGTCGAGGTGGCGGCGGATGACCTTGTCGCGGGTCTTGTCGTTACCGACGATGGTGATGCGGTTGTAATAGACCAGGTGCCTGGGCATGATGTTGATCGTGACCGACAGGCGGCCATCGGCGTCCACCTCCCCGTACTGGGGCTCGATCACGTTATAGGCGTAGCCCTTGTCGGCGTAGTAGTCCTTGAGGGCGTTCACGTCGTTTTGGAGGACCTCGTTGTTGAACCACTTCTCGTCCGGGAGATCGAGTTTCTTTAGCATCTTGACGGGATCGTCATCCTCGAGGAGATCCCCGTCCAGCTTGACCTCCCCCACCTTGAAGCGGGGGCCCTCGAAGACCGGGAAGACGATGTCGAAGCCGTCGCCGTCCTCGGAGGTGTTAACGTCGGGGTCGCCGACCCTGGCCTGGAGGAAACCGTTCTTGGCGTAGAACTGCTCCAGGACCCTGGAGTCGTTGGCCAGCTTCTCCCGGTCCAGTTTCCCGCTGCCGGTGAGCCAGGAGGTGAAAGCCCCGCGGGTCTTGCTTTGGATTTGGCCCCGAAGTTTGCGGTCGGAGTAGAACTCGTTACCCTCGAAGGTGATGCTCCTGATGAACATCCGGCCGCCCTCGTTGATGGTGAAGATGACCTGGGCCCTGTTGTCGGTCCCGGGCTTGATCTCGTAGCTGATGGCAACGTTCGGGTAACCCTTGTCGTTATAGAACCTGGTCAGGTTCGAGACGGCCGTGGTCATGAGCTGGTCGGTCGCCACGTCCATGGGTTTTATGCCGACCTCGTCCATCAGGTCCTCGTTATCGTACTTCTTGTTGCCCTGGAAGGTGATGGCCCCGATCTGCGGCCGCTCGGTCACGATGAACCGGACCGCCTTGCCCCCGGCGACGTCGGTGGTCTCCACGCTCACGTTCTCGAAGTAGCCCATCGAGTAGAGGCGCCTTATGTCGGAGGCCGCCTTGGCCTCGTTGTAGGTGCCCCCGACCCTGATGCGGAGGGAGTTCAGGATGGCCTGGTTATCGGCCATGGCGCTCCCGGTGATCTGGACCGAGGCGACCCTGGCCCCGCCGCCGAAGAGGTGGTCGGTGGTCATCAAAACCAGCCTTTCCGCGGCCGGCGGCAGGTTTTCCGCGCTTGAGGCCTGGGCCGACATGCTCCCGCTGCCCTTGAGGCCGGGGGCCAGGGGTATCAGCTCGGCGGTCAGCGTCAGGGATCCCGAGCTCTCCCTGGTCATGCTGGGCAAGAGAAGGAAATCGGCCCCCAGCTGCCTCGCCTGGGCGATCACGGCCTGGTCGCTCATGTTGAGGACCTGGTTGCCCATGCTTAGGGGTACGAAGCCCTGGGTGGTGAGGCCATTGACGGTCACGTCCAGCAACCCGCGGCTTAGGTTGTCCAACTGCTCTAGCTGGGTACCGGTGACGCCGAAAATCCTGTATGGCGAAACGGCCACCTTCTGGCCCTGCTGGGCCATAGCCGTGGGAACCTGGATAACCAGCGCGAGCGCGGCCAGGAGGGCAACTTTTAGAAGGGTACTTTTGATCATTAGTGTCTCTCCCCGCGAGGTCCCGTGGCCGTTTGGGCGCTGAGTTGGGATGTTGCGGTTACTTTCCTTCAATAAGCCCCAAGGGGCAGTTTTGGATCGTCTCTTTTAAGCCAATTAGTAAGCTAGCGTCGGCCCAAGCCTTCGCCGGACGGTAAAGCGGCCTTTTGGCCCGCCGGGCCTATTGGCCCTGCCAGGGCCTGAGGCGCCCCTCGAAAATTTCCATGCAGGCGTCCATCATCCTGGCCAGGCGCTCGTTGTGGGTGACCACGATGGCGCTCAGGTTCCGTTCCGTGACAAGTTCCCGGAACAAATCGTTAACCATGGAGGCGTTCCTGTTGTCCAGGTTGCCCGTGGGCTCGTCGGCCAAGAGGACCTCCGGCCCCATGACCAGGGCCCTGGCTATGGCCACCCTCTGCTGCTCGCCCCCGGAAAGGGCCCCGGGCCGGTGGCCCTTGCGGTCGCTTAGGCCCACCCGTTCCAGGATCGGCTCGGTCAGGCCGTAGGCCTCCTCGCGCCCCATGCCGCTCAGGAGGAGCGGCATGGCCGCGTTTTCCAGGGCGGTGAAATCCGAGAGCAGATAGTGGAACTGGAAAACGAAGCCTATCTCCTTGGCCCGCCAGTGGGCCAGCTCGTTCTCGGACAGGGAAAAGACGTCCCGGCCCTTGGAAAGGACGCGTCCCCCGGTCGGCCGGTCGAGGCCCCCCAGAAGGTACATGAGGGTCGACTTCCCGGAGCCCGAGGCGCCCAGGACGGCCATGGAACGCCCGCGTTCCACGGTCAGGTCCAGGGAATTCAAAATGGTCAGCCGCTCGCCCCCGGCCACGAAGACCTTGGTGACGCCCGAGGCCTCCAGGAGGGGCTGGCTCCCGTCGGCCCCCGCCTCCGCCTGGGGTCCCACCTTCCGGCTGATGGGCGGCTTTTCGCCTGGTTTCCTCTCGCCCATGGCGATTACCGAACCGTCGCCGGGGTCGGGGCCGTCGCCGGCCCCGGCGGCGTCTGGCGGCTTGGGCCTCGGTCACTCATAGCGGATCGCCTCCACCGGGTCCATCTTGGCCGCCTGCCGGGACGGGTACAGGGTGGCCAGGTAACTGATCAGAAGCGAGACCAGGGTGATGGCCGCGATCTGGAGGGGCCTCATCTCCACCGGCAGGGTACTCATAAGGTAGATGCCCGGCGGCAGGGAGATAAACTCGTAGCGCTTCAGGAGTAGGCAGACCGCGATGCCGAAAACCAGGCCGCCCAGGGTCCCCACGGAACCGACTATCAGGCCCTGGATGGTGAAGATGCGCCTGACCTGCCCGGAGGTGGCCCCCATGGCCTTGAGGATGGCGATGTCGCGGGTCTTCTCGGTTACCATCATAATCAAGGTCGAGGCGATGTTAAAGGCCGCGACCAAAATAATCAGGGTCAGTATGACGAACATGGCCGTCTGTTCCAGCTTCAGGGCCGAGAACAGGCTCATGTTCATCTGCATCCAGTCCCTGGCCCAGTAGGTGTCGTCGTCCAGGGCCCTCAAAATGGCCGATTTTATCTCACCGGCCCGGTAGATGTCATCGACGTAAATCTCGACCAGGGAGATCTCGTCGCGGTTCATGCCCAGTAGGTCCTGGGCCTCTTCCAGGGTGGTGAAGGCCACCTTGGTGTCAAAGTCGAAATAATTGGCCTGGAAGGTCCCGGCCAGGGTAAAGACCCTGTTGAGCGGGGTCCTGTTCCCCAGGGGCGTCACCCGGCCGAAGGGCGAGATCAGCTTGACCCGCGACAGCGGCTGGACGCCCAGTATGTACGAGAGCTCCCGGCCGATTATGAGCGGCCTCTGCCTGGGGGCGGAGCCGACGTCGTCGCCCTGGTCGGAGAGCGGGACCCCCTCCCACAGGGGATCGGGCCCCATTTCCTGGGGCCGCCCGAACTCGTCCGGGGGGATGTCCCAGGGGCTTTTCATGGGCTGGGTGACCAGGTTCTCCTCGGATCGCTCCGAGAGGTTCAGCTGGGCGAAGAAGCCCGACTCCTTGGCCACCACCGGGTCCAGGCCCATCAGCAGGATGCCGCTGGCCCCGCCGGTCGCGCTGATCATGACCTGGCCGTTGACGAAGGGCACGGCCTTGGAGACCCCGGGCACGGCCCTTATTTTCTCGATCAGGCTCGGCCACCCGGTCATGGGGGCCTCCGACCGGTAGACGGTGACGTGGGCGGTCAGGCCCAAAAGCTTGTTGAACAGGTTCAGCTCGAACCCGGCCAAAACGGAGAGGACCACGATTAGGGCGGCCACGCCCAGGCCCACCCCGCCGACCGCCAGAACCGATATCAGGGAAAGCAGCGAGTTGCGCCTCTTGGCCCTCAGATACCTTATGGCGATGCTTCTCTCTATGCCCATGGCCGCCGGATCGCCTCAGTTATCCGGGCGCATGTGGGGAAAGAGCAAAACGTCCCGGATGGAGGCGGCGTCGGCCAAAAGCATGACCAGGCGGTCAATCCCCAGGCCCTCGCCGGCCGCCGGTGGCATGCCGTACATAAGGGCCCGCACGTAATCCTCGTCCAGGTACATGCCCTCCTCGTCCCCGGAATCCCGCTCGGCCACCTGGTCCATGAAACGCTTCCTCTGGTCGAGGGGGTCGTTGAGCTCGGAGAAGGCGTTGGCCATCTCCCTGCCGACCACGAAAAGCTCGAAACGGTCCGTAAGGGACGGGTCGTCCTGGCTGCGCCTGGCCAGCGGGCTTATGTCGGCCGGGTACCGGGTCACGAAGGTCGGGTTGAGGAGGGTCGGCTCGACCTTGAGGTCGAATATCTTGGCCAGGATCTTGCCCAGGACCCGCTCCCCCCCCATATCGACCCCGAGAGAGGCCAGATGGCGCAGGGCCGCTTCCCTGTCGCCCAGGGCCTCCCTGGGCATGCCGCCCACGTCCACCAGGGCGTCCAGGAAAGTCAGGCGCCTCCAGGGCCGCTTCAGGCTGACCCCCTCGCCCTGGTAGGTAATCTCGGTGGAGTTAACGACCTTCAGGGCGACCGTCTCGATCATCTCCTCGGTCAGGTCCATCAGCTCGGCGTAATCGGAGTAGCTCTGGTAGAACTCCATCATCGTGAACTCGGGGTTGTGCTGGACGCTCAGGCCCTCGTTCCTAAAGCTCCGGTTTATCTCGAAAACCCGGTCAAAGCCCCCGACCAGGAGCCTTTTCAGGTACAGTTCCGGGGCCACCCTCAAGAAAAGCCGGCAGTCCAATGAGTTATGATGGGTGACGAAGGGCTTGGCCGAGGCCCCGCCGGGGATGGGATGCATCATGGGGGTCTCGACCTCCAAAAAACCCTTCCCCAGCATGAATTCCCGCAGGACCCGCACGATTTCCGAGCGGAGCCTGAAGACCCGCCTCGACTCCTCGTTCATGATCAGATCGAGGTAGCGGCGCCGGTATTTCAGCTCCACGTTCATCTCGTGGAACTTCTCGGCCAAAGGCCACATGTTTTTGGTCACCAGCTCAATCCCGGTCACCAAAAGGGTGAGTTCGCCGGTCTTGGTCTTGAAAACGCTCCCCGTGACCCCGACTATGTCGCCGATGTCAAACTTTTTCACCAACTCGAAGGTCTCGGCCGGTAGCTTGTCCTTGCGGGCGTATACCTGGATCTTCCCGGTCGAGTCGATCAGGTCGAAAAATACCGACTTCCCGTAATCCCGCCTGGCCATCAGCCGCCCGGCCAGCTTGCGGCTCTCTTCCTTGCCCTCGAACTCCCCGGCCGAAAGGTCGCCGAACTCCGCCCGGACGTCCCCCACCTTGTGATCCGGCCTAAAACCGTTGGGGTATAACTCCAACCCGGCGGCGGCCAAGTCCAGGGCCTTTTGGACGCGGGCCTGGATGACCGGGCTGCGCTCGGACAGCTCCTCCATCGACTCGTCGCCGGGTAAAATATTTTCCTGTGGGTCCGCTGACATATCCATAAAAAGACTGAACCTGGGAAATAACCTGCCGAAAATGTCCCGGCCTGACTGACCGGGGCCCCATGGGGCACCAAAAAAAACTAACCAAAGCCGATTCGGCCATTGGCCGAACCGGCCAATGGCCTTTGGCGGGAAATACCCCTCCCGACCGTTTCGCGTGGCGCGCGAAGTTAGGGCTAGACGATTTTAGCCGACTGCGCCATTTTTATCAATATCGAGACGCGCCAATCCGTTTCGTTTCGTAATCTGGCCAATTTACCCTTACATATGGCCTTGACACTAAATTCAAGCCAAATTCAAATCCTTTTCAAACCAATTTCAATTCCTTTTTAGGCCATTTTCAAGATATTTTCAAGTCATTTTTTACAAAAATTTAGTCCCATTAAATCTACAAAGACCACTTCGAATAGGGATAAAAGCTTTACGGTCTGTCTAAAGGGAACTCAAACGCCCCCAAACCCACTTTCGTCAATGCCTAGGCGGGGATGCGATTGGCCATGGACCAAGCGGGAAAAATATCCAGCGAGAACGCGGGCTCGCCTATCGTGAGAAAAAACAAGGCTTTATGTTTACAATCTGCAAACAAGCCTTGTTATCCCATTCTTATATGTGCGAAACGCATATAAGAATAAAATAACCATGCCTATTTGCCAGTGATTTCTAAGGAAGCGACCCGCGATTGGCCTTTATTCATCCCCCAAGGCCCCGGCAGAGCCAACCCGGCTCATTCGTCCTCGTCGTCCTCCTCCAACGGCTCCTCCTCCTTCCACTCCTGGAGGATCCTGGTCAGCTCGGACAAAAGGGCCCCAAACTTGGCCAGGGCGGCGTCCACGCCTTCCAGGTTGTGGTTGCGGCCCATGAACTCCAGGTCCTTGGCCGCGTCCATGACGTCGCCCGGGGAGAAAATGCCCACCACGCCCTTTAGAGCGTGGGCCTCGGCCATGACGCGATCGGCGTCCTTGGCCGCGACCGCCTCCTGGAGGGCCTTAAATCTCGAGGCGGAACTGTCCATGAAAAGATCTATGCTTTCGAAGATCAGCTCGTTGTCGTCCATGAAATTTTCACGGATGCTGTCCTTGTCAACGAAAACTGGCATGCTTATATACCTCCGGGAGGCGACTGAGACGATTATGTTTAACGAAAAGCAACGGTTTGTTTGGCCCTGACCGGGACGGTCCAAGCCTTCTTTTTCCCTACTGGGGATCCAGGCCGAAAACGCGCCTAAAAACGTCCAAACGATAATCCGAGTGACCGTGGCGGTGGCAACCCTTGGCGAAGGTCAGGGGATTATGGAGGATGCGCCTGACCAGGCTCCGGCTCATGGCCTCGATGGCCTCTTTCTGCTCGGGACTGAAGCCGTTTTTGGCCATGGTCCTTTCCAGCTCAAGGCACCTGGCCTCCTCGGCGAGGCCAATCAGGTCCTTTATGGTCGGGCTGGTGGCAAGGCTGGAGAGCCAGCGCCTGAATTTCCCGACCTCCTCGTCCACGATGGCCCTGGCCTTCCCGGCCTCCATGAGCCTTAGCGACCGGTTGTCGCTCACGACCTCGGTCAGCCGATCCACGTTGACCAGGGTTATGCCCCCCAGGTCGCCCGCGGCCCCCTCGACGTTCCTGGGGACGCCCAAATCGATTATCAGCAGCCCCGACGGGGCCAGGCCGGCCAGATCGGCCGCCGTCAGTATGGGCTCCATGGTCGTCGCCGCCGTGAACAAAACGTCGGCCTTTCCCAGCCCGGCCCCCGCGTCGGCCAGGAGCCCGGGCAGCGTCCCGGCCTCCCCGTCGACCTTGCGGGCCAAAGCCTGGGCCCTTTCCAAAGAGCGCCCGTAGACGCCTATGGGTCCCGCCCCCTTGGCCCTCAGGTGCGTGGCCACCAGCGAGGCCATGTCCCCCGAGCCTATTATGACGGCCCTCTTGCCCTCCAGGCCGCCCAGAAGCCCCGCGGCCATGGCCACCCCGGCCGAGGCCATGGAGACGGTCCCCGAGGCCAGCTCCGTCTCGCTCCTGACCCGCTTGGCCGTCTGGAAACTCTTGTGGAAGAGCTTACTCACGATCGGGCCCACGGTCCGGTAACGCGTGGCCGTCCTGAAGGCCTCCTTGACCTGGCCCAGAATCTGCGGTTCGCCCAGCACCTGGGAGTCAAGCCCGGAGGTCACCCGGAAGAGGTAGCCCACGGCCTCGAGGTTGGAGTACAGGTGGACGAAGGGCTTAAGCTCGGCCGCCCCGTATCCCGAGGCCTGGGCCATTAAGTTCAACAGTTCCGGGCCAGGGTCCCCCGGCCCGGGGGCCACGGCCACGATCTCCACCCTGTTGCAGGTCGAGATCACCAAACCTTCCGAGATGATCCCAAGGGCGCAAAGCCCCAGCAAGCCCCTATCCTCGCCAAGCCCGCACCTGGCCAGGGTTTCCCTCAAGGCTACCGGGGCCGAGCGATGACCCACCCCCGTTACGACGATTTCCATAAGGCCTCAAAACTGGTCCCGCTGACACCGGTTGGAATAACAATCTCATTGCCGCCACCATAAGCGCGCGAAAACGCGCCTGGCGACACCGTCAACGGTTGGACGAAAAAATGGTTTAACGAAAGCTTGGTTATCACGGCCCCGAAGGGGGCACCCGGCCAAAGGGCCTCCCGGTCCCTGGCCGCCCTGGCCAAGGCGCCCTGCCGGGGCGCTGCCGGGCCAGTCAGGTCAGGGGAAACCCCGGCGGCACTTCCACCGGATCCAGGCGCTTTCGCAAGGCCTCCCGCAGCGCCGCCGCGTCGCCCCCGGCCAAAAGGCCGGCCAAGGACCTATCCTCGGCCAGGGCCTTAAACATTGACTTTCTTTCCCCGGGGCCAAGCCCGGAATTCATGATCAGGGGCCTGAGCCTCCCCAGCAAAGCGGCCAGGGCCCCGTAACCCGCGTACGCCAGCCTAAGCTCCCGGGCCACCCTGGCCGAGAGGGCCGGTGAATTGCCCCCCGTGGAGACGGCCACGCGAAAGGGCGGGTCGTCCACCAAGGCCGGCATGATGAACCCGCATTCACCGGGCCGGTCGGCCACGTTGACCATGAGCCCCCTGGCCGAGGCCATGGCCGAGATGGCCTTGGCCTCGGCGGGATCGTCCACGGCCACGAAAACCCACGGCCTCGCGTCCAAAAATCCTTCCTCGAATTGATTCTCTAACGTTATCGCGCCCTTATTAGCCAAGTCTGTCAGATAAGGATCCCTTTTGGGTTCAATCACCTTGACCCTTGCGCCAACGGCCAACAAATCGGCCAATTTCCGAAGGCCTACCTGCCCGGCCCCAACCAGCAATACTTCCCTGTTGGAAAAATTAACGTTTACGCTTAACCAACCCACATTTGTACTCCAGGCATTTTAACAAATTCTCCTTGTGAATTCAAATTTAAAATTTAACTAAAATGCTATCAAAAATTTACTTTCACCGTTTTTAAGACATCACCCCACTAAATAGCGGCTCTTAACCTTGGCAAAGAACAAAATCTAGTGACCCAAACATTTTTTCTAAAAAACTTAAGTCAGCTTTATTTGATATCTTTACCAATAAAATATTTTTACCCACTTACGTAAATATCAACAATAGAAAATTTAATCTAATCTATTCATG